>NZ_DAGK01000004.1:0-82264 GCF_002495725.1 Methanosarcina sp. UBA411
TATCTTCTTCTGTTAACTTTTACGGTAATTCTCTGTTGCTCTTTGGCAACTTCTTCGCAAATGCAAAGTTCTTTTGGAAGCCCGCATACTGGGCACATTCCGCTGCTCATTTGTTGGTATATCCTCCGAATTTGTAATCATTGCATATGTAATTTACATCTAAAAATAACTAAATAGATATAAAGTACTTATCAATGATGATATTAAAGCCTAATGGTATTTTTCAGGCACTTTATATTGAATTTCAGTTAATAATCAGAAATTCTCAACAATATAAAAAGCCAGCCAGAGCTTATTATTTTTCAATTTTTTATATAATATTCGTTTGTAAACTATATAATAATATAATTTGGTGAAGAGTATAGACTAATAAAGACTACAAGTGAGAAAGATGGAGAAAACGTCTAAAAAATTCAAGAAATTGCCACTCCGGAAAAGTGCCTAAGCCAAAAAGTCAAAAAAGCTTAAAATCCCCGATTTTGCCGGAAAGAGCTTCTCTTATCCAGCAATAAGTTAGATATATCTTGAATCCCATCTCTTTCTACTAACCTGCAGTGCATATATATGCACTTCTATTATATAAATATAGCAGTATAAAAGTGTTAATTATATAAATAAAATTCGGGGGCACCTGATGAACGAATTGAACGATTTAATAGGTTTTGTAAACGGAAACAATATAAGACAAAAAGTGCTCTCCTTACTTTCTTCAAAAGGAGAAATGGAAGGGAAAAGAGTATCGAAAACCCTGAGAGTTGCACACCCTACCATCGCAAAAACTCTTGAAGAACTTGAACAGAAAGAATTAATTACAAAAAAAGATGAAATGTATGCTCTTACTGAATCCGGAGTAAAAGTGGAAAAAATGATCCAGCAGATCTAACCTTAAATTTCTTTAATCCACTTTATTTCAAATACTTTTTATCCATATATCTTTCCAAAACCAATTTAATTCTTAACCAGTAAAAATTCCAAGACGATTTTTCATAACCGAAATTCAGTCCTCTTGATTCAGCAAGTATCTTCATTATTATTTAGTCCTCTTGAGTACAAATGTTTACCTGCAAGTGTGACGCCGGTTGATCACGCCGTCACGTCGTTTTAGATTAAGCTGGGATTTTCGGTCAAGCCTTTTTCAAAAAAGGGTTGTGATCACGCCGCTCATAGGGGTTTTTCGCTCAAGCCTTTTTTAAAAAGGCTTGCAGGCAAGCAGTTTATTGAAAAAGATTGCAGGTAAATCAGCTTTATTTAGCAAGTTGAAAAACACCTCTTCTTACCCCAAATTCAGCCCTCTTGAGCGAAGCGAAAAGGGCACCGTCCTCCCGAGACGGAAATCGGGAAGCGGAAATCGGGAAGCGCAGTACGGATGTTAGAAATATTTATTTAATCCTTATTCCTTTATGTCGGCATAAGCTGTTAATACTAATACTGAAAAATCCGGAATTAGGGAATAATCTATTAGAGAAACCGAAGCTTCGGTATCCAAAAAAGGATTAAGCATCAGAGGCAAGGCAATGTTACCTGAAGAAGACCTTAAGATCATTAAAAAAGAACTCGGGCGAGAGCCCACCCTAGTAGAACAGGGCTGCTTTTTAAACTTATGGAGCGAACACTGTTCCTACCGCTCAAGTGCTCCTCTCCTAAAAACTTTTACCAGCACGGGGGAAAACGTAATTATCGGCCCCGGAGACGATGCTGCAATTATAAAATTCGAAGATGAATACGTGCTTGCTATAGGTATGGAAAGCCATAATCACCCTTCATATGTTGACCCCTATAATGGATCTGCTACCGGAGTAGGAGGCATCGTAAGGGATATAATATCAATGGGAGCCCGCCCAATAGCCCTTATGGATCCACTCTATTTTGGGCCTCTGGACACTCCAAAAAATATGTTCCTTTTTGAGCAGATAATTAAGGGAATCGCAGGATATGGAAACTGCATAGGAGTGCCTGTGGTCAATGGTGAGACTTTCTTTGACAGAAAATATAGTGGAAACCCTCTTGTAAATGTGGTTGCAGTAGGGCTCTGCCGGGAAGATGAGGTCATAACTGCTCGTTCCCAGAAAGCCGGAAACAAGCTTGTGCTTGCAGGTTCCAACACAGGAAGAGATGGCCTTGGAGGAGCTTCCTTTGCTTCCAGAGACCTTTCAGAATCAGCCGAAGCCGAAGACCGTCCAAGCGTCCAGGTGGGAGACCCATATACCGAAAAACTTGTAATCGAAATGACGCTGGAAGCAATGGAGAAAGGCTATATAAAATCCTGCAAAGATCTCGGAGCGGCGGGTCTTGGAGGAGCAAGCTCAGAACTGGCTGCAAAGGGAGGACTTGGAGCCCACATTATTGCAGATGCAGTGCCCCAGCGCGAACCAAACATGAACGCGTATGAAATCCTGCTTGCAGAGTCTCAGGAACGCATGGTCTTTGAAGTAGCTCCTGAAGACGTTGATGCAGTACTTGCTCTGGTAGCAAAATACGACCTTAATGGAGCTGTAGTGGGATACTTGACAGAGAAGCCAAATTATACGGTTGAATTCAAAGGGGAAATTGTTGCGGATATTCCAATAGATCTTCTAACAGGCGGAGCTCCGACCTGTGAAAAACCCTCAGTAACTCCTATTCCCAAGATTGAAGAAAGTAAAGCCCCCGAAACTCCGGAAGATCTAAAAGCAGCTTTCCTGAAAGTCCTGTCTTCCTATAATATCGCCTCAAAAGAATGGATTTACAGGCAATACGACCATGAAGTCCAGTTGAGAACAGTTGTCAAACCTGGAGAAGACTCTGGCGTTCTAAGAATTACCGATAAAAGAGGAATTGCACTTTCCTGCGGCTGCCAGCCAAGAGCCACTCTTCTTGACCCCTATAACGGAGGAAAGACTGCAGTAATCGAAAACGTCATGAACCTTGCAGTAAAAGGCGCTGAAGGGCTTGCCATTGTAAACTGTCTGAACTTTGGAAATCCAGATCGCCCGGAGATCTACTGGCAATTCAAAAATGCCGTACTTGGGCTTGGAGACCAGGCACGGGAACTTTCAATCCCGGTAGTTGGAGGAAATGTTTCGCTATATAATGAAAGTGATGAGTTAAAGACTGCAATTCTCCCAACCCCTTCAATAGGAATGATAGGAAAAGTTAACCTTGAAACTCCTCTCCCTTCAGGCTTCTTTGCAAAATCCGGAGATACCATCTTCTTGGTAGGAGAAACAACTGCAGATATGGGAGGTTCCGAATATTACACCTGTTTAGGAGCCCAGAATGCCGGAAAAATCCCCCATGTCCCGGAAAATACTCCTGAGATAATAAAAGCCGTAATCGAAGCTGCAAGGAGTGGGAAACTCAGTTCGGCACATGATCTATCCCTTGGAGGAATTGCTGCCGGACTTGCAAGGATGTGCAGGAATTCCGGTGCAAAGATAGACCTGAGTGAAATTGCAGAATTGAAAACTGAGGAACTGTTATTCTCAGAAACTCCAGCAAGAGCTCTACTTGCAACAGGCGAACCTGAGGCTGTACTGGAAATTCTCAAAGACGTGCCTCATAAGATAATCGGCAATGTAGGAGGAAATTCCCTTGAGGTTAAAGGAAAAGATTTCGAGATTTCCCTGTCCCTCAAAGAAATCTCCGATGCATACGGCAGCCTTACAAGGTTTATGATAGGATAAAGTCCCTTTTGTTTTTAGATTTCATCCCATTTTTTTTATTTTTACAACTCTTTTTTTACAATAGTTCATTCTGAAAATTAAAAAATTTGCTTTTTGATCTTATCCTCAGTATTTCTAATCCTGCTGCAAGTTAAAATTTGGCATAAAGATAGTTATGAGTTAACCAAAACAATAGTTTTTAGTAGGTTTCCGCACTAGATTATTTTGTTATGAAAGCTGTATGTATTTGTATGGGAGTGCATCTACCTTACAGTCCCAAGTGGTACTGGCCTGTAGAAGGGTTTTGCGGGATGCCTGAAATGGACCGGTATTTTGACCGGAATAATATTTTTTCAAAATTTTTAAAAACAAGTCAGCAGTTTCTGCGTCTCAATGATTTGATTCTGGAATCTGTTGAAAGGGGAGGAAAATATTCCTTTGATTTGTCCGGGCCTTTTCTTGAACAGTGTCGGTGGGATCCCGAACTTCTCGAATCATTCCGCGAACTTGGGGAAAGCAGGAGCGTAGAATTTACAGGGAGTTGTAATTATCACTCCCTGAGTTCAGTGTATCCTGACCTTTCCTGGTTTAAGGAGGAAGTGCTCATGTACAGGGAAATTCTTAAGGAATTACTGAGTATCACACCCAAGGTTTTCGTAAATACCGAACTTCTGTACACTGAAAGAGTAGGAAAAATTCTTTCCGACCTGGGTTTTAAGGGTCTTATCGCCGAGGGATCCAGGAACCTTATGAATGGATATGATCCTGTACATGTCTTTGAGAACCGTCTTCTGACTTTGCTGAGGCACATAAACCTTAGCGAAGACCTTGAACTGCGCTTTTCGGAAAAAAACTGGCAAGGTTATCCTCTTATTCCTGAAAAATTCGTGGACTGGATTGCCAGTATGGAAGGTGACGTCCTGACCCTCTATTTTAATTACGCAAATCTCTGCTGTCATTACAGAAATGAAAGTATGATAGCTGAGTTTATCCGTAAGTTACCAGAAGCCCTCGAATCAAGAAGTATCGAGATGCTAACACCATCTGAGGCTGTCAAGCGGTTTGAGCCCTTCAAACTTCCTACCCTGGGAACCGAACAGACAATCCGTTATGGGATGCATAATGCATTAGGAAACCACGCTCAGCAGCTTTACCTGCGAGAACTGGTGAGAATTGGAGAAGAACTTTCAGGAATTAAGGAAAACAAGAACTATCACGAACTTAAACAGATATTCGGTTACCTTCAGCAGAGTGAAATCTTTTTTTCCATGAATTCTGGGAATATCAGAGAAGGGTATGAAAAGGCTGTCAATTATTTCTCCATCCTTTCCGATTTCAGGAGAGCTGTGCTGGAGGAGGGAGCATGACCTCGGTTTGCATATACTTCCAGGCACATCAACCATTTAGATTGCGCAGGTTCTGGCCTGATGACCGATCAGGTTTTTTCCGTTATTTTGACGAGAGAAGCAACAGGGAGATCTTTGAAAGAGTAGCCCAGAAATGCTACATTCCTACAAACAGGCTCCTCCTTGACGCTCTTGACGAACATAAAGGAGAATTCAGGTTTTCTCTTTCGGTTACAGGAACCCTGCTCGAACAAAGCGAACTCTGGGGAAAAGATGTCCTAGAAAGCTTCCGACAGATGGCTGAAACCGGAGCAGTGGAATTCCTGGACGAAACCTTTTATCATTCCCTTTCAAGCCTTTTTGAAGACAAAACCGAATTTGTTGAGGAGATAAAGGAACACAGAGAACTTATGTTTGACCTTCTGGGAGTTAAACCTCAGGTCTTCCGGAACACCGAACTGCTTTACAATAACACGATAGCAAAACTTGTATCGGATCTAGGGTACAGGGCAATCCTTACCGAAGGTGCGGACCATATGCTTGACGGAAGGTCTCCCAATGTGCTTTACAGGGCAAAAGGTTCGGGACTTCCCATAATCTTCAGGAACTACAAGCTAAGTGACGATATCGGATACAGGTTTTCGGCAAGGTGGTGGGATGGATATCCCCTGACTGCAGAGAAATGGGCCTCATGGGCTTCAGGAAATAAAGAAGACTGTGTTAATATATTTATGGATTATGAGACATTCGGAGAGCATCAGTGGGAAGAAACAGGAATATTTTCCTTCCTGAAAGAGCTCCCCGGGGAAGTGCTCAAGACTAACCTGGATTTCAGCACTCCTACTGAGCTTGTCGAGAAATACTCCCCTGTAGCCGAGATCGATATTGGGGATTTCTCCACAATTTCCTGGGCTGATATGGAACGTGATACCAGCGCATGGCTTGGTAACGATATGCAAAGGCGTTGTTTTGAAGAAATAAAGCTGCTTGAGCCCTTTGTAAGGAAGACAGGAGACCCTGAAATCTTGCGTATATGGAAGCACATGCTGACTTCGGATCATTACTACTATATGTGTACCAAATGGCTCGGAGATGGGGATGTACATTCATATTTTAGTGTCCACTCGACACCTTTCGATGCAGCGGTCAATTTCATGGCTGTACTTATGGATTTTAAAGCACAGGTATTCAGGAAACTTAGCGCAATAGCTTAACTAAATGAATACATACTAATTCATGGGAGTCAGGTCACATGGTAAGGGATTTATTCATGTTTGCAGGCTTCAATGAAAGCTCGCAGATTGTATGGTATAAAATAATTTATTCGAAAGAACCAGGAGCTCTGTCTTTAATAACCGATTTTCTCGAAAAAGAGAACGCGTTCATAATGTTTGGTCATCTGGATAATATCACACAGAAAACCGGAGAATACTCGGTATTTACCGAACTTAACAAAGATGTTGATCCGGACAATTTTGCCCGAAAAATAAAGGAACTTGAGGTTGTAAGCGAGGTAGAGTATGGAATTTCAGAATACGGGATGGTTTATTCCGTGGACTTTCCTCTAAATGTTATAGGGGTAAGGGGAGTTATGGCAAGGGCACTTACAATTGTTGATATTATAAAAACTCTCAACCAGAGTGCACCGCATGCAGAGGGACTTCTTACAATTTCAGGACTTAAGGGAGGGATTCACGCAGCCAAGTATTTCAAGAGTATTCTGAACCTTAATGACAGTAATTTTGCAAGCGTGCTTGCAGAACTCTACAAAGGTGTAGGGTGGGGAATTCTGGAAATCGAATGTGATCCAAAGACGTATGAAGGAAAAATCATTGTGAAAGACTCGTTTATAGCTGATGTTTATGGAGGGTCTGACCAACCAGTTTGTGCCTTTATGAGTGGCTATTTTGCAGGTTACCTGACCGAATACTTCGGGAAAAATATAAGTGTTAGGGAAGTAAGCTGTAAAGCTACAGGAAAGAAGGTCTGCGAGCACATAATCTCGCTGGCACCATCGGGCGGTACAAGTCAGGAATACCAGCTGAGAGGGGAGAAGCGGTGATAAAGCAACCCAATGTCATTCTCGGAAATGACGAGCTGCTTGTAACAATGGGTAAAAAGGGGGAAATTTTAGGTTTTTTTTATCCTCGGCGAGACCATGCTCAGCACGTTGAAGAGTCCGTTGCCTGTATCCATACAGGAGAAAGGCTTCTCTGGACCAACGATAACGAGTGGCATAGCGTCCAGAACTATATAGAGGACACAAATATCGTGTCCACAAAACTGTATCATGAGTCGGGAATCCGAATTTCTATTCTTGATCTTGTACACCCTGAAGTGCCCGTACTTATCCGCAGGTTTAAGATCCAGTCTCAGAAAAAAATTTCAGGAAAATTCTTTTATTATTCAAATTTCGATGTAGGGGAAACCTCCAAGAAAAACTCCGGTTTTTGTGATACCGAGACTCATTTGCTCGTACAGTACTGGCAAAATTATCATATAGGGATATACTCCCAGCCAGAATTTACGGAGTGGCAAATCGGAAAGGCAATGGATACCATATGGTGGACGAATTCCAAATATGATATGGAAGACGGAAAACTCCAGGGGAACAAAGAAGACATAGGAAATATCAATAACGTGGCTGGCTGGGACCTTGAGCTGGAAGCTGACGGAGCAAACGAGTTTGTTATCCTTATAGGAGCTGCTTCTTCCAGACGCCTCCTGCATAAAAGGATACAAGAGGTCTCAAAAATGCCTCTTGAATATATTTTTGAAAAAACGCGAGAACACTGGGTTATGTGGCTTTCCAGAAAGCAGGTAATCAAAATTCCTGGGCTTGAGGAATACAATAACCTGCGTCAGGAACTGTTCAACGCCTACAACCGGGCTCTTCTCATGCTTTACCTCCTTAATGACCACGAATATGGATCTTTCGTGGCTGCTCCGGAATTTGACTCAAACTTCGAGAAATGCGGAGGATATGGATTCTGCTGGAATAGAGATGCCGCAGAAATCGTGCTCGCATTAAAGCACTCAGGCTATCCGGAGTATTGCGATATATTTTTCAAATGGTGCATCCAGACTCAGCTTTCTGATGGTTCCTGGTTTCAACGCTACTGGCTTAACGGAGATATAGCTCCCTCCTGGGGCAATTTTGACTACTCGACTCAGATCGACGAAACCGGATCCACGCTCTATGCTATGGACGTTTATTATAGGATTCTCGAAGGCCTGAAAAAAGCTGAGTTTCTTGAAGAAGTCTGGGTCTCTATACTCAGGGCTGCCGAATACCTAATGAAGCGGACCAAGTCAGGAATTCACGAAAGCTGTATGGATCTCTGGGAGACTTACTATGGAATTTTCACCTATACGAATGCCTCAATTTATGCCGGGCTCATGGGAGCTTCCCACCTGGCTGAAGAAAACGGGGAGGCTGGTATGGCAAGACGCTGGAAAAAGAGGGCAGAGTTCATCAAGCAGGCTACAATTGACCGTTTCTGGCTTCAGGAAGGTTATTTTGCAAAAGGAGTTATTAACGAGAAACTGGATAAAATCGTGGATGCAAGTATTCTCGGCACTTATGTTCCTTTTGGAATGCTCTCTCCAAAAAATCCTGTCGAGAGAGATATGATCCAGTTTATGATAGAAAACATTCAGGAAAAGCTTTCAATATCCGTCAATCTCGGTTACGGCATCAAAAGGTATGAAAATGACAGTTACATAAACGGAAATCCGTGGATAGTAACTACACTCTGGCTTTCGGAAGCAATGTTTTCTCTTGCCCTTGACCTCCCATATGAAAAAGCAATACTTACTCCCACGAATAAGATTCCCTATAAAAAGGAAGAAGGGTATGATGAAAACATGAAAAGGCTGACCGATGAAGGAATTGAATACCTTAAATGGGCTCTTGCCGGAGCAACCAGTACAGGACTTCTTCCTGAACAGGTAGATCAGTCTACAGGCAATCCTGCCTGGGCAATTCCTCTAGGCTGGAGCGGGTCTCTTATACTTAATAACATTCTGCTTCTGGACAAAATTTGCAGGAGAAAAGTCGATAACACAAAGGAAGGTTAAAGGAAAAAGGAATTAAAAATAAATAAATAAATAAATAAATAAATAAATAAATTGAAAAAAAGAGAGTTAAAAATAATTCAGGCAAGGATTCTTCCATATGGACTGTCTTCAAAGTAACTGACAAATTGTTCGGCTGTCTCATTTGATCCTCCGGATCCCGAACCTAGAATCAGCTTTGAAAGACTTGCCTTGTTCATATATTCAACTTTGGGTTCTCCTGAAATTCCTCCAAGTTTCGCAGCCTTGTCAATTGCATCATAAAGATTTCCAAAATCGTCCACAAGCCCAAGTTCCTTTGCCTTGGTTCCGGTATATATGCGACCATCGGCAAGGGTTTTTACTTCACTTCTGGACATGTTGCGCCCCTCGGAAACTTCGGTTACGAAATTTTCGTAGCATTCCATAACCACGGAATCAGCATACTCTTTTTCCTCATCAGTAAGCCCTCTCCAGGTGCTTCCCATATCTTTCATTTCTCCTGATTTTGCAACATAATAATCTACACCTGTTTCATTATAAGAGGCAGACATGTTCTGGAAGATCCAGATCACTCCAATAGATCCGGTATTCGTAGAGGGGTTTGCAATAATGTAATCGGTCGGCGCAGAGATATAATATGCTGCACTGGCTGCAAGATCTCCCATGGACACAACCACAGGAATTCCTTTTGCCTGAACTTTTTTAATTTCTTCCACGACTTCCTGGGCTGCTGCCGGAGACCCTCCAGGACTGTCAATTCTAAGCACAATTGCCTTGACCCCGTCGTCTGCGGCAGCCCTGTGTATATTTCCTGTAATTTCTTCGGAAGTAGCATAACCAAGCCCTTCAGCAACGTTTCCGGAAAATATGGTGCCCTGGACGTAGATAACAGCTACCTTCTCCGGACTTCCCAAGCTTTCCCCAATACCGAGATTGGAAGAAATTACCGCAAGACTCACCATTATGACAGAAACAAGAGCAAGGACGACCAGCAGGTAGGGCATCCATCTACGCTTTTTGTTCTGAGGATACGGATTGGGATTCATGTTTAAACTCTTATTTATTTCTTTATTTTCAGAAGTCTCAACCTGGGTTCTCTGATTAACCGTTTTTTCCGAATCATCAGGGGCAGACCCGTTGAAGGAGTTATCACTCGTACCGTAAGTTCCATTATCAGGCACGGAGTTTTCTCTTCCGTTGTGAGGACTGCTTTCTAAGTTGTCATCTCCAGATAGATCTTTTGAGTTGGTGCCTTCAGGGTTTATGTTTTTATCGTTCATATCTGATAGAACCCGTATATTTTAGGACCGTATATTTTAGATTTGTTGCTTTAGTCTGTGGTCTTAAAAATCATTTACATGTTTAATTACACAAGTACATATATTATTATAGCAGGCGATGCAAGAAGGAGAACTTACAGAAATCTACAGGCAATATAATTTGTTTAAGAGCTTAAGTTGTCGGAGCTATTATTAACCTGTGTCTATATCTCATCCTTCTTTATATAGAATTATTAACTATCCCTCAAATAAGTTACCTTGTAAAACCTAGTAGCAAAATATTTAGAATTACAGTATTTTTTCAAAAAAGTTTGATCAAGAAATATGAGCGAAATATATTTCTGAATTGCAACAAACTTTTTCGAAAAAAGTTTGATCAAAAAGTATGAGCGAAATATATTTCTGAATTGCAATATTCGAAGAGGAATATATTCATAAAAAATATGTGGAGATAAGAATGCCAGAATCATCTAGTAAACCCGTACTTGTCACTTGTGGCCTGCCTTATGCAAACGGCAAGGCTCATATCGGGCATCTCCGGACTTATGTGCCCGCTGATATTTTTGCCCGTTCCCTAAGAAAGGAAGGAAGGGACGTTACTTTTGTCTGCGGCTCGGACACTCACGGCACCCCCATTGTCGTAAATGCAGAAGAGCTCGGGATCACCCCTAAAGAGCTTGTAGAGGTCTATCACAAACATTTTGACGAGACTTTCAAGCAGCTAGGAGTTTACTTTGATGCTTTTGGGACAACTGATGATCCTGAAAACCACAACCGAACCCTGGATATTGTCAACAGGCTGATTGAAAAAGGCTATGTATACCCGAAAACTATCGAAATTGCCTATTGCCCGAAATGTAATCGTTTTCTCCCTGACCGCTACGTAGAAGGCTCCTGTCCTCACTGCGGCGAAATAGCAAGAGGAGACGAGTGCGATCAAGGATGTGGAAAACACCTTGAGCCTGGAGAACTTCAGAATCCTGTCTGCACTATTTGCGGAGGACCTGCCGAGTACAGACAGCAGGAACATTTCTTTTTCAAACTTTCTGATTTCAGTGACTACCTGATGGATTATCTCTCAAATGATCTTGGCGGAACCAGCAATGCCAGGAACTATGCACTGGGCTGGGTAAAGCAGGGACTTACAGACTGGTGCATTACCCGGAATCTAGAATGGGGAGTAAAATTCCCTGGACATGATGATCTTGTGGTCTATGTCTGGGTAGATGCTCCCATAGGGTATATCGCTTTTACCGAGGAATGGGCTGCAAAAGCAGGGGACTCCTGGGAAAAATACTGGAAAAATAACGGGGAAATTGTCCATTTTATAGGAGGGGACATTACCTATCACCACTGCATCTTCTGGCCGGCTATGCTTAAAGGCGCAGATTACTCGGTGCCTTCAGCTGTTGTAGCTTCAGGCATGGTCAAAATTGAAGATAAAAAGTTTTCCAAGAGCAGAGGTAATGTGGTCTGGGTAGGAGAAGATTACCTAGACCATGGTTTCCATCCGGACTTATTGAGATATTATCTGGCAAGCTATACCTCCCACACAAAGGAGCTGAATTTCTCCTGGCGCGTGCTTCAGGAAAAGATAAACACCGAGCTTGTTGCCGTGCTCGGGAATTTCCTATATCGGACAATGCTCTTCGCTTTCAAGAACTATGGAGAAGTTCCCGCAGGAGAGCTTGAACCTGAGGTAAGGGAAGAGATAGAAAAGGCTCTGAAGGGAGTAAAAGACTCAATGGCCGAATACGAGTTCAAAAAAGCCGTTGATTCCGCAATGTCCCTTGCATCTTTCGGAAACACCTACTTCCAGTCCCATGAACCCTGGAGTCTGATAAAGCAGGATAAGGTAGCCTGTGGAAAGGTGATTTACAACTGTCTCCACCTAGCAAAAGCTCTATGCCTTATTTTCGAGCCAGTGGTCCCGGAAAGTATGGAAACTGCATGGAAAGAGCTTAGGCAGGAAGAAGACCTGCACGCCGCCCTGTATGATGAAGCTCTCGTACCTCTAAAAGCAGGTACAAAACTTGCAAAACCCAAGATCCTTTTCACCAAACTCGAGGATGACAGGATAGGGGAAATGGAAGAGATCGCAAATCAGAGGGTAAGAGCCGCAGATGCAAAGAAAGTCGCAGGAAAAGGTAACGGTAAAGAACCCGCTAAATCCGAAGGGATGGGGCCCGCCGAAGAAGCAAAATCAGCCAAAAAAGCTGAAAACGCAGCAAAACCCGAGCAAGAGGAAAAAGAAACTCTTCCCACTATCGAGTATGAAGACTTTTCAAAACTCGACATCCGCGTAGGAAAGGTTCTTCTCGCCGAACCTGTAAAAAAGTCAAAAAAGCTCATCAGGGTTGAAGTGGACATCGGCGAAGAAAAGCCAAGGCAGCTTGTTGCAGGCCTTGCTTCGTATTACACGCCTGAAGATCTGATCGGAAAATCTGTAATCGTACTCGCCAACTTGAAACCTGCCAAACTCTGCGGAGTTGAATCAAACGGTATGATGCTCGCAGCCGACGATGGAGGGGAAATTGTAGCAGCGCTCATGCCAGACAAAGAGATAAAGCCGGGTTCAAGAATAAGATAAAATTCAGGATTTAGAGTGATTAGGAATAAATCAAAAGTTACCTGTTTTCATGCCCGTAAGAGTGCGGGCATGAATAATTTTAGATTTTTGCTAAGAATAAATTGCTTTTGGAGAAGCTCAGTAATTTAATGGCTTTAATAGCCTGAAAGTTTCCTTTCCTAAATGTTGAGAAAACATCTCAAATTATAGGCATTAATCTGGAGTGAAATACATACTTTATTTATTCGACATCATAGCCGAAGTCTTCTACTTTTTCAGTGATTTCCTGCTTGCTAACCTTTTCAGGATCAAAGGTTACTATAGCTATCTTTTCTGAAAGTCTTATATCAAGATTTTCAATACCATTTACACCTTCTAGGGCTTTACGCACGTTTGCCGCACAGTTGTTGCAGTCCACACCTAAAACTTTTAAATTCTCCATCTTTCGTCCTCCTCATTCATGGATTAATTTAATCCTCATGTTTCACTCTCAATAATCTCATACCATTCAGAGTAACTAGAAGCGAACTTCCCATATCCCCTGCCACAGCCAGCCACAGAGTCAGCCAACCTGGGACGACCATCAGAAGAATTAATCCTTTAATTATTAAGGCAAAAAAGATATTTTGTTTGATGATGCTCAGTGTTTTTCTGCTCAGTCTGATAGTGTAGGTCAGTTTTGTAAGGTCGTCAGCCATCAAGGCGATATCCGCAGTTTCCAGTGCTGTATCAGTGCCTGCAGCTCCCATTGCAATACCGACTGTGGACATTGCCATTGCCGGAGCATCATTGACGCCATCTCCAACCATAGCTACCGTGCCATGCTCAGCAAGGAGTCTCTTAATCGCATCTACTTTGTCTTCTGGCAATAAGTCTGCTCGGAAATCATCAACTCCCGATTTTGTGGCAATAGCACGGGCAGTGCTTTCATTATCTCCAGTGAGCATGATGACTTTTTTAACACCGGCTTTTTTTAATTTATTGATAGCCTGTCCAGAATTTTCCCGCAACACATCCGCCACAGCGATGAGGCCCAAAACGCGTTCCTCGTCTCCTAGCATCATTACTGTTTTTCCTTCATTCTGCAGACGGGAAACTTCACTTTCTATATTTTTAAGATCTATTGCCTGCTCTGTAAATAACCTGGAATTCCCGATCTGGTAAGTCTTGCCCTTAACCATTGCTCTGGCTCCTTTTCCGGGAATTGCCTCAAATGCTGATATATTTGAGATTTCAGCTCCATGTTCTTTAGCGGATTTGACAATCGCTTCGGCTAAAGGATGTTCCGACCGGCTTTCAATTGCCGAGGCTATTGATAAGAACTCCTTATCTGGGATTCCATCAGTCGGAATGATATCGGTTACCTGAGGCTTTCCTTCAGTAAGAGTGCCGGTTTTGTCAAAGGCAACTACTGATAAAGCCCCGGCTTCTTCGAGGTACCTACCTCCTTTAATGAGTATACCGTTTTTAGCAGCGTTGCCAATTGCAGATACGATAGATACGGGTGTAGATATCACCAGTGCACAAGGGCACGCTACCAGTAGCATAGCCATAGCCTCGTAAAACCACTTCTCGAATGGTTGTCCCAAAGCCAAAGGGGGTACCGTAGCAACCAGAGCAGCCAAGAATATAACAGCAGGAGTATAATATTTCGCGAACTTATCGACAAACTGTTGAGATGGAGCTCGATATCCCTGAGCTTCTTCAACCAAATGAATAATTCTGGATATTGTATTGTCCCTGGCTAGCTTTGTAACTTTGACCTCAAGCGAACCGCGTTCGTTGATAGTTCCCGCATATATTTCATCTCCAGGTTGTTTCTCCACCGGGATGGACTCTCCTGTGATTGGAGCCTGATTCACTGTAGAGTAACCAGCAGAGACTTTACCATCCATAGCAATTCTTTCACCTGGACGAACGATAATTGTGTCTCCGATTACAATTTTTTGTACTGGTAACGTTATTTCAGTTTCTCCTCGCCTGACCAGAGCCTCATCTGGTGTTAATTTAATTAAAGCCCGAATAGAATTCCTTGTTTTATCGAGAGTATAACTCTGCAAGGTGTTTCCGAAAGAGAAAAGAAATACAACCGTTGCGGCTTCCTCAAAAGAACCAAGTGCCGACGCGCCGATTACTGCTATGATCATCAGAAAATTCATGTCAAATTCTCGGGCATTAACTAGCACGGAGATGCCGTTCTTGGCTGGTAGAAAGCCGCCCAGAAAGATCCCAGTAAGGAACAGCCCATTGACTATTAATTCCGATGTTTCCAGCATTCCAGCAATAAGCCCAGAGATCAGCATAATAAAAGAGATAGCTGTGGGCTTGACATACTGATTTGATTTCCAGAAACTAGCCGGTTTATTCTTTATCCGATTGCCCTCATCTACTTTTCCCGAATAACCCATTTTTTCAATGGTTGACAGAATTTCTGCCGCTGGTACACTATGACTTACCGTCATTTTAGAAGCGCCGAAATTGACGTGGGCAGTCTCTACTCCAGGGACTTTGGAGATATATTTTTCCAATTTAGTCGCGCAGTCTGCACAATCCATACCTGTGATGCAAAAATCAGTGGTTTGAGAAATTTCTGAGATTTTCCGGTCGTCTTCTCTTGCCTCATAACCTAACTTTTTAATCTTGTCTACTACCTGATTAACACCGATTTGTTGTGGATCATACTCTATGTTGAGGTTTCCTGCTGGGAAAACGAATGTTGCGTTAACTACCCCCAGCATACGTTTAATGGCTTTTTCTACTTTTGCTGCACAATCGGGACAGTCTATACCGGTCACGAGCAGTTTGGATGAGACTGTCGATTCCATTTTTTCTGCCGTATCGGTCATAATTTCTTCCTTATCATTTACGGTTTTTATTCGGTAACATGCTCTAGCCCTTGAGCGAATAATTTCTCAATATGATCATCAGCCAGTGAGTAATAAAGGATTTTACCTTCCCTCCTGAACTTGACAAGACGTAAAGTCCTGAGAATTTTAAGCTGATGAGATACTGCTGATTCAGAAACTCCTATTACAGCGGTAAGGTCACAAACACAAAGCTCTCTGGTCATTAAGGAAAACAAGATTTTCACTCTTGTCGGATCTCCTAGGGCCTTGAACAGTTCGGCCAGCGACACAGCTACATCTTCACTAAATAAAGCCTGTCGCACTGCTTGTACCGCCTTGTCATGTATACAGTGAATATCACACTTGTCCAGTTCAACCACAGTTAACCCTCTAATTGGAACAACTTTTAAGTAATACTAAATATGAGTATCTGTTCATATGTACAGATATAAAGAATAACTCCAAAACTATTAAAGCGTTTGCTTTTTGTATCAGATAATAAACCTGTAAACCTGGAATCTTTTCACCAGTCAAAAAATGACAGTACAGGTGAACCGACCAATTTCGGTGACGGGCTAGAAAATAGTTAAGGATTATCCATATTTCTTTTTGCTCAAGCACAACAATGTAGTCCTCGACAAAAACATTTTTTTATGTGGAGAACATTTTTATATAGTTGTAGAAGTTTGATAAGTATGAAGTAAGTTATCTAAATGAATCTTCTATTTTTTCTCTGTTTATTTTTAAGTATCAGCGGAGTTAGATCAATCTGCTTCAGTAAATGAAAAGCAAGCAGCTGCTACAATAAATTGTAAAAAAATCCAGCTAGGAATTTCAATGACCTACTCTTTACCAAATTGAAATAAAGAATAGGAGAATTTTGATGAAACACCTAAACTTGTTTTCGATACTCTTTACACTTATACTACTTCTTTTGATTCCAAATCTCACAGCGGCTTCATTTACTGCAGAAGCCGGCGAAATACCGTACCAGATAAACAACTCTGACCGCATAGTTATTGGTACAGTGAGTAAGATTGATATGTTTCGTGACCACATGATTGCTACAGTTAAAGTTAATGAGTGGCTCTATAACTCTCTGCCCACAGAAACCATAAAAGTAAGAAGTGGAATCGGGACTAATATAGCGATGTCAACCGAGCCTAACTTCATTCAGAACGAATCAGTACTCTTGATGCTAAAGGATATAAATCTAGATCAACAGCTTTTCCATGTTGCTATAGGAGAGCCAGGAAAACGCCCTGTTTCTGATAGAGACGCAGTAGTCAAGGAGCTGAAATCTTTGAGTAAGTGGCCGGAAGAAAACCAAACCGAAAATAAAACAAACAAAACCGAAGTAGTAGAAAATGCTGGAACAGTAGAGCAAGAAGAAAATCAAACCGAAAATAAGACAAATGACACCGGAATGACAGATAACGCAGGAACAACAGACGAGCAGGAAGAAAGTTCCAATCAAACCCAGAAATCAAACACTACTCCTTTCATGAGTCCTGTCAGTGCGATTGCAGTAATTCTTGGGGCAATCGTATACATAAGAAGGAAATAACAAAAACTGTGGAAGAAGAGTTTATGCGAACTTTATATAAAAGATAGAAGGAAAAGTGTTGGAAGATTGGTTAATACATCTACCAATATATTAACCCATATTCTTTTCCAGTACCATCTCAAGGTAAGAAGTCCGAATAGAATCCTTTTCCCCAACGCCAAACTGTTTTAGCAACTCAAATAACTTTGCCCTTGAAGTTTCGAGCTCTTTTTCGCTTTCAGCCACGATTTCGACTTCAAGGAATTCCCCGAGCCCTTCGACAGCATCGAGGCAGACAGTAATTTCTCCCGTTCTGAAAACTTCCCTTTTTTTGCGGACTAACCCAGCCTCTGAGAAACCAAGAGAATGTAGTATTTGTATTATAACGGCCTCGTTTACAGGAGTTTCGAATTCTTCCCTAGTTTTGGAGATGCCATCAAGTTTGGGGCCTTTATATGTCAGCACAGCCTGACCATCAAGGGAACGGATCCTGAGTGCCTCATCAGTTTTTGCAAAATCCCTATGAGGAGCTGCAAAATAAATATCTGACTGGTCCTCAACTCCGAGTTTTACTGCCCCTATCTTCTTGAGAATAGGAAAAGCTTTTGAATGGTCTGCTCTGACCTTGACCTCAATTTCAATCATAGTTTTCAGGCATCTCCAGTTAATTCTGGTTAAATTTGGCTAAATTATGCTAGATCCTTACCTTGCTAAAAGCCCATAAAAATAGTCTGAAAAATAGGACCCGGAAGATTCGGATCTTTTATTCATCTGCAGGAACGAATTTGGTACCATAGTAGATCATACCGTGTTCACCGTCTTCCCCGAGTCTACGGAATACGGATCTTACCCTCATTCCAATATGAATCTTTTCTGGGTCACCAATTACCTGCGAAGTCAGACGGGGGCCTTCATCAAGCTGAATTATTGCAAGGGTGTAAGGAGCCTGGTCTTCAAAACCTTCCGCAGATGTATGAATTAATGTGTAGGATATTATTTCGCCAGTACCTTTGAACTTGTAAGACTCAATATGGCCTACACGTCTGCAATTTACGCAAAAATTACGTGGGGGATAGAAATACTCCCCGCATTCTTTACAGTGGGTACCTTCAAGGTTATACCTGCTGCCGAGACTTCTCCAGAATCTTGGAACTGAAGACATCGGATATCACCTCTCCCTCGAGAAAATATGCACTACTGCCGTAGCACCTGACCCTCCTACATTGTGGGTCATACCGTACTCTGCTCCTTCTACCTGACGCTGGCCTGCTTCCCCGCGCAACTGGGTTACGATTTCTACAGCCTGCTTTATGCCTGTTGCTCCTACCGGATGTCCGCAAGCTTTGAGGCCGCCAGATGTATTGACAGGAATCCTGCCTCCTATTGCAGTTTCACCGTTTGCTGTGACAATTCCGCCTTTTCCTTTTTCTGCAAACCCGAGATCCTCAATTGCGCAAATCTCGGCAATGGTGAAGCAGTCATGCACTTCTACAAGATCGATGTCTTTAGGCGTCAATTTTGCCATTGAATACGCCCGTTTTCCAGCCATTACGGTTGCATCGAGGGTTGTAATATCCCGCCGGTCATGAAGCGCAATTGTGTCACTTGCCTGAGCGGTTGCCCTGATATAAATGGGAGTATCCGTATACTTGTGCGCAATATCCGCTGGGGCAAGCACAAGAGCTGAAGCACCATCAGTTATTGGGGAACAGTCAAAAATATGTAAGGGATCGGCTACCATTATAGAGTTCAATACATCGTCTACAGTAATTCTGTTTTTATACTGAGCAATAGGATTAAAAGAGCCATTTTTATGGTTCTTTACGGCAACCTCGGCAAGCTGTTCGCCGGTTGTACCATACATGTGCATGTGCAACCTTGCAATCATTGCATAAATCCCAGGAAAAGTTGCCCCTGCCATTCCTTCCCATTCTCGATCAGCCGCTGCTGCAAGAGCTGAAGACGCCTCCTCAGAGCCGACATCAGTCATTTTTTCTGCTCCTGCCGCAACAACGATATCGTTATAACCGGAAGCTACAGCCATGATGGCCTGTCGCAGGGCAAGCCCGCCCGATGCACAGGCGGCTTCAACTCGCGTAGCCGGAACATGCAGGTTCTTGGAAAGTCCAGAATAATCTGCGATAAGAGCCCCTATATGTTCCTGATCAATAAATCGGCCTCCGCTCATGTTTCCTACGTAAAGGGAATCGATTTCTTTTCCGCCAACGCCTGCGTCTTCGATTGCTCCTGTCCCGGCTTCTACTACTATATCCCTCAGGGACCGTCCCCAGAGTTCTCCGAACTTGGTATTCTTTACTCCAATAATTGCTACATCTCTCATATTGTTCACTCCGTTTTCATGCCCGGCGGATCTTACCTTTATGCTTGGCGTATCTTGCATAGTCAATATATATAGGATCTTTAATCAGTTCGGAAACCGTCGGAGCCCTGTTCCGGATTTCCTCGATCCTGTCTGTAACTGTTATGCTAAAAGCATCAGACCCTGCGCCTGAACCGAAAGCGGTCGCAAAAATCCTGTCCCCTGGTTTTGCCTGGTCCAGAGTAGCAGCAATTCCCATTAGACAGGAACCTGAATATGTGTTCCCGATTTTTGGAACTACAAGCCCTGGAGCAATCTGGGCCTTGGTGAAACCCAAAGTTTTTGCAGCTTTGGTAGGGAATTTTCCGTTTGGCTGATGGAAAACCACATAATCATAATCTTCAGGCTTTGTCCCGAGTTTTTCCAGAAGACCTTTTGCGCCGTTAGTTACGTGCTTGAAGTAGCCCGGCTCTCCTGTAAAACGACCTCCGTGCTCAGGATAGGGCATTCCTTCCCTTCTCCAGAAATCAGGGGTGTCAGTTGTAAAGGAATAAGTGTCTTCAATGATCGCGGCAAGCTCGGATTCTTTTCTCCCAATTAGACAGGCAACTCCACCTGCAGCTGCAGTATATTCAAGGGCATCACCTGGGGCTCCCTGGGAAACATCTGCTCCTATAGCCATACCTAGGTCGATCATCCCTGAACCTACCAGTCCCATACAGGCCTGAATTGCGGCTGTCCCTGCCTTACATGCGAATTCGAAGTCTGCTGCAGTCATGTTTGGAGTCGCTCCTATAGCCTGAGCGACAATTGTGCTTGTTGGCTTTACGGCATAGGGATGACTCTCTGAGCCAGTATATACCGCCCCGATCCTGCTTGGATCAACCCCGCTTCTAGCCATCGCATATCTTGCAGCTTCCACAGCTATAGTTGCTGCGTCTTCATCGATATCAGGCACGGATTTTTCATATACCATAAGGCCATTTTTAAGAGACTCTGCATTATCACCCCAGAGCTGGGCGATTTCTTCAATTTTTATACGGTATCTGGGGACGTAAGCACCGTAAGATACAATTCCAATAGTCATTATTTCCACCTGTTTTTGAGTTTTTCAGGGTATCAGAATAAAGGGAGTTCATTCCTTAGCATAGTATTGACTGTATTTTCTCATTAACTGTACAATCTGGTCAAGATCCATCGTAGTTGCGACCAGGGGAATACGGTCGACTTCAGCCATCTTGACCGCAACAGGTTCTACCTCTTCTTTTCGAAGCCCATGAAGTACCACGGCGCCAGGCTTAAGGTTGGTAACCCTGATGGCCACCAAAGGGGATTTCCCAGTACTGACCTTCGTAAAGATCATGGCTCTGTCCGTACTCCAGCCGTAGAGCTTCTGAAATTCATGGGAAGAAAGTTCCAAGATTGCTCTCTGGCTGTCAATCACAGAGAAACCGTAAAGAGGCCTTTCCACTCCTTTGTAGACGATGTCTCCTTCTATAAGGTTGACAAGCTTTGCAAGCTGTATCGGGAACGTATACTCATATGTTGAGTAGATGGATTTCGTACTGCTTTCGGAATTAAGTATTGACTCGTAAGCGTGAATTTTTTTGCTTCCCCTATCTATGTCAATCTCAAGAAGAGATTCTACAATTTTTTTTACAATTAGTGTCCCTGGAGACTTTCGCCTTCCACTTTCATAGTCACTGATAACGGAGGGAGAAACCTTAAGGTAATTTGCAATATCGGTCTGGGATATCTCGAAATTCGATCTCCACTTTTTGAGTGACTCTCCCGGCTTTTCCGAAAGGGTTATATCTCCAGCCATTTTTTCCGCAAGACGGTTGCGCAGATTTTCTGAGGATTCATTAGATGTCATGAATTACGTACTCTAAGAGGAAACAGTACCATATATATCTAACGAATATTAGTTCGGCAATTGTCGCAAGACTTCTGTACAATCTAGTGCGAAAATTCTCACAAAAATTTATAACACTTGTAAAAGAAATAACATATGATGTCAGCCGAGCTACAGAATCAAGAGATAAACGTCTCAGATCTTCTTTTATATATCAACTGCCCTAGAAGAGTGTACTTTGCCAGCCGAGGCTTTGAATTATTTCCAGAAATAAACACCTCCAGGCTCGAAAGAATGATCCTGAAAGAACTTTCCCTGACTTATCCCGAAATTGTGAAGGGGTGTTCGTTAAATGACGATAACCTCCATAAAGAGCTTGAAATTTCCCTTACAAGGATATGTACAGACCTTCCGCTCTTGTTTCCGAGAGAACTTTCAGAGGTTACGAGAGAAACTTTTGAGGAAGGAAAAGCGCGGGCAAGGGCTAAAATTCCCGAAATTGCAGCCAACCTTCTAAGAGCAATTGAAGAATATGGTAAAGAGCCTATTCTTGCGGCACTCACGCCTATTAAAACCGAGCCGTTTCTTTCCTCGGAAAGACTCAACCTTAAAGGTGTCCCCTCCAAATTGGTTTACTTTGAAGGTGCGCAGGTTCCGTCAATCTTAAAGCCAGGAAGCTGCCCTGAACAGGGAGTCTGGGCTTCTGACCGGATACATGCCGCAGCTTTTGTCCTTCTTCTTGAAGCCGAAAGTGGAAAAGAAGTTCCCTTTGCCTTTGTGGAGTATGTAAGTTTCGGCCTGCTCCGAAGGGTAGTTGTTCGAAGCTCGGATAGGCGGGAAGTCCTCAAAATCTGCAGGGAAGTTGAGAAAATTAAGGCCGGATTCATGCCTGAGAGAAAGGAAGAGAAATTCTGTAAGGAATGTAACTTTCTAGAGCAATGCACACCGAGCCCGTCCCTGATGTCGAAATTTTTATGAAACTGGGATAATGGTCCATTTTGAAACATTTAAAAGAATTTTAATCTTTTTGGTGGCCTCTTCTAGCATTTTGTCCTCTATTCAGCTCATTTTTAGGTTTTCAGTATTTGGCTTGAGGTTCATTTTAATCCCCATGAACAATGAATAAACGGAGATAATATTATATTTAACATGAGATTTCATCTCTGAAATTTAAAAAAGATACAGATTTTCCTTTCTTCACCGTCTTTAAAGCCTTAATAAAAATAACTAAGATATATCTTAAAAAAGAAATTTTGGGGAGAGTGGACATATAATATGGGCTAATTGAACGAAGCGCATCAGAGTTGCACATGAATTTGTTTTATTTCACCTATGACTGAAAATTTTTAAAAAATAAATATACACCTATTGAATAAATGTGTATGAAACCTACACTTCTATCACGAAAATTAATTATTTGAGAACGATCAATGGAGATTGTTCCATCTTTGTAGCAATTTTAGAATTATTGGAATTGAATGACTCTTTATTTGAAAGTAAGATTCCATTTGTTCCTTTGTTATTTATTTTTTTAGCAGGAACGCCTGCAATTGAAATACCTTTTTCGTAAAATGATTTATTTACAACGGAATTTGCTCCAATTGCAATATCGTCTGCAATTGTAATATTTCCAAAAATTTTAGCGCCCGGTCCGATGTATACATTATTTCCTATTTGTGGAGCCGAAGTCTCGTCTCTGTTAGATCCTATATTGGTGCAGGCATGTATCCTGCAATTTTCTCCGACCCTGACGTTCTTGTTTATAACTATAGTTCCTCTATGAGCTATGCATAACCCTGGACCAAAAACATTTAGGGGGATAGTAAACCCTAGACAAATACTTATCTTGTGATATCTGTACTGTATATATTTTAAATATAATTTGGAAATTAAGGATTTTTTACAATTAGTGTAATACTCAGCCTTTCTTAGGATTCTCTGAAATTTCCATATATCATCGCCAACTAATTTAGGCTTCCGATAATTTTTTCCACAAGCTAACTTATCCGCTTTAACATAAAAATCGTAATCTGCTTTTGATTTAATTATAAAAATCTCCCCTTATAATAATAGGTATTAGAATTCTATATATCTAGTGTTGAGTCAATTATCAAAGATTCAATGATTCCGAATAATTGTAATCGATTTTGTACAACATTTTGCTGTTGACTCAATACTAGAAGTACAAAATATTCAATTAACCTGCTTAACTTTGACACAAAGGTCGAAGTTTTAAGGAACATCAATGAAGTAACTGTGTGTATTTTATTACATAGATGAGAATTTAGATAAATTTTTCTTAAATGACATGAAATTTTTTATAGTTATCCAGGTTTTTGAGCAACTTTTCGAAAGGAATAAACTACTTTAAAAGACCTTATTTTAATAATGTCCTTTCAATAATTTTTTGAAATTCGATTTACATCCAAGAGAGAAGTCAACACTAACAAAAGCGCCGTTACACAAAAATTCACCAGGAAAAATATCGAAAGTCTGAGAAAAAGAAGAAGACTTTAAATGAATTTTTGGTCAAGCTTTTTTTAAAAAGCTTGAGCCAAAGCCTTTTAAAGGTGAACCTCTCTCAGTCTGCATAACATGTCCAGACCAGCATATCTTGGAAAAATGCTTCTGCACTGGTGTGAGGCCTGTAATGTGCCTGTGCTAGGTAAAAAGTGCGGATGCGGCAAAAGTACAAAAAAAGTTGAGGTCACCCCTCCAGGGGATATCCGCCCGGCTTTTGATTATGATATAAAGCGCATAAATTCGGTTTCTGAAAAACAATTCAATGCGCCCCTTATACCCGACGGACACCTTGTAGTACTAAATAAAGCTCCATATGAAGATCGTATGGACGAAATTATTGTTGACGGGAAAGTGATCGCGTCTCTTAGATTTGAGATAGAGAGCTGTGAATGGGTTCTGCTTCCCAGGCTCGAAGGGGCAAGAAGGCTTTTCCAGGGCAGGGATAGAAAAGCCCTGAAAAAATGGGTTGTTATTGAGCAAGCCGTTGTACCTTTTATTCTGGAAAAGGGTGCAAGTGTTCTGGCACCTGGAGTTCTTGATGCCGATCCCGAAATCAAAAAAGAAGATGAGGTAGTTGTGCTGAACCCTACGGGGGAAGTAATCTGCTGCGGACGGGCTCGAATGTCAGGGAAAGAAATGTGTGAGGAAAAACGCGGGCATGCCGTAAAACCACGCTGGAGCAGGGAGCCAGAGCCACAAAAAACGAAATCTGGAGGGCAGACCTGGGAAGATGCCGTAAAAGCCAACGAAAAAATCCTGGACGGTATGATAGAAAAATCCCACGCCTTCATTAAAAATGTCGTAGGGAGCATGAATCTTAAAGTAAGCGTATCATATTCCGGGGGTAAGGATAGCCTTGCTGTGCTCCAGCTAGTTAGTGAAAGTCTTGATGATTACGAAATTATGTTTGCAGATACAGGACTTGAGTTTCCTGAAACCCTTGAGAACGTCAAACAGGTTGTTGAGCACTACGGGAAAAAACTCAGGACCTCAAGTGCAGGAGACGCTTTCTGGGATTCGATAAGTGTTTTTGGCCCTCCTACCATGGATACCCGCTGGTGCTGCAAAATCTGCAAGCTCGGACCAATTACCCGGTTAATTGATGAAAACTACGAAGGCGGATGCCTGAGTTTCATAGGGCAGCGGCAGTACGAATCTCACGCCCGTTCAATCAGCAAGAAAATCTGGAAAAATCCCTGGGTAGGAAACCAGGTAGGAGCATCCCCAATACAGGACTGGACAGCCCTTCATGTCTGGCTTTACCTTTTCAGGGCAAAAGCCCCCTATAATCCAGCTTATGAGAAAGGATACGATAGAATGGGATGCTGGCTCTGCCCATCTTCCTCTCTTGCCGACTTCTTCCAGCTCGAAGAAAGCCACCCCGAACTTGCAAAAAAGCTGAACTCCCATCTCCTTGCCTATGCCGAGAAAATGGGACTCTCTTCTGAGTGGGTAAAGTACGGTTTATGGCGCTACAAGCGATATCCTCGGATTCTCCAAGAACTTGCTGAGAAAAAAGGAATTTCTCTTCTTCCCTCCCAGGAGGCTCCAAAAGAACTTCATTTTGAAGTGGCTACAGGATACAGGCCCTGCAAGGCAGGAGGAATGTCTGCAGATGGAAGCTTCGGACAGGCAATTGATATGGAAACCCTGAAAGAATGCGGAATGCTTTCCCCTATCGGAAAGGTTTCTTTTATAGAAGGGGCTGCCTCGGTCACTTTCAGAGAATCCCGAGCACAGGTTTTTGCCTCGGGGAATGTTAACGGAAGAAGCGAGAATGAAAAAGAACTAAAAAAGCTTATGAGAATTGTTGAGTTCTCGGTAAGACGGGCTTTACTCTGCCAGGGGTGCGGAATTTGCGTGGGCCATTGTGAGCATAACGCGATTGAGATGAAAGAAAAGAAGGTAAGGATTAAAGAAAACTGCATTCACTGCGGAGCATGTATCGAAGTCTGCCCGCTTGTAAAATTTATTTAAACTTTTACAGCTGACGCGAGTTAGAATGGGAGTGCTTTGCAGAAAGAAAATAAGGGATCAAATAGAAGTAAACATGAAATTTCAAAAGAGGCAAAACTCAATAATCAAAAAGGCTTTTCTGACCCATCCTTTTTTGAAGTTCTCCTACCCTTACCCCTACACGTCTGAACTCATTCCGGCTTTCCGAAAGGAACTCGCCCAGGATTTCGCGAGTCACCTCGAGAAGAGCTTCTTTTGAATAGACAGGGTGGTTTAATGTACGACTTTTTGTATACATCCTGAACTTTGAGTTTATGACCGTAACGGTTACAGTCCTGAAGGAAAGCTCCCTTGAATCGAGTTTTGAAATTACATCTCCTGCCAGCCTGTCAAGTAATTGAGAAATAAGATTGATATCAAGGGTATCCTCAGGAAGGGTTGCGATCCTCCCTATCTGTTCAGAGCCATCCCTTTCTTTTAGGGGAGAATTATCGATACCTGATGCAGCTTGTTTAAGCCAGACACCCCGCATTTTTCCGAAAGTAGAGATCAAGTCGAGAACATTGTGTTCAGCAAGATCTTTTATTGTGACTATGCCCAATTCCTGCAGTTTTCCTGCGGTTACGTCCCCTATTCCCCAGAGTTTGGACACTTTAAGGGGCCAGAGAAAGCTCTCGACTTTTTCCGGACTTATAACCGTAATCCCATAGGGTTTCTGGACAGAGGATGCCATCTTGGCAATAAGCTTATTTGGGCCTATCCCCACCGAACAGGTCAGCTTCTCTTTATCCTTAATTTCATTCTTAATCTGGATTCCAATCTCAAAGGCAAGGTTAAAATCTCCACCTGTTTTTTCGGTAATTTCCAGGAAGGCTTCGTCTATGCTTATCTGTTCAAATGCCTCCCCTGTTTCCCTAGCATCCGCATAACTCCTGAGAATTTCCATAACCCGATCCGAGACCGAAGTATAGAAATCCTTTCGGACAGGCAGGAAAACCGCTTCAGGGTTCAGTTTCTTTGCCTTTGAACACGACATTCCTGCCCTGATCCCGGATTCCCGCGCGATATAATTGCAGGTACTTACAGCTCCACTGAGCTCACTTCTTCCGGACAGCATGCAGACCACAACGGCTTTTCCCTGAAGCTCAGGGTTTTCCCGCTCTTCAATGGCTGCAAAAAAATAGTCCATATCCACATGGAGAACAACACGCTGCATTGCAGTAAAAGAGGGTGGGAAGATTTGTATAATTATCTCTCATAATTTCAGAAGCAGAAAAGTACAAACCATAACACATAAGAAAGATAACTTCGTTAGTTGTAACACTGTTTTTAAAAAAGTTAGTTTTCAGCAGCAGACACGATTTTCATACAGGACGTTTTCAGTATGAGCACTCTGAATTCCCCACATAACTCCGAGGAAACAGCAACTTTCCCGCAAGAAATAACAGGCAAAAAGAGCCAGAAATCCGAAACAGGTTCTGAATCGGGTCAGGTACCCAGAAGAAGCTGTGTTCCTATACTGGAAGTTAGAGATCTCTGCCATAGATATCCTCATCTTGATTCAAATGCCCTGGATAAAATCAACCTCAAAGTGTTCAAAGGGGAGAGAGTTGCAGTTCTTGGGGCCAATGGAGCAGGAAAATCGACTTTATTCAAGCACCTTAACGGAATCCTGCGCCCTCTTTCAGGAGAAATTCTAATAAAGGGGGAAAAAATAACTAAAAAGAATGTCCGGGCATGCAGGGAAACCGTAGGGATCGTCTTCCAGGACCCTGATGACCAGGTGCTTGCTCCGAGTGTTGAAGAAGATATCGCTTTCGGGCCGATTAATATGGGTTTAGCCAGAAGTGAGGTTGAAACGAGAGTCAAAGAAGCACTTGAGATGGTCGGACTAACAGGCTTTGAGGAAAGAGCCCCACACCATCTGAGCGGAGGGCAGAAGAAACTTGTGGCAATTGCAGGCATCCTTGCAATGCGCCCTGAGGTTATAGTCCTTGATGAGCCCACAGCCGGCCTCGATCCCCTCAGTTCGGCTCGCGTGCTTGAGCTAATTATGAAGATGAACAGGGAACTTGGAATCACCCTGCTCCTTTCTACCCATGATGTGGATGTTGTCCCTTATTTTGCGGAAAGAGTTTTTGTTCTCCATCACGGAAGACTCGAAGCCGATGGGAGCCCAGACGAGATCTTCAGCGATCCCGAACTCCTGAGGAAAGCTCACCTCAGACTTCCGAGAGTGGCTGAAGTATTCGAAATGCTCCAGCAAAAAGGACTCGATGTAAACATACAAATAACAGCCGAAGCAGCCAGAGATGAAATACTGCGGCTCGTAAGCGTGGGACAACCAAAGGCTAGGATTGAGTGAAATCCGGAAAGAGTCTCAGAGGAGAAGTTTTAATGGTAACGCTTACGGATATCGAACGAGAATCATATAAAAACAGTCCAATACACAGGCTTGATCCCCGGATAAAGTTACTTTTTACACTTGTAATAATCATTTATGTAGTTAGTCTCCCCCGGATTCATGAAAAAAATATTGTCCGCCTTTTTGCCATAGAGATTTATTTGCTGCTACTGGTGCTTGTTGCAGGACTTGACCTAAGATACTTTTTCCTTCGAATTCTTGCGATTTTACCATTCGGACTCGCAATCGCCCTTATCCAGCCATTCCTCAGACCTTCCTTTATGGAAACTTATACTCCATACCCTCTTGACCTGCCTTTCGGGCTCAGTATAACTTATGAGGGACTTACCTTTGGGAGTACACTGCTTGCGAAATTTCTGGTATGCATAACAACTGTCGTCCTGTTTTCTTCAACGACACGGCTCAGAGATATGGTTGCAGCCGCAGATAGAATAGGCATCCCAAAAGAATTCACCCTGCTTTTGAGCATGATGGTGCGTTACCTCTTCCTTTTCTGGGCCGTTCTGAAAAGGATAAGGATCGCACAGCAAACAAGACTCTTTGATATATGGAGCAAAGATGCGCCAAGAAGATGGGTCATCGAGCAGGTGGGAAATAGCATTAGCTCAATCTTCATACGTTCCTACGAGCAGGGAGAGAGGACCTATATAAGCATGCTCTGCAGAGGCTATGGAAGCGGGCATGAAAAAGCGTATTACAGAACAAAAATCCAAACCCAGGATATCTTTTTTCTACTCCTGAGTGCAGGCTGCATCCTGTATATCCAACTTTATGTCTGAAAGGACTGCTTCCACGCTTTATTAACTCTTCAAATTGTTATTAACAGGCTTACAGATGACAGAGAGAAGAGAAGATATGAAGATGTCTTGGGATTTAGGTTATCTAGATAAGAAGAACTTATTCTAAGGTTTTCTGTCCCGAGGCCAGAAAAATTGAGTTATTCCCAAGGACTCTTTGTAGGAATGATTGCCTGCTTTTTTTAAATTCCTGTACCTCCAGAAGAGAATTGACTGAGGTATTTACAAGTCCAGTTTCTGAAAAGAGAAGGGAGGCATTCTCAGGACTTATTTTCTCATAGAGAGGCAGAGAGCTCCGGATTGGTCCGTAATAATCCTTGAAGACCGAATTGTGCTGGTTCTTTTTTAAAAACTTATCTGCCCACTCAGAAATCATTCTATTAACGCGTCTGCCTGGTCTGGGATCAAACCAGTCTCCATCTATGGCAAAAACCATCCCTCCGGGTTTAAGGACTCGCTTCCATTCCGTAACAGCGCAGGAAGGCTTCTGAAGAGTCCACAGCAGGAACTTATTCGTGACCAGATCGAAAGAACTATCCTCAAAAGGTAGGTTTTCCGCATCTCCATGAAAAAAGTCAATTTTAAGTCCCATATTGTCTGCATTATGCTTCGCTTTCTTGAGCATATTGGTTGAGAGATCTATACCTGTTACTTTATGCCCCATCTCAGCAAAGAGAAGGGCGAGAAACCCAGCGCCTGTACCCACATCCAGTATGTTTAAACGCTCACTCAAAGAAAAGGAATTTTCAAATATTTGTTTCCAGACAGCACGTTCCTCTTCATCAAAGCCATTTATCCCGTTTGTATATGTGGAAGATCTGATATTCCAATAACTTGCAATAACTTTCTTGCAGTCTATAAAAATACCCCACGCAATTATAATATAGAGGCCTTTGACTACCCTTCTTTTAAATAAATTTTTTCTGATTTTTACAGTTAAAGATTTGGAAGGCTTCAACCTGCATCCATTTTCAGTGGGTTTAGGAACCCCTTCAATTTCCAGAGTTAGAGTATTAGATACTTTTTTGGAAATGTTGAAAATTTGATATCGATTTAAAGCCAACTTTAGAAATTTTCATAATTTGGTTCTATTGGTTGTTTCATCCTTCAGTGCTAGATTCTTTATGACAAACAGTTTTTGACTTCAGGCGTCGAATCTTCAGGCATTTTACGCGTGTATTTTTCAATCTAATAACCGGTGTTCTCGCAATTTCCTCAGACATATTTTACTCCTTTCTGGCCAGACAGGATTTTCCCAACTTCTGGCTCATACTTTGAATAATTTAGTTAAGATAAATTAATTTCTATCTTTTATTAATCTGCATACTAGTTAATAAATTTATTCATAAAAATAACACCAAAACGGAATTTAATGGCATCAAGTCAGGTAAAAAGTTGTTCAAAAGAAAATAAGACTTCCAATAAATCTGAGTCCAATAGAGCTGCAGAAGGTTAGTTTGAAAATTAAAAACTTTAAGCTCCTCTATTCTCGAAAATCAGAGGATTCTAAAAGAACTAAGGCAATTTGAGTTACTTTGTACTTCGGGAGACAAGTAACACTAATTTTTGATTTTATGGGACAAAGTATTTATTATATAAGATATTTCAATACAAAGTATTACCAAATTCAAATTTAGTAATACAACCGAACTCTCGATTCTGGGGGAAACAGGGGCAAGAGGGGCAGATTCACGATGCAGAGAATAAGAACAAAAAAGGTTTCGCCAAAGGAAAAAAATACCTTACTGGTAAATGGAGAATGGAACAAATTATTCCCTACATCTTCACAAGCCCCTCCTATTGCTCAATACTTTTCTCCTTTTACTTATCCTGTTTCTTATCCCGCTCCTGATTGCTCGTTTTTTTCTCCAGGGTTTCTCTACCTTGATCTGAACATTTACCGGGAATCCGTGATAAAAGCTCTTATCAAAGAACAAAGTGAGGATCTGTATCGGCTAATCGAAAGGGTCAACTTTGACGGAAAATATTATCGGGTAAAATGCTTGCGTTTCGGAGAATGGAAACACTGCTGGGATCTGGCGGTTCGAGTGCAATTTTTTGGGATGATGCCGGGGTTAGCCTTCGAGCCGATAAAGATAGTTTCCAGGGAAAGCAGGAAAATAATATACAGATCCCTTGTCCTGGTAAATCCATATGAGTTGTGGGAAAGGAGACTGGTCGAAAGGTTATGGAATCTTCAGGATAGGATTGAATTTTTAATAGCAAAAATCCTCTTTCACGAGTGCATCCATATCCTTATCTTCCTTGGAAAAACTCTACCCTCAGGTTTTGAGCAGACGAATGTTTTCCTTGAGTTCAGAGAACTGCTCAAGTTTGTAAATTCAGAGAAACTGTGTCCTGAAAGTCGTAGCGTCCAGTCCCACCTTCGAACTCTGACTGATCTTGGCCCAAACATTTCCGAAAGTTCCGAACAAAAGCCGGATAAGGTTAATGAACTTTACGAATTCCTGATACACGAAAAATACAGCATCAAAAAAACTGATCTGGCTTTCGGCCTTCCCTGCAGCAACAGAAAAATTTCCTTGAATTATGTGAAACTAGCAGCTTTGAAAATTGGCCCCTGTATGGAACTTAATAAGAAAATCTGGAAGAAAGAACTTAACAGGTTGCAGAAAGATCTGGAAAAGCTGTATGACAGAATTGATTGTAACGAAAGCTCTGATAGTGGGATAAATTGAAAATTTCTTTGAAAGGCTTGAACATTAGCGCTTGAAAAATGTCAGAAAGAAGGACGACGAAGCGTGAGAAATGTGAGTGAAAATTAACAACAATACAGTTCCGAATAAAAGTATAAAGGTTTACTAATAAAAATTGAGGGAAATGCATGGCCAGAGTTATGATCGTGGACGATGCCGAATTTATGCGAATGGTAATTAAAGACACTCTCTTAAAACACGGGCATGAGGTGGTTGCAGAAGTAAGTGATGGAGAAGAGGCAATTCAGACATATCTAGAAATAAAGCCCGATATCGTGTTAATGGATATTATTATGCCAGAGATAGATGGAAAAGAGGTATTGCAAAAACTTCTTGCTGTGGATCCTGAAGCAAAAGTAGTAATGTGCTCCTCGCTTGGGCAACAAGCCCTCATAACCGAATCAATAAAGATAGGCGCCATGGGTTTTATAGTAAAGCCTTTTAAACCGGATGGAATGCTGGATGTAATAAAAAAAATCTCGGAGCCGAATTAGTTTATTTAACTCAAACCAGGTTACTTGATTGAAATAACAGACCAGAGCCTAAAGCTCAAAGCTACTTTAATATTTATTTAAGTTTGATCGATTCGATTCTTTCACGCCGCGTTGATTATACTTGATTCTTTCACTAATATGTGTAAAATCAGAATATTCCATCTCAATGTTTAGTTAAAGTTTGATTAATTTAGATAATAAATGCCTATGTAAAAATCCTCAATTTAACCTAGAATTTGAAACTTTGCACCAGCCCCTGCCTGCTTTGTTACCACAGGCAGGGGAAAAAAGGAGTTCAGGTGACTTAGGCGAATTAGGAGGTAATTTAGTTTTGTGTCTGTTCGCCAGAGACCCTTTATCGATATTACCAATGAGTATTTAAGATTTTTGGTTATTTTTTTATTACGAATTATTAATTTTTGAGAAGATATTCTTACATAATTGGGACGTTAATTTTTTGGAGAATTTACCATCTCGTAGTGACAAAATTGAAAGCGAGATAAGTAGGGTATGCAGTCAAAAAATGATGTGAAAAGAGATTCGACTTAATGGAAGATATGATGATACTTAATTTGACTAAAAAATAAAAATACAGATACTGGAGAAGGTTCCAATAAAAAAATTGTCGAAAAAAGTAATACCAAAACGTATATATGTAATACTAGACAATGTGATATTATCAAAAGAATTCTTTGAAAACGGTTACCTGAAACATTGTAAGAGATATAAAGAAATTAAGGTTATTCCTGAAAAAGAATTTTCGGGCTTCATATTAAGTAGGTCTGTACCTCATTTAAGGAATGTTCTTCAACATAAAAAGAATTCCTGTTTGAATTAATAGGAAATAAGAGATCGGGGTAAAAAGAGGGAAATATGAAATGCATATACCTGATTCGTTCATACCGCTTGACCAAGCAATAATCTACTGGGTTATTGCTCTTCCGTTTATTATAATGTCAATGAAATGGGCAAAAAACGAGCTTAATGAGATGAAAGTACCGATTCTTGCCGCCCTTGCAGCAGGAATCTTTGCAATTCAGGCCATGAATATCCCCATAGGGATGGGAACAAGCGGGCATATGGTAGGAGCAGCCCTTGTTGCCATAGTCTTCGGAAGCCCGTGGGCTGGGGTTCTTGTGCTTACGTTAGTCCTGCTTGTGCAGGGGTTCGCCTTCGGTGATGGGGGAGTTACTACCATGGGAGCGAATATTCTGAATATGGGTGTTATCTCCGGGTTTGTCGGATATTATACCTATGCTGCCCTTCGTAAGAGCATAGGTACAAGTATTGCAGCCTTCGGAGGCGCCTGGCTCGGACTCTTTATTTCGGCAATAGCCTGTGCAGTTGAGATGTGGATTGCAGGTACTTTCCCGCTGGTTTCCGGCTTGGCTGCCATGGGTACATATCATCTGATAATTGGTTTTATCGGCGAAGGCCTGATTACTTCAGTTGTAATAACAGCAATTGCAAGATCCCGTCCCGACCTCCTTGAGGATGATTTCACTGCCAGACCAGAGAAGCATAAGGAGGCCCATGCATGAGCGGAAAATCAAACATAAAATTCTTATACGTAGGAATTGTGATTGCACTTCTGCTCTCGATTCTAGCTCCTTTCCTTGCATCCCCCGACCCAGACGGACTGGAAAGTGCTGCTGCAGGTGTAATTGAGGAATCAAAAATGTCCGAACTGGAAGAAAGTGATCCTGTAGTAGGTTCTCCAATGCCTGACTATTCAATCGAAGGACTGGGAAAGAGTGGAGAAGTAGTAGCTATAGCTGTTGGAACACTTGCAGTACTGATAATCAGTTTAGGGCTGGGCAAAGTATTCAACAAAAAAGCCTGAACATAAAGCCTATTTCTCCCCCCTTAAAACCATTTTTCTTCCAAAAAGTAAAAAGCAGAAACGACTTGCATACTTTTGGAAAAACATCTCAGTTACTGCCAATAAATATAAGACTAGAAGGGCATAAGTCCTTCACAATACAGATTTTGCACTTTGGTCTCCTTGCCTGGCAGACCTTCCTTCCATGATAAATCAGGGTCATAGAAATTGAATCAAGGTCTTCCTTTCGAGCAAGTGAAATAAGATCCTTTTCAATTTTATCAGGATCGGAGTTCTTAGTAAGTCCCAGCCTTCTTGAAACCCTCATTACATGAGTATCCACAGCAATTCCCTCTATTATCCCAAATGCTCTGGCAAGGACTATATTAGCCGTCTTCCTCCCGACACCTGGCAAACTGATCAGCTCTTCCATAGTTTTTGGAACTTCTCCATTGTATTTCTCAGCAATCATCTGCGCAGCAGCTTTGATGTTCTTTGCCTTGGCTTTGTAAAAACCTGTAGAATATAAATCATTCTCAAGTTCCCGGAGATCTGCACTAGCATAGTCTTCTGCGGTCCTGTACTTTTTGAACAGTTTTTCAGTCACTCTATTAATCTGGATATCGGTCGACTGGGCTGAAAGAACAGTCGCCACAAGCAACTCAAGAGGATTGCTGTAATTAAGAGAGGGCTTCACATCAGGATACTCTTTCTTTAGAAGAGCCCAGATCTTGTCGAAATTGTGCGTATTGTCTGGGATGTTGTATTCAGAAACAAAATCCTGTGTGTCAAGTTTTTTTGGCTTTCTTTCAGGCATGATAACTCCATGTTTGAGTTGTTGTTTCCCGGTTTTATCGGGAAATAGCTTGAGGAAATATATTCTCTTTTTAAGGTACCTGAGAAGTTTGAGTTCTGCATCTTTCTCCAGGTTACAGCATATAAGGAATATCCGAACATGTAGTAGGATACGAGAAAACCAGTTTTTTTATATCCGATGCCTTAAGCCCAAGCCGCATTATTGCAGCGAAGATGTTGATAGCTTCTCCGGCATTAGGCCCCAAAATATGCGCTCCCATTATGCGGTCGTTTGTTTCATCGATAATTATTTTTGAAGCCGCAAACTCGATTCCTGCTCTCCGGGTAGTGCTCCAGTTGCTTCTGTCCTGGTAAATTACTCTATACTTTCTATACTTATCACTATCTCTAGCCACACTGACTCCTACAGAAGCCAGAACAGGAATTGTAAAAACCGCACTTGGAATGCCTGTATAGTCTGCCTCAACACTATCTTCCTCAAGGACATTGATTGCAGCAACTTCTCCCTGAAGGGTTGCTACAGGAGTTAGCTGTACACCCTCCAATGCACAGTCCCCACCCGCGTAGATCCGAGGGTTTGAGGTTTTCATGTGCTTATCAACCACAATAGCTCCCTTTTCAGTTTTAACCCCGGCATTTTCAAGACGTAAATCCTCTGTATCTGCTACACGACCTGCTCCATGTACTACCATATCCGCACGGAAACTCTGAGTTTCAGATTCAGTTCCGGATTTAGATTTAACCCTTACAAGAAAACCATTGTCTTCTTTTTCTACAGAAATCACCGGTTTATTTGTGAGGATCTTTATTCCTGCGGCTTCGGATGCTTTCACAAGCATATTTACCATATCAGAATCAAAAGCTCCCAAAACCCTTTCACTCCGTTGCAGGATTAGTACTTCAGCTCCAGTCCTCCGCACAACATGTGCGAACTCTATGGATATATAACCTCCTCCAATGAAAATGATTCTTCCAGGAAGCTTTCTGGTTTCCATTAATTCCTCACTTGTGGTGACATACTCTTCACCGGGAATATTGAGTTTTCTGGGTTTTGCACCTGTAGCAAGGAAAATATACTCTCCTTTAAGTTTGTCCGCTCCGACAACGACTGTGTTTTGATTTTCGAAATATGCCCTCCCATGATAGGTATCAATTCCCATATCAACCAGGAGTTTCTCTGCTTTGCTGGAATATCCTTCCGTAAATGTCTTTTTAAACTCGATCAGTGAAGTCCAGTCGAGCTTTAAAGGAGTGTTTATCTCTACACCTTTTCCTATTAGCCGGTTGTTTGAGTCAATGACCTCAGTAAGATCAGTGAGCACCTCTTTCGGATCACATCCCCTTAGAGGACAGGTGCCTCCATATTCCCTTGAGTCAACAATAGCGATTCTTAATCCAGAATGTGCAACTTTACCCGCAAAGGTTCTGCCCGCAGTACCAGTCCCGATAACTATAATATCATAATTCCTTTCCATTGAACTCCCCCACCCTACGAGAATACTTTTTGAAATAAAGCAATAAGATATTTTAAATGCTATATTATATGCAATTTATCCATTTTAGTCTCAAAGAATAAGTATTTCACCTGAATCTTGACTCCAGAGAAATAAGTATTTCACCTGATATTTTCCCGAAAGAAGCAAATAACAGTATACATTTCAAGATTTATGCAAAAAGAGTACCAAAAACTTAAAGAACTATATCCCCAGAAGAGTTCCTGCATCACCTTGATGGAAATACTGTGTTTGTAGAACTGAAGTCCAGTTTTTCAGGAAAAAGTCTTCTTTTTAATATAATAATAGGTAGACCATAAGTTTTATAGCTAATAATTTTTAAAGCAAGTATATTGGTGATTTTTTGGTAAAAAGGGCACTGCTCAGCGTCTCAGACAAGACAGGAATTGCAGAATTCGCACGCGGGCTTGAATTACTTGGCGTGAAGATTATTTCAACAGGCGGAACAGCGAAAATTCTTCGCGACGCCGGCGTAGAAGTTACCGATGTCTCGGAAGTTACGGGCTTTCCGGAAATGATGGGAGGAAGGGTCAAAACTCTCCACCCAAGAATTCACGGCGGACTCTTATGCCTGCGAGAGAGCAAGGAACAGATGGCTGAGGCTGAAAGAGAAGACATCTCGCTTATTGACATGGTGGCTGTAAACCTCTATCCTTTTGAGGTAACGATCTCAAAGGAAGGTGTGGAACTCGAAGAAGCCATTGAGAACATAGATATCGGAGGCCCAACCCTTCTTCGTTCGGCAGCTAAAAACTATCGTTCTGTTACAGTTCTCTCCGATCCATCAGACTACGGGCGTGTCCTCAAAGAACTTCGTTCAAGCGGGGTAGTTTCAGAGGCAACCCGGGCTGCCCTTGCAGTTAAAGCTTTCAGGCATACTGCGGATTATGATGCAGCCATTGACACCTACATGAGCAGAACCCTGCTCGGAGAAAACGTGCTTCGCATGAACTTTACCGACGGCATAAAACTCCGCTATGGAGAAAACTGGCACCAGAAAGCCTATTTTTATAAAGATTCCAAAATAGAAGGCCCTACTCTGGCAAAAGCCGTCCAACTGCACGGAAAAGAACTTTCATATAACAACTATGTGGATGCCGACAATGCCCTTCAGACGGTAAAAGAACTCGGAAATGCTTCTCCTGCCGTGGCAATTGTAAAACACAATAATCCATGCGGACTTGCAACCGGAAGCACACTCCTGCAGGCTCTTCAGGCTGCCTGGGATGGAGACCCTATTTCAGCTTACGGAAGCATAATATGCACTAATGAAATTTTTGACCTTGAAGCTGCGACTTTTCTGAATGGAAAGTTTGTAGAAATTATTCTCGCTCCTGACTTCAAACTTGATGCCCTTGAATACCTGAAAAACAAAAGTGAGAACCTTAGACTCCTTAGATTGCCGGATCTCAAAGAAGCTTTCGGAACAGACTATACATATAAGTATGTAATCGGAGGCATGCTCAAGCAAAGTCGAGATATCGGTCTCTACGAAAAATGGGAGTCAGTTACTGACATTCTCTATCCTGAAGAAAAGCGTTCTCTTTCGGAATTCTGTCTTAAAGCCTGTAAGGCAACCAAATCCAATTCAGTTATTCTTGCTCATGAATACGAGCCAGGATTCTTCATGGTACTTGCTATGGGAGCAGGACAGCCAAATAGGGTCGACTCGATTCGCAAACTGGCAGCCACAAAAGCTGTTGAAAATCTAAAGATAATTTATGAAAGGGAACACCCTGCAACTTCTTTTGAAGATTATTGCCAGAAAATTATGTCAGAGTGTGTAATGGTTTCAGATGCCTTTTTCCCCTTTGATGATAGTATAATTTATGCCGCAGAAAATAATATCCGTTACATAGTCTCTCCAGGGGGATCAATTCGAGATGGCGAAGTTATTGCTGCTGCAAATCGACTAGGAGTGGCCATGATTTTTACAGGTATGCGTCACTTCCTTCATTAAGAACCATTTTCAGGTATTGACAAATAACAATTGAATTACCCCTGAGTCATTAGCTCAGGGGTTTCTTGAGCTATTTTTGATTAATTGTCAAATCAGATCACGAAATTAAAATTAACTGTCTATCTAGATATAAATGCTAATATTAATGAGTGGGAATGTGTAAAAACCAGGATACACGTCAAATTTATTTATTTATTTATTTATTTATTTATTTATTTATTTATTTATTTATTTATTTATTATATGAATACATTTACCCTTTGATTCTTAAGTACTTTTTTAAATTAATTATTGTATTTTTAAGTATAAATATTAAGTTTTTTTTAATTGTCGACTTTATCCAATTTCCCGGAGATAAATACTGAGCTTATATTAGTAAAATAATCTGATACTATTGACATATGTATTTTCTTTTGATATTAAGAAAAATTATTTAAGAAGACAATTTGCATTTTCGGTAGAATGATACGTATATTTTGAAATAGGAGAGAAAAATTAGCAGAAATAAGTACACTTTCGAAAAAGATAATATATATTGAATTCGTATAGCATTCTAGCAATGTTATATCATCTGGATATAATTACTTCTCTAAATAAATCTAAAAAATAAGAAGAATTAAAACTTAAATTTTAGCTATTGTGCATCAAAATCAAAGGATACGTTTACAGGCATTAAACCTCGATTAACTTCATAAACATACGGAAAAATAATGGGTTGATAGAAGTGAAATCTAGCGGACTCTTAAGCATTCTTACCTTTTCTGAAAAAAGGAAGGATATTCTATTTTTACTTCAGGAGAATCCAAGAACTCTTTCCGAAATTAAAGATTATTTTGATGTAAGGTCACCTGAAATCCTGCCTCGCCTTAAAGAAATGGAAGATGCAAATTTGATAATCAGACAAGAGGGAATGTATCGGTTGACACCCCTCGGAAAAGTTTCAGCCATATATTACAAGCCCTTACTAGATACCCTCACAGCTATAGAAACAAACGAAATCTTCTGGAGAGACCATGACCTTTCTGCAATTCCTGAGGCATTATTAAATAGAATTCAGGAGCTTAAAGAGTGCAGAGTCGTAAGGGATGAACAGGAACATATTTACGACACACATAAGGCATTTATGCAATATGTTCAATCTTCTGCTCACTTCGTGGGGTTTTCATCCATTTTTCTTCCAAACCATCCCCTAATGTTTCTGGAATTAGCCCGCAGGAATATTCCGATTTCCATCATTGTTACACCCAATGTGTTTTTCAAAATAAAAAGTGAGTACAGTGTTGAGATTGAAGAATTCCTTAAACTCAAGCAAACGAGTCTCCACGTATACGACAACGCAAAGATAGCCTTTGTGGTAACAGACCGTTTCCTATCTCTTTCACTCTTTTTCAAAAATGGAACCTATGATCCTCGAAATGACCTTATAGGTTTGGATTCGTCCTCAATCAAGTGGGGGGAGGATCTTTTTAAGAATTATAGAGAAAACTCAATTGAAATAAAGAATCTGTAAAGCCCGTTGAAGAATTTCTTTTATAAATCTTAAGATTATACCGAGAAATGAGAATTCAGAGATTTGGGTTTTTCCCGATAAATTTTTGGGGAATTAAACCGTTTTCTCTGAGTATTTTTCCTGCATTATTGCCTTCGCACTTCAGCACAATTTCCTTCTAAGTATACATTTATGCCAGGAAAGCACATGCAATTGCTCTCAACCCGATAATTGAGGCTGATTCTCCATCCACAAGAATTGTTCTTTCGAGCTTCCGGAAAGGAGGCTCATCACCATTATATCTGGTATAATTCTGGATGCAGACCAGCCCACATATAAAACTATAAAGAATGATTAAAGGTTCAAAAGCTAAGATTCCGTTAATTAGAGCAATACCAAGAATCAGGTGGGAGAACAGGTGCAGTCCTAGAAGGAAATTACGTGTATTTCGTTCTCCAAGGCTCACAGGAAGAGTTTTGAGACCTGCGAGAGTATCTCCTTTAATATCTTTGAAGTCATAGATAGCAGAATTGATAAAGAGCTTAACTCCAAAGAAAGTGAAAACTAAAAATATAGGGAGCATGCTTCTGCAGGTGTTGCCTGCTAGCCCTGAAATGAAGGCTCCCCAGGTTAGACCTACAACAAAGTTTTTAACTCCAAGTCCACCTTTGAGTTTCAAAGTGAATTTTCCGATTTTAATCCCTTTACTATAAAGGAAACCGGTTATCAAAGGTAAGAATGCAAGTGCAAGCATTCCTCCTTTTGCCAGTACATAGCTACCTATCACGAAGGTAAGCATAGAGGCTGCAAGCCCTATTTCCTTTCTTGATCCATTTAATTCTTTCCTGTTTACAATATCCTCTTCAGAGCCAAGAGCCCTATCAAGTGTATATACGCTGTAAATTACTAATCCTCCCGCAATGCAGGTGAATAAATTCGAATGAATTTGAAGCAGAAGGAAAGCAATATGGATTCGTAGTGCGCCTGAAAACGCAACTAACACGGAACTTTTTAAGAGTTCTAGTGTAGCATTCTTTCTCCCAAATTTTAAGGCATTCTTTCGTCTGTACCTGAGAAAACGTTCAAAACTTCCGAAAAATACATTGGAGCTCATAAAAATAATATTGGAGCACTTTTAAATATTATTTACCCAGTATAAGATTTTATAATGTATATAAGATATGAGGAGTTGTCTATGTATTAAAGAAATGAACGAATACTAGCTGATTAAACTAACAACTTTTCCGAGAGGAAATCATGTTTCTGTTATGCATAAAAAGTTGTTGGCATATATAATAGGGATAACCTTAATATATACGGATATTAAAAAATAAATATTAATATTCTTTGTTATTTATCGTTTTTTGAAAATGATTGTTCATTTAGACATTTTTTTGGCCAAGGTGAAAATAGTGAACTTGAATGTGATGTTAATAACAAACATTTTCCAATCTTATATACAATAGTTAGGTAGTTAGAAACGTAATATAAGTTTACTAATGAAAAAATGAAGAGGCAAATTATAAAATAAAGACCAGATCCTAAGGAAAAAGGACAAATTTATGGAAAATTTGTGAAGTAAAGTAAATAAAAGATTTTCAGGAAGGTCTTGGTAAGCAAAAAAGATTAAAAAAAATGGGGACAATAAAGCCCAAAAAATTACAAATATCACAAAGAAAACGTTATTACAAAGGAACCATTTTCTTTCCATACGCCTCGTTTAGTACCTGACCAAGAGCTGTATATATCGCGGCAAGTCCTGTAAAGATTCCCTCATAGCCAGCTATCGTAAGGATTCCGGTACTGCCCAGATAGTTTCCTGCTGCAAGCAAGAAGAACAGAACTGCAAGAGCTAGGAAAACAACGGAAAGAGCCTTTGAGCCTTTGAGCGTAGCTATAAACATGAAAGTGGTGAAAACTCCCCACATGAAAAGGTATGCAGCAAAAGCGACTGAACTTGTAGCCAGCCCTGCATAGTCTGGAGACTTAGGAATCAGAATATTCCCTACCAAGGAGAGCCAGAAAAACCCGAATGAAGTGAAGGCCGTAGCTCCGAAAGTATTTCCCTTCTTCCATTCTTCGATTCCGGCAATGACCTGAGCTAACCCACCGTAAAAGATACCCATCGAAAGGATCATCGCGTTCATCGGAAAGAAGCCCGCATTGTGTATATTCAAAAGCACGGTCGTCATCCCGAAGCCCATCAAACCCAGAGGAGCAGGGTTTGCGGATAAATCCGTTATTTTTATATCACGAATGCTCATTACATCTTTAATATTTTGACTCATAAAATTAAATCCTCCTTCCCGTTATCCGGAAATTTAGCCTGAACTTCCAATAAGAATTACATCAAGATAATCAATCTTTTTTAGAGTCCATTTTTCACATTTCGGGAATATGTAATTGTTAATACTTATAATTAAGGACAGTTAATATATTTTCAATACACTATAAATATATAATATAAAATTTTTACACAGGCTATTAAGAATTTTCATAATAAGCTATTTATGAACAGGTGTGGAATTTGCTTCATATGACTCAGGCAAAAAGACCTCTTATGCTCGTTATTCTTGATGGCTGGGGCTACAGAGAAGCAAGAGAAGGAAACGCTATCCTTGCAGCCAGAACTCCAAACCTTGACCACCTTAAGGAAAAATATCCCTGGTGTTTCTTAGAAGCCTCAGGGGAAGCTGTTGGCCTTCCGGAAGGCCAGATGGGAAACTCCGAAGTCGGGCACCTGAATATAGGAGCAGGGCGAATTGTGTACCAGGACCTAACTCGAATAAATCTCTCTATAAGGAAAGGAGACTTCTTCAAGAATCCGGCATTTTTGAGTGCGATTTCAAACGCCAAAGCCAATAATTCAAGCCTTCATCTCATGGGACTTGTCTCCTACGGAGGCGTTCACAGCTATATGACCCACATTTATGCTCTTATCAAGCTTGCACAGCAGGAAGGGTTGAAAAAAGTTTATATACATGCTTTTCTGGACGGCAGAGATGTACCTCCTAAAGCCGCACTCAAAGACATAAAGGAGCTTGATGCTTTTTGTAAGGAGAATGGGAGTGCTAAGATCGCAACCGTCTCAGGGCGTTATTATGCAATGGACAGAGATAAGCGCTGGGATAGAACAAAACTTGCCTATGATGCCCTAAATATGGGAGTTGCGCCTTACAAAGCTCCTAATGCAGAGACTGCAGTTTCTGAAGCCTATGAGAGGGGAGAAACTGATGAGTTCGTAAAACCGACTGTGATCATGGATTCAGAAGGAAAGCCTGAGGCAGTTATACAGGATAATGATTCTGTAATCTTCTTCAATTTCAGGCCAGATAGGGCACGGCAGCTTACCTGGGCTTTTGTTGATGAAGACTTCAACTACTTCCACAGAGAAAAACACCCAAAAGTTTACTATGTGTGTATGGCCCAGTACGATGAAACCCTGGATTTGCCTATCGCTTACCCTCCCGAAGAGCTGGAAAATGTACTTGGAGAAGTCCTGAGCAAGCAGAGACTGACCCAGCTTAGGATTGCCGAAACTGAAAAATATGCCCATGTGACCTTTTTCCTGAACGGAGGGCAGGAAAAATGTTATGAAGGAGAAGACCGCTGCCTCATCCCATCACCAAAGATTGCTACCTATGATCTTAAACCCGAAATGAGTGCATATGAGGTTACGGATGAATTGATAAGGAGAATCCGATCGGGAAAGTATGATGTGATTATCCTTAATTTTGCAAACATGGATATGGTTGGACACACCGGAGATTTTAAAGCCGCAGTAGAAGCGGTTGAGGCAGTAGATACCTGCTTGGGAAAAATTCAAGCGGCTCTGAAAGAAATAGGAGGTGTAGCAATCATAACTGCGGATCACGGGAACGCCGAACAGATGGAAAACCCGCTAACTAGAGAACCGCATACCGCACATACTTCAAATCCGGTAAAATGCATTTATGCAGGAAACGATGAAGTTAAAGCACTTAAGAATGGAAAACTATGCGATCTTGCGCCAACTCTTCTGGAAATCCTCAAGATCCAGAAGCCTGAAGAGATGACAGGAGAATCGTTGATTATAAAACAATAATTAAAGAAGGAAAAAGTGATCTGAAATTTCAGAAACCCTGATACTTCTTTATATAATAATTTTTTCTGTTCCTACTCTTTTTATATTTAACTTTTTATATATATACCATGTTTATATAATTTAGTAAAAGATAATTTTAAAAAGATTAAATACCAGCAGCTACAATAAAAAGAGCACAGGATTTAGGAAGTCATAAAGCTTTAAGTGTAGTTTCGGAGTTTAACAGGAATGATCAAAATAACCACTCCTTGCCGAATTCATATGACTCTTATTGATATGAATGCGGAAATCGGAAGAGTCGATGGAGGAGCAGGACTAACCCTTTCCTCTCCCAATATAAAAATTACGGCTGAAGAAGCCAACGGAGTCAGTATCGAAGGTCTGCAGGATTTTGCCGATCGGATGAAAAAAGCTGCGGAATCCCTGCTTCCTGAAGGGAAAGGGATAAGGATCAACGTACAAGAAGTGTACCCAGCTCATGTAGGTTTCGGATCAGGAACTCAATCCTCCCTGGCTGCGGCAGCAGCTGTCAATGAACTATATGGGCTTGGAAAAAGCGTTAGAGAACTTGCACTTGCAGTAAAAAGAGGAGGAACTTCGGGTATAGGAGTAACTGCTTTTGAGAAAGGCGGATTTATAGTTGATGGAGGACACCGATTCAAAGATAAAGGTGGTTTTATGCCATCAGCTGCCTGCCAGGTACCCCCAGGGCCAGTGCTCTTCAGAGAGGATTTTCCTCAATGGGATATGGTAGTAGCAATCCCCAATGAAAAAGGGATGCATGACCAGGATGAAGTGGAGACCTTCAAGAAATTCTGCCCCCTCCCTGTAGAAGAAGTCAGGGAAATTTCCCATGTCGTGCTCATGCAGATGATGCCTGCTGTAATTGAAGAAGATATAGTGAGTTTCGGAGCCGCAGTAAACCATGTCCAGACTGTTGGTTTTAACAAAAGGGAGAGCCTTATCTGGCCTCAGTTTGTGAAAAATATTGCTTCTTTCTTGCGCAGCCGGAGCTACGGAGCCGGTGTAAGTTCCTTTGGCCCTGTAGTATATTCTTTTGTAGATAATAAATCCGAAGGTAGGGAGCTTCAGTCGGAGGTCCAGAAAATGCTTGACGACTCCGTTGGCGGGGCTGTCATACTTACCAAGGCAAGAAACCACGGTGTAGAGATATCCCGAGTTTGAAAGCCTTGCATATTCAGTGAGAACGAAAAGGAAAATTGTTGTGTTCATGCTCGGGCAACCTGTGAAATGATTCTCCGGCTGATCCGAGTGGGCCACATACGACTACGTTTGAAAGATAGCTCAAGTCGTGAATCATTCTATGCCATACCTCACAGCAATTGCATGCCCTTCTTCAACTAAGAGCAACGGGTCTACTGCAATATTTACTTCCACATATAGCCTGTGTTCCAGCCAGCGAACCCTTACTTCAGTTACATCCTACCTTTTCCATTTTATTGACTATAGACGGATTTCGTCGGCAATATCTGGTTCTACGCCGTCAAGCATATGGAGGAATACTAATTTTCTGGCACTCCATACTATTCTGAGAATTACACTTGTAATAGGAAGCCAGAGTAGAGGATCCGCATGCGGATAACCCAATCAGATACCAAGTGCCCCGAAAAAGCAAGACTTGTAAATCCGCCTGCCTGAGCATGACAACCATCAACCACAAAAGCTGCACTTCCTATTTCAGTTCCTACTTTAATTCGGAATTTCGTTCCTACTTTAATTCGGAACTTTGCACAACCAGCTTTTTTCCCATAAACCCGACAATAGAAGCTGCAATTACACCTTCAAGAAATTCCAAAGGCTGTGGGAAGAAAAACCTGGAAATCGATTCATATGCCGCAACAGCCGGACTAAAAAGAATTAAAAATACGATAATTAAGCCTTCAATATCTTCTGCTCTGCCGTAACCGTAAGTGAAGCGCTTATTCGGCTTTTTCCAAAAAAGAAAAAAAGCGAAACCCAGAGGAACTGCGGTTGGGGCGTCTCCGAAATTATGGATGTAATAAAGGAAAAATTGAGAAAGAAGAATTTTGAACCTAAATTCTTAAAACCATTGGTCAAGAGTCTTCTGTCTGGCTCCTGAGGCGGCTTTAAGGCGTTCTGCTGCTTTTTCCACCCTGTCAACCGAGAAGTCGTGACTTTCGCAGAGGAATTCGAGTAGTTTTTCAGAGTCAGGTTTCCCCCATCTTATTTCATAGTCGTCCGTTACTTCAGGATGGAGAAAAATATCTCTTATCCGGTCCACAGCTTCGATCTCGACCTTTTTTTCACGGAGTACGGCGTAAATATCCCCATGCTTTTTAATTAGTTTGAGGGCTGTTTTAGGGCCTACTTTTTCCAGACCTTTGTTATAATCCGTGCCCACACAGATCGCGATATCTATGAGCTGCTCCCTAGTTATTTCTAAAGCTTCGAGAGTCTCATCTAGCTCGATTTTTTCGGGTTCGACATCAACGTAAATACTCTTTCCCGGAAGCTTGCGTTTTCCTGTTATAGCCAGGTTTCTGACAACAATTGGAGCCCCAAAAAGAAAAGAATCGTAATCCTGCGAAGCAACGCAGTTAGCATCTTTTTTGAGAACCATGTGTGCAGCCTGGGCTTCACCTTCACAGGGGGCCTGAACAAAGGGAATTCCCATAATGCCGAGAAGATATTTAGAATCTTCAACAATTTCCTGGTTTACCTTCGAAGAAGCCTGAGCATATTTATAAGCCGATTCAAGGTCCCCTACAGCTTTTGCATTCTCCCATTTTTCTCGAGAGGATTCCCTTATTTCTTTCCTTCGTTCCAAGGTTTCGGACTTGAGATCAGGAGGCTTGCCGTCAAAAACAAAAAGAGGCTTGACACCGGCTTCTACAAGGCTCGCTGTTCTATAGAGCAGGCCTGAGAGATGGGAGGTCACTCTCCCTGCGGAATCGATCAGAGGACTTCCATCCCGCTGGCGAATAATGCTCAAAAACTGGTGCAGCGTGTTAAACGCATCAATTGCAACTACCTGATTTGTAAGATCCGAAAGTTCAACTTTTCTTTTCTGGAGCAAGTCTCCTATATCTGTACCCATATTTTCCCTCGAGTATCTGAAATTTTCCAGAAAGCCTCAGCGCTTTCATTGCCTTCCTTCTCTTTTATTATTTTCCTTTTTAGTCTTTTGTAGATTAAATTCTTCAACAGTTACGTGGAAAATTGATATCAAAATGCTCTACTGAAGCTCAATATCAAAAATGCTTCAGCGAGTCAATATCAAAGATACTTTATATTAACATTTATTTACTGCTCAATATGCTTTATAGGTACACAGGTACTGAAGTCTTATATTTACCGCGTATTCAGAGTTATCCTGAGATACCTATGGATGAATGTACACTGTTGAAACATAAAGTTACTCAGGAAGAAAAAAGTAAAGTAAAAAATATAATATGATTTCATTCCAATTTATGGAATTCCAATCCAAGTTGTAGATTTTTAGTCTAATTTTTTAAGATCAACTTCATTAGCCCTTTCTGAAAGCCAATCAAAGCTATCCAGTAAGAGAAGAAAAAAGAAACGAGAATCCGATAGACTTTATAGTCTCTACAGACACCTCAGAAAATCAAGCGGTAAGATCAAGTCGGACATCAATTACTGAATCTTCATTTGCTTCTATTTTGGATATTGTCAGCAAATTACCATTTCTTTCCAGTAAAGTCGCTTTTGTGACCTGAACCTGATGACCATCCATCTGCTTCTGGTTGTTATTTTTATGGACGACCAGGAGCTTCTGTCCTTTCTCAGCTCCATCTCCTATTTTGGACATGATATTTCGTATGACCTGTTCAAAATCAGAATAAATCAAAATTTCCGACTTATTTGCAACCTTTGTAATAATGCCAATAGGTTCCAGACTAAGGTGCATATAGCTTTCCTTCTTTACCTACTTACACAAGTAATCAAATAATACTAACGTCTGAGTAATAATAACTTGCGATACAGAATATCTGATTTATTATTTTATAATGGTTAAGCTTCAGACATCCTCCTTAATACAGCAGAACCAATATATATACTTTACTAGATTGAAGAACCTGCAATCGAAATTGTCTGAAGAAACACGAATAAAATTAGAAAAAATAGTATATATTGAGGTAAAGATATAGATAAATACCAATAAATTTATATTTAAAGCCGAATAAGACCAGAAGATCTGGTAAAAAATATTATAACTGCTATTTCATATTAATTAACAGATTATATAGAAAATTTCTGAGTTATAAAGGAAGTACTGCTAAACTGTCAAGAATTTCTAAAAAGAAAGAACATTTAGCTATTAGAAGAATTTCATTATTTAATCCATATTATTGAAAATAAGAAAGTGAAAACGTAGTCTTAATATAAAAATAAAGAAAAAGTTAGTGATATTTTCTGCGATTAAATTCATATATTGCATTATCAACTTTACTTGAGAGTTCATTCATTCGTTCTTCAATCTTTGTTTCCGTACTCTCCATGTTGACCTTGAGGGTACGATCTTTTGCTTCCATTTTGTCTTCGAGTTCCTGAAGCCTATTATTAATAGAGATAAGCATAACAGCTAATGTTCCAACTAGGACCATAACCGAGAGAATAATCAGGGGATTTGTAGATTTGTATGCAAATCTTCTAAGCCATTCAAAGGATAGAAGAAAAGATGACAGAACCATCACAACAAGAAATACTGTATCTCTAGTTTCCATCGTATACCTCTAACATACCTGTAAAATTACTCCTTATACACAAGTTTTCGTAATATAACCTGTTTCAAAATTGTCAAGCGAATATTCCATTAAGATATTTACTGCTTTTCTATTTTTTACGATTTCCTATTTTTATTTTTTTCTATTTTGCTTATTTTTTAAAGAGATATAATATATAATTTTTTTCGCAAATTATTATCTATAAGCCCATTTCATTACTTTTTGTTATTGCCCCCACGAAAAAGAATTCAGTATTATATATAAAAAGCATGTGTAGGAAAATTTTTATCTTTGAAAAAATACAAAAGAGGAATATTCTCTCCGGGTAAAGTTATATAAGTAATCCAGAAGAATCGGAGCTGAAAAGACAGCAAGTATATAAAGGAATAGAAAAGGCATACTGTTAAGAATTAAGGAGTTTAGCACTTGAGTTCCATCGAACAATCAATTAAAGATTATTTACCTATTATTTCCATGGGAGGACTAATCCTTATAGTGCAGATTCTTGCACTTTTTTTGTCCACGCCAATGGAAGTTAATGAAATGCAGGCTTTTGAAGACCCGACCCAGGTGTCTAATTCCATATATTATATTGTAATGATCCTGGTTTTCACTCTGTTTGTCCTTCTGGCACTGAAGAAGAATATGAAATGGGTAATCAGCCTCTTTATTTACCTGGCCATAATAAGCACTCTCTATTACGTAATCTTCGCCTTATTTACCCTCATCCCATCTCTTTCAGGGTTTGAGGCTATTACCTCAGTTGTGTTATCAATAGGAGTAACAGTGTTGCTCTATAAATATCCAGAATGGTACATCGTTGACATTGTTGGAGTTTGTATTGCAGCAGGGGTCAGTGCCCTGATAGGAATTTCCCTCTCAGTTGTCCCTGTAATAGTACTTTTACTACTTCTTGCAATATACGATGCTATCTCGGTATACAAAACAAAGCACATGGTAACTATGGCCGAGGGGATAATGGATCTGAAACTTCCAATCCTGTTTGTAATTCCAAAACACCTTAACTATTCATTCTTAAAGGAAGACTTCAAACAGGGAGAAAAACATGAGGCGTTTTTCATGGGTCTCGGAGATGCGGTTATGCCTACCCTGCTGGTAGTCTCAGCAAACGTCTTCATGAAAGGTAATTTCTATCCAATCCTTGGGGCTATCCTGGGGACTCTTATAGGACATGCAGTCCTTTCCATCCTGGTAATGAGAGGAAAACCGCAGGCAGGGCTTCCCTTCCTGAATTCCGGAGTGATCCTGGGATTCTTTGCTGGGGTTCTGATCTCAGGGGCCTCAATCCTGTGAAATTAGCATTTCTTCGCATATTTTTATAAATAGTTTATTTTCAGATTTTCGCAAAGATTTTTTTATTAAACAACTTATCACTTGATATGTCCAAAAGAATTGCAGTGGTCTTTGACAGCGCAGGAACCCTTTTACATATGTACAGGGTTGCTAAGGAAGCAAGTACCGGGAATATCCTTGAAAACATAGAGAGCACTGCTATTGTCGCACAAAAGAATGGATGTGGGCTTGTAGTTCTGAATGCCGAAAGTGATATACTCCTGCGCTCAAGAAAAGATATGCCTTTGTTTGAGTTTATAAGAGAGTACAGAGTTTCAATAGGTATAAGCTGTTCAAAAGGAATTTTTACCCCGGAGATCGCATGTGAGATTATAAGGGGAACCTCCCCAAGAATGGGCGACGTACATGACGTGCTGGAAGCGGTTACAGCACGTTGTCCAGATGTTTTTTACCTTGCAGCAGGCCTGATAGTTGACTCTGAGGCTAGAAGCGTACCGTACGTACTGAGTACAGGCGGGCATGTATTCAGTACCACATTACAAACTGTCCAGACTCTCCATTCCATGAAAGTGGATACGTATATAGCGTCTGGAGATAGTTTATTCGCTCTCGTGCAATTGGCTGAGTTTATAGATATTCCCCAGGAAAGAGTCTTTGCCTTTTCAAACACCCTGATGAAAGAAAAAATAGTTCTGGAGCTAAAGCAAAAATATGAAAAAGTAGTTATGGTAGGGGATGGGATCAATGACATACTGGCATTCAGGGCCGCAGACATAGGAATAATGACAACACAACAGGGTGACAAAAGACCCCAAGAGCTAAAAGAAGCAGCAGACGTGATAATCGACAATATTATAAAAGTGGTGGATGTGGTAAAAGCGCTGTAACCGAGAAATAAAGAGAATTATTATATAAACGGATCAATATAACACGATGGGTCAGTATAATAAGACGAATTAATATAACAAATCGAATCAGTATAACAGAACGAGAAAGTACTGATTAAGCAGATTCATCAGATGAGGTTGGCTTTACTTTAAATCTGCTTTAAATGTTAACAGTGAAAAAATAATGCGTTATGTTTATGTAATCTTTACTCTTATGTAGTTGTTGCCCAAATGTGTGAAATTCGTTAAATGTATGAAATTTGTTGTTTGTACTTATATTATTCATTTATAGTAACTGCTTTTCACTCTTGAGCGATATGCCCAGGCAGGTAAGAGCCACCAGAAAGTATTGCAGCCCATAATTGCGGAGGAAAATCCATGCCAGTATTTATTGAAGTCAAAAACCTAACCGTAGATTTCGACGGTCATAAGGCCCTAAAAAACGTAAACTTAAATATCAACGAAGGAGAAATCGTTGGAATTTTGGGAAAAAGCGGGTCTGGGAAAACGATTCTAATGCATGTACTGCGCGGCACAGAATCTTTTCAAAACATTTCAGGTGAAGTAATTTATCATCTAGCCCGCTGCCCGAAATGTGGATACATAGAGCGCCCCAGTAAAACAGGCCAGAAGTGCCCGGTCTGTGGAGAAGCGCTGGAAGCTTTCGAAGCTGATTTCGTAAAACTTTCCCTTTATGACCCCGTAAGGAAAGATCTTACAAAACGTATAGCTATCATGCTTCAGCGTACCTTTGCCCTTTATGGAGACGAAAGAGTTCTTGTAAACGTTATAAATTCCCTGAACGAAATCGGATATACTGGGAAAGACTCTATGAGAAAAGCGGTCGAACTGCTGGAAGAAGTAAACCTGAGTCACCGCATGATGCATGTTGCAAGAGAACTTTCAGGTGGAGAAAAACAGAGGGTTGTGCTTGCAAGACAGCTTGTGAGAAGTCCTTTGCTCCTGTTAGCTGACGAGCCCACAGGTACCCTTGATCCCATGACTGCGAAACTGGTTCATGATGCCATGATCAGAGCAGTCAAGAACTATAATATGAGCATGGTCCTGACTTCACACTGGCCTGAAGTTATTGAACAGCTGGCAAATAAAGCTATCCTGCTTGAAAACGGGGAGGTAGTCAAGGAAGGGGATCCTCTTGAGGTTTCTGCAACCTTTATGCAGAGTGCCTCCATCGTGAAGCAGGAAAAGAATGTCATAGTAGGGGAACCTATAATCAGGGTAAGAAACCTTGAAAAGCGTTATATATCAGTTGATCGAGGCGTGGTAAGAGCTGTAGACAGTATCTCTTTTGATGTAAAAGAAGGAGAAATCTTCGGGCTAGTTGGAGTGAGTGGAGCGGGCAAGACTACAACCTCAAAAATTCTAATGGGAATCTTACCCCCCACATCCGGAGAGGTTGAAGTTCGTGTGGGAGACGAATGGGTTGATATGACAAAATTAGGAGTGGAAAATAAAGGAAGAGCAACCAAATATATGGGATTCTTGCACCAGGAATACGGCCTTTACACTCACAGCTCCGTAATAGATAACCTTACCGAGTCTATTAGCCTTGATCTGCCTTTTGAACTTGGAGTTAGAAAAGCCATAATCACTCTCAAAGCTGCCGGTTTTGAAGAAAACAAGGCAAAAGCTATTTTACCGAAAATGACCGATGAATTGAGTGAAGGGGAGCGCCATAGGATTGCACTTGCACAGGTCTTGATCAAGGAACCGAGAATAGTTATTATGGACGAACCAACAGGGACTATGGATCCGATTACCAAAGTATCTGTGACGAACTCTATCCTGAAAGCCAGAGAGGAGATAGGAGAAACATTTGTTGTAATTTCTCATGATGTCGATTTTGTAAATGAAATCTGTGACCGTGTCGCACTTATGCGTAACGGGAAGATTGTAGATATAGGTGAGCCAAAGAAAATACTATCTCAACTCACTGAAGACGAAAGGATCCAAGCTGCAGAAGAAATATAAATATGCTCCCACCTCTTAGTATGGAAGAATACTAAAATGAGGTGCCGATTACGAGTAATGAGATCAGCGTAGAGGTGAATGGGGAAAAATATACCTTATCTGCAGGCTCTACCCTTGGGGATGCCCTTAAAGTTTCCAGAGCCTCTTATATAGCAGGTACAGCGGTTGGAATTCTGAAAGAGGCCGCTAAGGAAAAGACAGAAACAGTCACCGAATACGCTATCAATACTCCTAGGGGAGAATTCAGGATAGAAATAAAAAATCCTGAATCACCTTCAGGAAAATTATGGACTGAGCATTTTAAAGAGTATGAGGGAAAATCTGTCCATTGGGCAAGTCCTGAAGCTCTGGCTTTCGGGCCCTTTGAAGCTGAAATTAAACCTTCGCGTGAGACAGGAAGCTTTGAAGCGTTTGAGGTAATGTTTGGAGCAGGAGGGTTTGATCCCCATAATACTCATCTTATTTTTTCACTTAAAAGACATACTGCAGAATATGGGACTCCTGAAGACGGAGTTTTTGCAGAAGTTGTGACAGGAAGAAAAATCATATCCAGGCTTTCCAGAGAGGATACAATCCTTGGTATTGAGCCAATTATAGAATGGGAACAAATCTCAGAAAAGACATGTACAACTGATCTTTCTATTCTGCTTGAAGACGGGAACAAAATATTTACTTATTTTGAAGTTGAGCTTTCCAGGAATGCTCCCAGAGGGGCAGAAAATTTCTATGCCCTGACCCGTGAAGGAACTCTCAATGTAGATGTTACTACCAGCTCATTTATTTCAGATGATAGCCTAAAGGGAGAAACTACCCCTTATGAAAATTTCGAGCCGAGACGAGAAGGTGCAATTTCGGTCCGAACAGTTGGGTATGGTTTGGGCAGAATATATATTTCAAGAGAGGAGCGGCCTTCAAGCCTTGTACATTCAATTGTAGGGCAGGTAACGAAAGGTATCGAGCTTATCAAGCTTGTAGAAGAAGGACAGAAACTTTCGGTTGAGTGTCTTCCACCCCAGATAGTGCTTCTGGGGCATAGCTTTGAAGAGGTAGAGCCAGTACTTTCTTCCATAGGTGTTGAATTGATAAAAGACGGATACACTGGAGAGGATGCCGTAATCGTCAGTCAGGATCCGCCAACAACCCTGGAGATCCTTGGGGAAGCAAAAGTAACAGCATGTGCAGTATCCAGAGATAAACTGATTGAGATTGAACTTTACCCTGAAAAAGCCCCGAAATCTGTGGACTTCTTCCGCCATGGCCTTGAACTTAAGACAAAAACCGTTGGGAAGCTACCTGTCTACATGATATATGACGACACTTATCTTTTTAAAACAGAAAAGGAAGTCGTGAAGTATAAGGAAATCCTTCCAGAAAATACTCCCACGGACAAAGTACTCGGAGGAGAAATAGGGATCACAAATCAGGCGGCAAAGAGAATGGGGATTATAGGAGTGAGACTTGGAGATGACGAGCTTTTCGGCCCCACAGGAGAAAGATTTTCCTCAACTAATATTGTCGGCCGGATAGTTAATCCTGAAAAGCTCCTAGGAGTCAAAGAAGGAGATACGGTATACGTAACTGAAACTGTACGCAAGTAAAGTTAAAAGTATAAACAGAAAACAATTGAATAAATACTGAAGCACGCATAAGAAAGATAATATATAAAAGAAGTAATATACATGTGCACAGTAATAAGTAAGTATCCGTGTAGCACCCGATGATAAATTACTCAAATTACTCAAGCTGAAAGTCGTCTTGGTGGTGCCGGGTTAAAACCTTACTAACAAATAAGTTAGATAATAATCAGCTCATAATAATGCGGCCGCTTTAATGAATCCAGATCTTTAAGCGGATTTACATGAATTTATCAAATGTGAAGTCTCCCGAGGCTAAGGAGAGACGAAAGATGACGGAAACGAAAAAAGAAGAGATTACAAAGTACATTGTAATCAGTTCGGATAAAGTGCTGCCTTCAGACGCAGCTATGAAGATCTACGAATCAGAGTTTCCAGTTACGGTAAAGGAGACCTGTTTTGGACTTATCGTATCAGGAGCCAAAGATGATGTCGAGACACTGGTCGAAAAAATCCGGCAGCTGGATAAAAATCATATTTTTGTAAAAGACAGGGGATTCCCTCCAGGAGATGAGAGGCGCTGCCGCGCAAGCAGGGGAGGAGGTCCACGGCCTGGGTTCCATTTTTTGAGGGAAGAAGTAGAGATGCTTCCTGCCATAGGGGCTGCACTTGACGAACTGGAAGAAAAGAAATGTTTAGCGGAAAAAAGCAAAACAAAATGCAGGCTTAAAACTTCGGACCTGGAGAAAGTTATTGAAGAAGAGCTTGCGAGGTGAATTTCTTGGCAAAGGTTTTCATTTACCCTATTAACAGTCTTATTTTAGCCGACCTGGTTGAACGTTTCGGGCACAAGCCCCTTACCATGATGAGCCAGATCCGAGGAAAAGTTACAAGCCTCAGCCTTGATTCTCCTCCTATAAATATTACTCCTGAAGATCCTAAATTGGGTCTTAAATATGCTGCAATTGAAGTACCGGCTGGAGTGAGAGGAAGGATGGCGCTGATAGGTCCTCTTATAGAGCAAACAGAAGCTGCAATTATAGTTGAAAATCCGCCTACTGACTTTGGCTGTGTGGGTTGTAACCGCACAAATGAGCTGACGAAGTATCTTGTCCGCTCAAAAGGTGTCCCTGTACTCGAGGTAAAGTACCCGGAATCCGACGAGGAAGCCCGCGACTTCGTAAACGAAATCGTAGCATTTCTGGAGTCATTGCCTAAAGAAAAGCCTGAAGACGAAAAGGTGGAAGAGAAAGAATCGGCAGAAAAGGAGGACAAGAAATGAGCGCTGAAGAATCTTCACTTGTCAAAATTGCACTAGTATCCTGCGGCTCTGAGTATGCCGGAGTTCAGCCCGAATTTGAAGAAGCCGCAGCTAAGGTAAATGCAAAATTTATTTATCCTGAAATTGATGTTGCATCCATAGATACTATAGGCAAAGATTTCGGGCTTGAGGTTGCGAGCGGAGACCTTAGGCTTATGATGGCCAGGGCAAAGGCTGTTGTTGAAGGCACAACTAATGCTGAAGGGGTTTTTATCACTACCTGTTTCCGATGTGCTGAAGGAGCTATTGTACGAAATGAGGTCAGAAGGTACATTCATGAGCACGCCAACATTCCGGTAATCAGTTATTCATTTACCGAAAGCACCAGTGCAGGTACGCTGCTCACTCGCCTGGAAGCTCTTACTACAATTGTCAGACGCAGGCACCTTCTTACAAGAGAAGTTCAGACCGGACTGACTGCGGGAATAGATTCAGGGTCAACAACCACAAAAGCCGTGATAATGAGGGACAATAAGATAATAGGTAAGGGCTGGGTACCCACAACAAAAGTTCTTGAAAGTGCTGAAGAAGCTTACTCTATTGCCCTAGAAGAGGCCGGGGTTGCCAGGGAAGAAATTCAAGCTATAGGTACAACGGGATATGGTCGTTTCCTTATAGGGAACCATTTAAAAGCTCAGCTTATCCAAGAAGAAATAACTGTCAACTCAAAAGGAGCCGTCTATCTTGCTAATAAGCAGAAAGGCAATGCAACAGTAATTGATATAGGCGGTATGGACAACAAGGCAATCTCAGTTCAGGACGGGATTCCCGGTATGTTTACAATGGGGGGAATCTGCGCAGGCGCGTCAGGACGTTTCTTTGAGATGATCTCAAAGAGGCTTGGTGTAGATATTACCGAACTGGGAGCCCTGGCAGTCAAAGGCATGCACGAAAATGTATCCATGAACAGCTACTGTATAGTCTTTGGAACTCAATCCCTTGTAAATTCTCTTGCAAAAGGAGCTACTCCTGAAGATGTGGCTGCAGCCGCTTGTTATAGTGTGGTAGAACAGATATATGAGCAGCAGTTGCAGGAAGTGGATGTTAAAGAGCCGTTGATTCTTGTAGGTGGGTCATCACTAATTGCAGGAGTTCCAAAAGCCCTCGGAGAGCTTCTCAAGATCAATGTCCTTGTGCCCGAGAACTCACATATGATAGGAGCAGTAGGAGCAGCTTTGCTTGCTTCGGGCTTTGTGGAGGAGTGAGGGAAATATGGATTCGCTTGAGATCTTTGATGTCGAGTCCGCAATTGCTTCGGAGCAAGAATTTTACAGAAAAATTATCGAGGACAATCTTGTAAGTCTCAAGCTTGCCCCGGCAATAGGGAGAATAAAGGTAGTGTTGAGACCTGAAGATTCTCTCTTTCAGATGACAATTCTCCTGAGGGATGTGGGTACCAGAGTTACAACAGCTGATGTCGCAGATATTGAAGCAAAACCGGTTGCCCGTGAGATAATAATTTCGATCAAAAAAGAGCAGTATATTCCAGAATTACTGGGAAAACTCTGGGAACGCTACGGGAAAGCAAACATCAGTCAGCCGGACCGCTGGACTGTAGCCATAAGTACGGATAAACCAGAGGAAGAAGCCGCTTTTCTTAAAGATATGATGGTTGCAGATCCCAGGCACAGGCTTCATGAAAACCTTGTTGATTTCGCAATCCGTGTCACACCAGAGGGTTTCAGGGTTCGGTATCATCTATATAAAGGTAACCAGTTTATTTTTGTGGCGTCTGAGGAAGCACTAAAACAAGAATGGATTAAAGAGGCAGGAGCGATGCTTGAAGAACTGACGAAAGGAGGGAAAAAGTAAGATGGCTGTACTTCAACCCTATCTTTATACAGGTGGCGTCCACAAGCATGGACTTTTAATTGAGCTGCTGGAAGACCTGGGAGGCTACATAATCCAGAAAGTAATTACAGGGACTGAAGTCAACCTTATAATGCTTATTCCGGAAAAAGATGTCCCAGTAGTGAAAAAACAGTCTGATGAACTGCTCGGGATGATGATAGAAGCTCCCCTGACTGGAGTTGAGATTGCAGTTGTTTCACCGACCCTTGCTTCTCATCACCTTCCACATTCAGCCTGCGACGTAGCAGAGTATCTTCGCCATCCCGGGGCCAATACGAACATGATAGGACTTGCAAGAGGAATGGGGCGCAGAGTCTCTCTATCCATGGATTACGAAAGGAAACTTATCAACGAACACGATATTGCAGTTTTCACTTTCGGGTCGTTCAGTGACTGCATAATAAACAAGAAGCCAAAGCTCTTTGAGGGCATAGAAATCCCGATTGTGGTTACAGGCGGACCGGACCTGAAGACCGAAGACGTCCCCGGAGCAGACCTTTACGTTGGAAACATAGGAAGGACTTCTCATAGGTTAAGGAAAACCGAGGAGGTTAGCGCCCTTGATAAACTTAATGAAGGGATTGGAAAGATTGCTGACAATATTCGTAAACAGCAGGCAAAAGATCCTCTTGCAGTGCTCCCTGCCAGAGTTATGAAAGAGATTGAAAACCAAGTTCCGGAAATTAGAACTGTACTTTCGCCTGCTCCACTTACCCTCCAGCTTAACGGGCTTAGAGTCAAGTTGCCTTATGATGAATTTCATGAAAGGCTTGAAAAACTGGAATTTGATGAAGGAGTTAATCTTTCCGAGCTTTCAAATATTTCCAGATCAAAAATGAAAAATTATATATTGATAAAAATCAAATCTAAGTCTGACGTTGGTTTTGCAATTTGACCCGGGTTCTGTTGCTTTAATAGTTATCTACTTTACATTTTACTGGGTTCGTGTTTTTTCACTTATCCTTTAGAATGTAAAGCCTATACAGAAAACGGTGTGTGAATCTTTTTTCCACGTTAATCTATGCTGGTGGTTTCGTATGGAACTTGAGGATATTGTGGAAATTTTGAAAAAGGATCCTGAGAAAGCTGTTCCTGAACTCCTTGAGGATGTCCGGAGTCAATATGGTGAAGTTCCCTACATAATGAATTTCATGAAAGATCTCCCGGAGATTTTCATCCCAAAAACACTTTATGAAAACTCCATAATGAGGGGATTCAAGAACCTCGATCCAGAAACAGTTGAACTTATTGCAATAGGTGTAGCTTCTGCCCTTCGCTGCGAGCATTGCCTGAAAATGCATATTAGAGTCGCAAAAAGAAGAGGGATAAAGAAAGAAAAAATATTTTATGCAATTATGATAGGCGCATCAATTTCCAATGCCGCAGTGCTTGCCGAAAGTACAAGAGCTCTTGCATCCGAATTTCCGGACAACGGAAACAAAGAAGAAAAACACTGCTATGATCCAGACTGTGAGATATGCAATATATCTAGCCGCTCTTAAATAAACAGAAAAAATTTGGCAAATTGCCAATTCGTTTTTGAGGGTTTTATAAATTCAGTTTGTCAGGAATCTGATTATTTTTGAGAAGAATTCTCCAATCGGAAGTTATTAACAGAAAGCATACTCTCCGTCAAGTAGACAGTACTCTTGCACCAGATTCTATACCAAAGTCTGCAAAATATGTGTAAGAAATGATACTGTTACTTCAGGATCAAACAACTATTTTATGGAGGCCGGTTTATATAAATAGAGACAGTAGATCTGGAATTAAATTGTCCTTTGTGCTGTTGCTGATGGTAATTGTTTTATCCAATATCTCGGCCGCATCTGAAGCAAATTCAGAAAGGATTTTAGACCATCCGTGGGATCACTCTCCTATAACGGTATATATAGATGATAGCAATGTGCCTGAGCACTACAGCCCTACTTATTATGCACAGATAGAAAAGGCTATGGAATACTGGGTGGAGGGAGGAAATGGAAACCTAGAGTTCACGCCTGTTTTTAAAATTGTGGATTCGAAAGATGCGGATATCAGAGTAAAATGGGTAGAAAATCTGGAAGAAGTTGAAGGTGCTCCCTCAGGCGTTGCTGGTTATGCAAGGCCCAGGATATCGGATGGTCGATATGTAAGGGTAGATATAGTGCTTGAGGTAGGAAACTATCAGGGTAAAGCCTGGCGCCAGTACGGAGATGCGACAATGCTCTCTATTGTGAAGCATGAGTTTGGACACGCTCTTGGGCTGGGACACAGCAGTGATAGGAGGGATATTATGTATCCCGAATATGAGCAAAGAGACAATATAAACCCCCTCCTCTTGAGTAAATTTGGTCCCTTACTGCGTATAGCAGCTCTTGCAGCTCTTGCAGTTCTCCTGTACCTCGGGGTAAGCTGGCACCGCAGCAAGAAAAAAAGGAAAATACTTGAGGATAAGTACTTCAAGTAAAAAGTTATATTTAAATAACCTCAAATCGAATACGAATTAAATAGGTAGCTCTGGAGGTTCTTTATTTTCTATCGCAAATCTTTGAAAGAATTCTTTAAAATGGTCAGGAAGGGCATCCATCTCCAGAATATTCTCAAGAGAACTCCATATATGTTCAGTATGTTCGTGGCTTAACTTTACATCAGCAATGATATATCCTCCATCATATACTATGGCAATCACCTTTTTTTCCGGAAGCTCAAAGGTAGCATATCCTGCGATTTCTCCAGGAACGATTGAAATTCCAGTTTCCTCCCAGACCTCCCGCACAACAGCTTCCTCAAGGGGTTCTCCGCGAATTAACTTTCCCCCTGGAAGATCCCATTTTTCTGGATTGCTGTGGGAGTTTTCCGACCGCCTGAGAAGCAGGAATTCACCGTTCTCGTTCCGGAGAATGGCATAAACAGAAACGATGTAAGGTTTCTCCAGATTCATACAATAATATGTGAGATTTCTCTGTCTTAAAGGCTGGCTCTTTTAATATCTTCAAGATACAATTTTCTCTTAAAGTGAGGAAAAATTGAAACCGCAGAAAAATGGTCTGAAATAAATAAGGTCGAATAGAAAAATCAATACCGAAAAAGGTAAAACCAAGAAAAAGGTGAGTTTAATAGAATCTTGGCAGCTACTTGAAAAAAAGTTCTCAACTAAAAAAGCAAAAAAGGAAAAGAGAATAGAGGACTCAAAAATGATGGGGTGGACAGGAAAAACAGTATATGTAGACCTTGGCTCCGAATCGGTAAGTATAGTCAGGACCAATGAAAACTTAATTCGAAAATACCTTGGCGGCCGAGGGCTTGGGGTAAGATTGCTTTCCGAGCTTGAAGATGCTAATATTAATTCTTTTGACCAGAAAAATCCCTTAATTTTTACTTCAGGGCCTCTTTCAGGCCTTGCTCCGATGGCTTCAGGAGCAGTCCTTACATCGAAATCACCGTTAACAGGCACAATATTTAGCTGGAATATGGGGGGAGGTTTCGGAAGCGAACTGAAGAAAGCTGAAATTGATGCTCTGGTAATCACCGGAAAGGCAAACAGGCCTTCCTATGTGGAAATAATGGGAGGAAGCATTAAAATTTTGCCCGCAGAACAGCTCTGGGGAAAGAACATTAGAGCATGTACCGAAGCCCTTGAAAGCAAAGGCAGGGTGGCCTGTATTGGTAGAGCAGGAGAAAAACAGGTTCTTATTTCTTCCTTTGTTGTTGATTCCACACATATCGGAAGAGGAGGTCTTGGTGCAGTTGCTGGTTCAAAGATGCTAAAAGCTGTGGTTGTAAAAGGAGAAAAAGAACTTTTGCCTTCCGATCTAGAGAGCTTCAGAGAACTTAAAGCAAAAGTATTGAAACTTTTTGATGCAAACCCCGTGCTTTCCAAAGGTCTTGCAAATTATGGGACATGTGCCTTTGTAAAATTACTCGATTACATGAATCTTATCCCCAGCAGGAACTTTACCGGAAGGAAGACTTCTTTCTCAGACGTGCTTTCAGGAGAATATATCAAATACACTTTCGAGCTTGAAAATGAGAGTTGCCCTTGCTGTCCTCTGGGTTGTAAAAAGAGAATTAAAGAAACTGGGCAGATCTTGCCTGATTATGATTCCCTTTGGGCCTTCGGATTTAACCTTGAAAATCCTCACCTGAATTCCGTGTTTGAAGCTGACAGGATATGTAAGGATTACGGACTTGACCCTATCTCAGCAGGTTCCGTTCTTGGAGCATGCAGAGAACTTAAAGCAAGAATATTTGAAGATAATGAACTGGAATCCATGCTCTCTAAAATCGGAGAAGGAGGAAAACTCGGAAATGGAGCAAGACGATACTTTTCAGGCATTGGGAGAAAAGATTTAAGCATGGATGTAAAAGGGCTCGAACTTGCAGGTTTTGATCCGCGAGGGATAAGGGGGCAGGCCCTGGCTTATGCTACATCCACCCACGGAGGAGACTATCTGACTGCTTTTATGGTCGGTCCCGAGGTACTTGGAAAGCCTGTAAGTCTTGACCGTTTGAGCCTTAAAGGAAAAGCAGGTATCCTTCAGGTATTTGAAAATCTGACTGCAGTTCTAGACTCTTTTGTATTCTGCCCCTACTCGGGTTTTGTCCTTAACGAAGAACTCGTTTCGGCCCTCCTTCTTTCGGCTACAGGTATGGAGATATCCCCTGCAGAACTTCTGAAAATCGGAGAAAGAATCTATAATCTGGAGAAAACTTATAACCTCAAAGCTGGATTTACCCGGAAAGATGATACCCTCCCTGAAAGGCTGTTTGAAAACAAGGGAGAGGATAAAGAACACGGGCTTCCCAAGCAGGAGTTTGAAGCTGCACTTCAGGAATATTACCATTACCGTGGCTGGGATGAGGAAGGAATACCGAAGCCGGAGAAGTTAAAGGAGCTTGGACTCAGCTTTAAAGAAGAAAACTGAAAATGCAGTTCGAGAGGTTAGAAGTATAGAATTAATTTGGTGTAACACGTCTCAAAGAGAAAAAGAAAGGAAAAGTCTTTTAAAGCATTTTTACTGTATACAAGCTCCAAAAGAGATAATAAATTTTATAAGGTAAAGGATTTTCTCTTTGAAATCCAATATTTCCTTTAATCCAGTATTCCTCTAACCTAGGTTTTTCCAATTTATTCAAGAGATTTCAGGCAAATTTTCCCGAAATCCAGTCTAAAGACGCAGAATCTCGCACAAGCGTTATATAGTCAAGGATAATTAATCGTATTAGTTCTCGATCTGTAGATTGATTCTGTAGTCACCCCAAACCAGGAATATTTTCCATTTTTCCATGCAGAAGATTAGCAATGTGTGGACAGAATAAGAGACAGGCTTAAAAATTAGGAAAGCCTTCTTATACTACTTCGTCGGAGCCGCGGAAAGTGTCCGACAAATCCGAAATGGCATTTACAACTTATTTATAAACATCCAAAAACGTATGGGAGAATCATTATGAAACAGCAGGTAGAAGTAAAAGAACTTAAAGAAGGGAAATATGTAATCATTGATGACGAAGCATGCGTCATAAAAAGCATTACCAAGTCCAAGCCTGGGAAACACGGAGCTGCAAAGGCAAGAGTCGAAGCTATAGGCCTCTTTGACGGTCAGAAACGTTCCTATATAGGTTCAGTTGCAAACAAAGTCTATGTTCCGATTGTGGAAAGGAAGACTGCACAGATAATCTCGATCACCGGCGACATTGCCCAACTCATGGACATGGGAGACTTCTCAACCTTTGAGATCGTAATTCCTGATGAATATAAGGATAAGGTCAAAGAGGGCGAAGAGATTTCTTATATTACGGCCCTTGGCAAGGTCAAGCTCGATATACGGACATAAACTTTCAAAACTAAAGTGAAAACTCAGGTTAACAGCCTGAGTCATTCTTTTTTAAGCAAATAATTTCATATCAGGTTAAAGTATGTTTTTACCCAATTCCTTTATAGACGCTCTTGCAGACTATGAATCTGCACGTTATGTTATCTTCGGTGTGCCTTTTGATAATACCTCTTCTTACAGGGCAGGCAGCCGCTGGGCTCCAGACGCTATGCGACAGGTCTCTGCTAATTTTGAGAGTTATAACCCGACTTTTGACATAGATCTTGTGGATCTTCCGATATATGATGCAGGAAACCTGGAAACTTCAGCCTCGGTTGATGAGACCCTGCAGAGTCTCTACGACGCTACAAAAGACCTCCTGAATGACGGAAAGCTTCCCATTATGCTTGGTGGAGAGCATTCTCTGACTTTCGCTATGGTGAAAGCCTGTGCCGAACTCGCAGGAGAGGACTTTGGAGTCCTTGTTCTGGATGCTCATTTTGATCTCAGGGAAGAGTACAGGGGCTTTAAGAATAACCATGCCTGCGTGTCCCGAAATATTCTCAATGAGGTTACGAAGAATCTTGTCTCTATAGGTATCAGAAGTGGTCCGGAAGAAGAATGGGTCTTTGCCAGGGAAAATAACCTTAAATATTATACAGCTGACGATGTGGAATCCACAGGCATGGTAGAAATCCTCAAAGAAGCCATTGAATGGCTTGATTGCAGCCAGCTATATCTTTCCCTTGATATGGATGCAATAGATCCGGCTTATGCTCCTGGTCTCGGCACACCTGAGCCATTCGGTCTGAGTGCTCGGGATGTAAGGACCGCGATACGGACGCTTGCTCCGATCTCAATGGCTTTTGACGTCGTAGAAATCGCCCCTGAATACGATTCCGGGCAAAGTGCCATGCTTGGGGCAAAATTAATGAGAGAGTTTATAGCTTCCCATGCAAATAGTTGCAGGAAAGCATGAGCTGAGAAAGCCGAAAAGTAATCCTGAGAGATCCAAAATTCGCAATGGATAGGATTACTCATTTTTTGAAATTGAAAAAGTTGGAAAAGGCGAAGTATTAAAGCTTCGGAACATTTTCAGGACTCAATACGTCCAGGATCCAATACTCTATTTATCGATTGACGATTTAAATCAGTTAAGCGAGCCAAATGGCTATTATTTTGTCAATGGCTACGTGTGTGTACTTTCCATTCTGCTTGAGAGTGAGCACATTGTCTGCGCAGGATTCCACCTTTCCGTTAAAAACATCAGGACCCCCACAGTAAACATCTACGACTTCGCCTAGAAGGTGTTCTACTATAAAAGGCTGCATTTCTTTACACCTCAATATTTTCTCACGTATTAAACTCTAACTCTATAATTTGAATGACCCTTATTCTGGAAAATAAAGAACTAATCCAGCTTTTCAGAGTGTTTTCCAGCTTTAATCAGTATAGAAAACGACTCGGAGGATCTTTTCTTAATCTAGTTATCCTTTATATAAAATAGTAAAGGAATATGAAATTTTGAACTTATTGACCCCAAAGTGCTATTATTTTGTCAATGGCTATATGGGTAAGTTTCCCTTCATTATTGAGCGTCAGAACATTATCGGCGCAGGCTTCTACATTTCCCCTGAAAACATCAGGTCCACCACAGTAAACATCTACATTCTTGTTAAGATAGTGCTCCACTATAAACGATTGCATCATAGATTTATTTCCCCTGCTTAATTTTTGCAACTTGATTATTTATCTGTTAGTTCGCTTGATGACAGAAATTGGCAGTCTGTACATCCACAAATGTCCGTTAATTGTAAATACCCTTTCATTTCATATAAATATATTTAGAAACTAAAATTGCTTTTCAGTGTACATCGCCATTAATTACGGGAGGAAAATTAGCTTACTTACCTGAGAGCCTGTGTAGTTTTTAGGTCTCGTTTTCCCGAAAATAAAAAAAGATTATATGGCTCCTTTTCTCCTGGTTTACTTGCTTAAGGAATCCGGGAAAGCTAAGTTTATCTGGAAAAAGCTTGTGAACCCAAATTTTAATAAAAAAGGGTTTAATTAGAGTCATTTTGGAAAATTTTAAGAGAAATGTCTCTGAGATTTAAGCAAATAAATCCTTTATTTCGTAATTAAACGGATCAACTATTTCTTTTAGAACTCTCGGCTTCACGGTCTTCATAGAGGAAAATATCCTCAATACAGGCGCCAAAAAACCTGGAAAGTTTGAATGCAAGCTCAAGAGATGGATCATATTTGCCTTTTTCAATCGCATGTATAGTTTGCCTTGTCACTCCCAGTTTTTCAGCCAGGCTTTCCTGGGTAAGGTCATGCATTGCCCTGTAAACTTTAATATTGTTCTTCATCTCAGCCACCAAATTCCCTGTTATAGTATATGTAAAACAGGGAGTAAAGCAGAATAACCCAGCAACTAGCATATGTCATGAAGAGACCAAGGTAAGTGTACCCGGGATAGAGATCTTTCATGGATATTAGGACTACACCCCCAATTGCAAGACCCAGTGTAACTATTCGGAGAGTAACATTCGAAGCCTTCTGACTGATCTGGTAAATACGTTCGTCTTCCACAATGCCTTCCTGTCTATTTTTAAAGATATATATGGCAATTCCCCCTGCTAAGAAGACACCTATAGCAAGTACTGGACTTCCTATCGAAAAGGCAAAACTTAAAACCGTCCCCATTAAAATTACAATCAGGAACAAAATTATACGAAGTCGTTTCTGTTTCATCTAATAACTCCCTAAATACATGTTTCAATTTCAGTCAAATTTCTATATTAGTAGCATTCGTATGTATAGTTTTAAAAACAAATTGAATATTTTTGTATACAATAAGTAACGTAAACTTTACATATTGTACATAGATAGATACATTATATAAAGTTGTCGAAAACTGGTTAAAAGCAAAAGAATACAGACTGATAGAAGAAAGAATAAGAGAAGCAAGATATCAAGACAGAGTAGGTAGAAAGTAAAAAGTAATTAGAAATCCTTTTTTTGAGAATTCTAATGTGTTAGAAGAAGAAACTGCATAAATAATTTATATGGGTCTTGTGTACTAGAACTATGGAAGATAATTTTTTAAGATACATTGAAATTGTATTTTGGATTTGTCTCATCATACTTTTTCTGATTTCCTGCTGTAATGTTCAATAGGAAACAGTTTAAAATATTACTTTTCAGCGATACAGATGATAAAAAGGGTCAATTTTATAACTGCCAGAGTATGATTCTCGTAATTGACCCTATAAAGGAATCTTAAAATTTCTGACCGCAGTCGCAGTTTGAGAAATTCTCCTTATCCTCTATTACTATTATTCTCTATTGCTATTCTTGATCACGATGGGAATGGATCGAGGGAGGCTCGTCAAAAGTTCCTTTTTCCCTGGAGAAGTTATTTCACCTGCAAGTCTCAAAAAAGTTTACGCAGAAGTAACAAAAGTGACTTCAAACGTTTTAGAGTCTCATATCTTCTTAAAAGATATGAGTTCTCTTTTTGTTATTTTCATATACTTCTGGATATTTAATCATTATTCTGTGGCGAGCATGCTACATATAACAACTATAGCTCTTTTATTTCTCTGAGAGCAGCGTTTCATAAAACGGATGACTAATACCAAACACTTTATCCAAAGAAATTACAAAGCCTATACCTTTTCCCGGTTCATCAAGGTTTATAGTCTTGATAATACTGTTCCGAATATTGTTTTCAATACTAGATTCAGCTATCGTAAGGACAATCTCTTTTTCGGGTTCAATCATTAAGCCAAGAATACTTTTATTCTCATGAATTCCTGTTCCACGCCCAAACAAGATTGTTCCACCATGAGCCCCGGCTTTTTTTGAAGCCTTGATAACCTCATCACCCCAGCCTTTTTTTACGATTGTTACTATTAATACAAAGTCTTTCTCATTGGACATTCTTTTGACCTCCGTTAAATCTTATATAAACCCCGAGTAGCATAACGAAAATAATGGGCGCTAATGCTATCATCGCGATCAGGCCAAAGCCGTCTGCAACAGGATCTGCCCCTTCATATGCTGTGGCTACACCTACTGCCATAGACATAAGAAAAGATACAGCCATCGGACCTGTTACAGCTCCTCCTGCATCGAATGCAATACCCACAAAATCTTTGTCACAGAGCCATAACAGTATAAGGACAAATAAATAACCTGGGACTATTATATACAGGAAAGGAATCCTATAGATGATCTTGGCCATTGAAATAGCAGCCAGAATAGCAACTGCGAATGAAAGGGTATAGAGCATAAGATTTGATCTTATATAACCATTGGAAGACTCCTCAACCTGGTAACATAATACTCTTACAGAAGGTTCTGCTAAAGTAGCAAGTAAACCAAGGACAAAACCTATAGGAATCAAAAAGCCTTTTTTAGATTCGCCAAAAAATTCGCCGATCTGGGTTCCCGCAGGGAGAAAGCCATTGTTAACACCATGAAGAAATAAGATCATGCCAAATGCAGTGAAAGCTAATCCAGTATAAAGCCTTATTAATTGTGATAATGGCAACTTTAGAAATAATATCTGGAATAGCGTGAAGAAAACTATTAAAGGAGCAATTGACTGAATAACTTCAAAAGACACAAGCAAGATTCCTGTACTCTCTAAACTCATGAAGATAGAACCCCCAGCAACATGAGACTCAATATGGGACCTATACTTGCTAGGCCAATAAGTCCAAAACCATCAAGTTCAGATCTATCTTGCAATACAGAAGCCATCCCTACTCCAAGGCCCATAATCACAGGCACAATCATAGCCCCTGTAGTCACACTTCCGGAATCAAAGGCAATTGCCAGGTAATCAGTAGGTACGAAGAAGGACAGCAAGAGTATAATTGAATAACTTGCTGCAAATAGATATTTGATCGGAGTCCCAAATACTATCCTCAGGATGGAAATAGCCATAAGAAGCCCTACTCCGAAGGCTATTGAGATTATCAATAAATTATTATTTATGCTACCCTGCAAAGCTGAATCGATCATGTTAATTAAAACATTTACATTAGGTTCTGCTATGGCCACAAAAGATGAGAGTAAAAACGCAACTACTGCAATAAAAGCCAGTGAGTTGTGCTTAGGTAAGTCAGCTCCGATTGCCTCCCCAATAGGGAGCATACTCATCTTAACTCCAGTTAGAAAAAAAGTCATTCCGATTACAGTTAGAACTGTAGCCATCAAGAAAGAGATAAGATCATCCAGACCTATACCAACGAACACAAGCAGCAGTAACACTACTGCTAAGGTTAAAGGAAAGATAGCCTGGATAACTTCCCGAAAAGTTTCATTAACATCACGCATCATAAAAGTTCCACCAAATGTATGCGACCTACTTGAAAAGATAGTAAGATAAGAATTTAAAGTAGATTATATAAATAAACAAGATCGAAAATTCCATTTGCCAACAGTGGATAATTAAGTATTCCACTGAACCCCGACAGAATTTTAGACTTAAGTATAGATAAAATTACGTAGTTAATATATAAAATTTTTCGCCCACACTTGACTACTTTTGTTAATTTGGATAAAGTATTAAAGATAACTATTACCCGACGCCTTCAAAAAGTTTTTTAACTTCATCGAGATTTTCTGGTGGGCTGATCACAAGTAGAATATCATCCACAAGAATTTCAGTTTCAGCTGCCGGCCCGGGAATAATTTTATGATTGCGTGAGATTGCAAGTGCAGATACTCCGTAATTTTTACGAAAATTGAGTTCTCCAAGGGTCATTCCTGCTGCTTTGGAAAGCTTCCCGACCCTGATACTCCGGATTTCCACATTTGCAAAATCAAGAGCCACATCGCAAAATTTCTTTCTGGGAATACCAGGACTTCGGAGCATCTTATAATGGTCGGCACGTAGCGTTGAACCCAGAGAATTGATCTCACTACTGGGAACTAAGTACCTGTGAAGCACCCTTGTGAAAAGCTCTATTGAGCTTTCGAATTCATCAGAGATGACCTCATTTGCTCCAAAAGAATAAAACTTATCCAGCTCACTAAGGAAATGCGTTCTGGCAATGATGTGGATTTCTGGGTTTAATCTCCGAGCAGCTTCAATAATTCTTTTGGCACTGGAAGGATCGCCTGCGGTCACGACAACAGATTTCGCAGTATAGATGCCTGCATGTTCCAGCACGGCGTTCTGAGCAGCATCCCCGTAAAAAATATGTTCTTCCTTCTGTTTCTCTATACGTACGACATCAGGATTCATGTCAATTACAATGTAGGGAATTGAAGTTGCTTTTGCGGCATTCACGACATTTCTACCGTTTATCCCGAATCCTACTATAATTACATGGTTTTCAGGTTTCTCTTCAGATCCGTTTTCTTTGAATTTACTGTACCAGCCCTGTCTCAAGATTTGAGGAATAGGTAGCGACTCAGCAAAATCTGTGGTTCGGTACCCTATATTCATAAGAAGAGGGGTAAGTACCATAGAAAGTACTGCCATATCCAAAAATTCTTGATACATAGTAGAGGAAACCAGTCCACTTGTAAAGCCTACCTTTGCAAGAATAAAGGAAAACTCCCCAACCTGTGAAAGAGAAAATCCAACCAGGATCATTGTATGCAAAGGAAAGCCTATGAGAAAAGTGCTCAAACTATTTGCCAGAACCTTCAGGAGCAGTACAGCCAGGGTAGCAACCAAGATCAGTAGAAGATGTTCTTTTAATATATCGAGATCAAGCAGCATCCCAATCGAGATAAAAAAAATACTCATGAACATATCCCTGAATGGGATTAGATTCCCAAGAGCCTGAACCGAATATTCAGATTCCGAGATGATCAGGCCAGCAAGAAAAGCCCCCAGCGCCAGAGATAGACCAACCATAGAGGTCAGCCAGGCTACAGAAAGTCCAATTGCTACAACACTCAGGAGAAAAAGCTCATTATTCCGTGTCTTTGCTACCTGATACATAATGAAAGGAACGACATATCTGGCGCTTAGAATAGTAAATACGATTAGCCCGAGACCCTGAAGAATAAGCTCTAAAAAGGACTTATCAGTTCCTGGAATGCCTGCAAGAACCGGGATCAAGAGGATGACTATCACTGCGGCGATATCCTGGAAAATCAATATTCCTAAAGACGTTCGCCCATGAAGACTATAGATTTCTCCTTTTTCCTGTAATAGTTTGAGGACAATTGCAGTGCTGCTTAATGCCACTAAAAGCCCAAGAAAAATAGAAGATTCTCTGGAATTGCCAAGCCAGAGGAATATGAGAGCAACGATAACTGCAGTTATAGAAAGCTGCAATCCACCTCCAAAGATTACGATTCTGCGAAGTTGTAAAAGGTCGCGCAGTGAAAACTCCATACCTATGGTAAAAAGCAGGAGTACGACTCCTATTTCGGCTAAAAGCTCAATATTTTCTATATCTCGAATTAACCCAAGACCAAAAGGTCCGGCAAGAATGCCAGCAAGTAGAAAGCCGATCAATGGAGCTATTTTTAATTTTGAGAAAGTAAAAACTACAGGAATAGAAAGCCCAAAAATAATAAGTAGGTCAGATAAAAGAGTAGTCGCCATCAATATAAATTAATTTTTAAATAATATAAATGTTTTTATATAATGAACTGTCGAAAAGTCAGGAGACTGACTATGAATTCGGAACCCTGACTTAATAATATAGAAAGAAGCTTGTTGGAATGAAATTTTGTATAAAATGTAGATACGGAATGTTACAAAGAGATGTAAGAAATAAAAAATAATCTCTATGGATAAAGCTTTGAAAAAAAGAAACGACGAGAGGGGGACTCGAACCCCCGGGATGCAGAGCATCACGGGATTAGCAATCCCGCGCCATACCGGGCTTGGCTATCTCGTCACAAAGGACTTTAAGAAGCGCGTCCCCTTAAACGCATTTTATGTATTTAATCTTTTCCAGACGAAATATTTCACAGAGACTATTTTTACAAGAGGTAATAGTGTGCTATAAAACTGAATCGCCTGATGTATTAAGCGATGAGCACGCCTCAGGTTGCTGAATCTTGAAGATTCCAGTAGACTGGAGCCTCTTCTCCACCCCGCAGCCCCGCAAGCGATAGTTGCCCACAGTTAGTCTGCTCCCTTCCGGGCCTCGACCGGTTTCCGCAGTTAGGGTATGAAGACCTGCTCTCCAGCAAACCCGCATACCTGCACCATCCCAGCAGGACGGGGCTTCTCCGTTGAGATTCCAGGCTGGAGTCCCTTCGACGCATCTTCCTTTGGCTTCGTCCCCCGCATATCGGCGAGTTTCGGGTTATAGGTAACGCCGGGCTACCCGGACTAGCTCATCAGCTATACAAAGTCACTTGTAATATATAAAGATATGCCAGTCATACCCCTCCCGATATCTATTTTTAGTAATGGGATTGAAATGCTCTATAGGTCTTAAAAGAAAAAAGCAAAGAGAATAGAACTAGTTTAAAACAGCCGAAACAGCGTATTAAGATAAGTTCAGAGGGTCTTAAAATATGTAGGGAGGAATAAATCACCCTATTTATTTATACGTTATTTTTCAAAATAATGTGTAAATAAATCTCGAATGGCTAGTAGAGCAAAATAATATACCTAGTAAAATAGGGAGAATCAGGGGAGTTTCTATGAGATGTGGAGTTGCAATTGACCTTGGAACAAGCGGGTATCGAGCTCAGAAAATCGATCTTGATACGGAAGAGATCCGAAGAACAGTAATAACTTTGAGGAACCCTCTTCCCGGAGCGAATGTGATGGATCACATGGACTTCGCAATTCACTATGGGCAGGATCTCGCACACGGACTTTCTATAAATGCAGTAAAGAATCTTTTCCAGACTCTTGATGTGAAAAGCGAAGAACTTGAAAGGCTTTCAATCTGTGGAAATCCAATTCAATTATCCATCTTCCAGGGAATAAACATTGAGGACTTGGCTTATGCAGGAGAACGGAAGAAAAAGAAGTATAATATACAGGAACAGGACCGAAGCGCAAGAATCGTACATAGCAGCGAAATTCCCGGGCTTGATGAATATGATTGTGAAGTCGTAGTTCCTCCCGCAATAAAGCACGAAGTTGGGGCCGACGCCTTGGCTCTGATAGTAAAATCCGGAATGCTTGATAGCGACGAAATCTCAATTGCCACAGACTACGGAACAAATGCAGAGATGGCTCTTAAAGTAAAGGATATCATTTATACCGGGTCTGCAGCTGCTGGCCCTGCCCTCGAAGGACAACAAATAAAGCACGGAAACCTTGCGTCTCCTTACACCATATCAGATTTTGAATTTGAGGATAAGGCTCTTAGGAATTACGTTCTAAGTGAAGAAATGAAACCAATTCCCGGAGATCTCATAGATCCTGCAACCGGAGATGTCCTTGATAAAGGTCAGATCAAAGCCAAGGGAATTACAGGTACCGGGGTCATAGCTCTAATAGAAGAAGGAATTGGACACAGCCTTATAGAGCTTCCAAAGATAAAAACTCCGGACGGGCGAATTCATCTGCAAAATCGGATGGATTTCTCTGAAAAAGACTTGAAAGAAGCCGGGAAAGCTATAGGTGCTATTCGTGCAGGGCATATTACGCTCTGTTCAACCGCAGGTATCGAAATGACAGACATAGATACAGCTTATATGGCAGGTGCTGCCGGCACTTATATGGATGCGATAAAAGCCCAGAAAATCGGTTTGATTCCGTACTCAGCAGAAAAGATCTGCCAGATTGGAAACACTTCACTTGCAGTAGCCCGTGAAATTCTGCTTTCGGAAAAGAGATTATGGGAACTGCAGGATATTGCAAGTCAAATAATAGGCACACATATAATGTTTGCTACTGCTCCGGAATTCCGTGACGTATATGTTCTCGAACTGGCATACTGGGAGGAAGGTATGCCCTTTAAAATGTTCAAGAAATATCTCAAAAAGAAGGGCCTTCCTGGGCTTGGAGACCCTATACAGAATCCCATTATCGAGAAACGTGTGGAGAGAGATATTCCAGTTCTTGGAGAAGAAGGGCTTTACGTTCTTGAAAGAGTCGGAACTTACATGACTATGGTTGTCGATTGCCCCGAATGCAAAAAATGTATTAAAGTATGCCCAACTGGTGCCATATCAATTGACGAAGAAAACAGGGTTATGATAAGCACGGACCTCTGTGAAGGTGCTCATTGCCAGAAGTGTATCCGAGCCTGTCCACCGGAAAAATTTAATTGGGAAAATCTTAAGGTTTTCGACCAGGAACTGCAGGAATAAAAAGTGTACCCAAACAAGAAGTGTGCTCAGGATCTCTGGTCAGGCGACTCCAAAATCTCCAACGAAATCCCGAAAAAATAGCTGTTAATAAACGGTTTAGATAAGATTTAAAGAGAAATTAAGGTAAATAGAAGGACATCTATGCTGGCCAGAGAAAATAACTTCTTGTAATATGGAAAAATAGAAGATAATAAAAAAGTTAGAAGGAGTAAGTTAGAGGGAATAAGCCTCACGAAGTTTTGCGACAAGTACTTCAACCTGCTCCACTGCAGTCCCTATATATCTGTCAGGATTTACGAGATTTTCGATATCTATAGCAGTTAGATATCTTGCGATTTCAGGAGTTTCCAGAAGTACAGTCTTGAAATGCTGTCCCGTATCGTGAGCTTTCATTGCTGCAGTCCGCACAAGTTCATGGGCTTCCTGCCTGCCTACTCCTCTTTTTGCAAGCTCAATCATTATAGCCTCTCCCATATTGAGGCCTCTGAGCAATTCCAAATTTCTCCGGATATTTTCAGGGTAGAACTTCAGGTTTTCAATTACATTTATCCCGAGCTTGAGGATGTGATCCGTAAGCACGCAGGCTTCAGGGAAAATTACCCGCTCTGAGGAAGAGTTAGTCAGATCTCTTTCATCCCACAGGGTATTATTAAGAAGTTCGGGCTCGACCATAGCCCTTACAATCCTTGCAAGCCCGCATATCTGCTCGGATTTGATAGGATTGCGCTTGTGAGGCATAGTAGATGAGCCTACCTGCTTTTTTCCGAAACTTTCCTCAATCTCGGCAATTTCACTGCGCTGGAGAGTCCTAACTTCGATACCGATCTTATCGAGAGTCGTGACCGTATTTGCCATCCACATTACAAATTCTGCGTGCCTATCCCGCTGAATGATCTGATTAGAAACATCCACAGCCCCGATTCCAAGATGCTGCATTGTAAGCTTCTGGATAAGAATTCCGGATTTTCCAAACGCAGCCTGGGTCCCAACTGCACCTGTCATCTGCCCTACAGTCGCTCTGGGAGTGAGTTGATAGAGACGATCCAGATGCCTTGAAATCTCCGAAGCCCAAATAGCAAAACGCAGGCCGTATGTTGTTGGAACTCCAATCTGTCCGTGAGTTCTTCCGCAACAGACCGTCAGCTTGTGAGCATCGGCCTTGTCAAGCAGAACCTCTAGTAGATTTTTAAGTTTATCTTCCAGAATATCGATTGCATCCCTAATCTGGAGAGCTGTTGCCGTATCCAGGATATCATTTGAAGTGGCTCCGAAATGTACCCATTTTCCAGCGTCATCTCTGCACTGCTCAGAAATTGCAGTGACCACAGCCATCATATCATGATGGATCTCGGCTTCAATTTCATCAACTCTTTCAGCTTTTACAGAAGAGATACTCTCAGATATAATTTCAGCCGCATCTGCGGGAATCAAACCCATATCCGCTTCAGCGCGGGCAAGAGCTGCCTCGGTCTGAAGGAGCTTGGCAAGTCTGTTTTCCTGGCTCCACACACGTTTCATTTCTGCTGTACCATACCGGTAGTCTATAGGATGAATCGCCACATAAATCACCATTCATAAGATAAGGAATTAAATAAACCTTAGGAGATTAAATTAATAATTAAATATTTAGAACCTGACGGTTTTAGTTTTAAATAATGACTTTAGCTTTAAATGGTTATCAGCGTTATGTAATTTCAATATTAACTTTGCCACAATCAAATGTTAACTTAATTACAGTTTCAGTCCTGGATTAAGTAGACAGGGCAGAGAATAAACAACATAAGCAATAAATAAGCTTTGAGTTACGGGATAAGAAAAACAACGATTATTCTAAAAATAAAAGAAAAGACAGACTTTTTTGATGAAAAACGTTATATCCCTTAACATCCATTAAGCGGGCTATATACCATACCATATCAATATTGAAAAATAGTAGCAGGTGACAAAAATGGCTCGTTTTCCAGAAGCAGAAGAAAGATTATTAAATAAAAAAATTTGCATGCGATGCAATGCCAGAAATGCAATAAGAGCAACCCGCTGCAGAAAATGCGGTTACAGTGCTCTTCGGGTGAAATCCAAGGAATCTAAGGGAGCATGATCTTTTTTGCAGGTGGAAGCACACCTTCAGAAAATCATTGATAAGGAAGGAAAAGTTCATCTTACCCTTATTGATCCCGCTTCCCAAACGCCTGAACGAGCCGCTGAAATTGCCCTTGCAGCAGTTAAGGGAGGCACCGATGCCATCATGATAGGGGGCTCAACCGGAGCGTCGGGAACCCTACTTGATGAAACTGTCGTGAAAATAAAAGAAAAGGTAGATGTCCCAACCATTCTTTTCCCTGGAAGTTCAGCCGGGCTTAGCAAGTATGCAGATGCCGTATTTTTCATGAGTCTGCTGAACTCGAGAGATATAGGGTATGTGATTACAAATCAGGTGCTAGGAGCACCGCTTGTATACCAGAGCCAGATAGAACCAATCTCCATGGCATACCTAATAGTAGAACCTGGAGGAACGGTTGGCTGGGTAGGGGACGCAAAACTGATTCCCAGGAAGAAACCTGAAATTGCCGCAGTATATGCCCTTGCAGGCAAATACCTGGGCATGCATTATACCTACCTTGAAGCCGGATCTGGAGCTGACAAGCCTGTCAATCCTGAGATGATAGGAGCTGTCAAGAAAGTACTCGGGGAAAACAAACTCATCGTTGGCGGTGGGATTAGAGATGCAGAGACTGCAAAACTCTGTGCATTGGCAGGTGCAGATATGATAGTTACCGGCACCATTGTCGAAGAAGTACGGGACGTTACTGAAAAAGTGGCTGAGCTTGTGTCAGCCATAAAAAGATGAACCCTGAAAAGAAAGATTCAGGATGTGCTGCCTGCTTTTAAGTGTGAAAGGACTTATTAAAGACATATTAAATTCTGCCTTTCTTTTTATATTTGTTTTTTAGAGTACTTTTCCCGGAGCGTAGGCTTTTTTTACGCTCAAAAAGGAACAAAATTTGTTTGTTTGCTTAATAAAATTCATAAAGGTCAAAACCGATGAAAATAAAGTATTGAAAAACTCTTTTAGACCAGAAAAGCTCTTTTTTAGCTCTAAATTGGTATGCAGTAAGTTTCAGAAATCTTGAGTATTAGTATTTAATTTTTGATACTGTTCAGATTAAATTACAGCAGCCGATTGTAATAAATACTTATAAGGTAATATCTGACTCCTGTTTTAGTACAAATTCTATTGGCACAAAAAAACATCCGAAAATTGCAGTGAAAGAATACAAAATAACCATATGCAATTGGCAGAATTGCAGAACAGATTTCGGGTCAGGCATTAACTTACGATTAACACTAAAAGGTATGATTATGCTCAGAGTTTCCAACCTGGTTAAAGATTATGAGGTACGTTCCGAAAAGATAAGAGTGCTGGACCATATCGACCTCACGGTAGAGGATGGAGAAATTCTCGGGATTACAGGTCGAAGTGGAAGCGGAAAATCGACATTGTTGCATATTATCCGGGGAGTTGAGCCCTTTCAGGAAGGAACTGTGGAAATAGATGGAGAAATTATAACGCCTGCTTCAGGGATTGAAGGGGAGAAGTTTCTGAAAAGTGTAAGCGCAATACATCTCCAACGAAACTTCGGGCTCTGGAACGGGCCTGCGATTGAAAATATTATAAGAAAGCTAAACTACCTTCGAGTAGGGTATGAAGCTCTTCCACAAAACGAACACCTTCCACACAATGTAGATAATGACTACGACGAACTGTTTAAAGAAGCAATGGAGTATCTGAAACTCGTGGGTCTGGAAGATAAGGCACTTCACTCCACCAATCTCCTGAGCGGAGGAGAAAAACAGAGAGTTGTAATGGCAAGGCAGCTTGCCGCAAAGCCAAAACTTCTTCTCCTCGATGAACCTGTTACAATGACCGGGCCGGACACAAAACAAGAAGTTCTTGATGTAATAAAGAGTCTTAAAAAGAAATTGAATATCCCGATTATAGTAGTTTCTCACCTTCCGGAAATTCACGCATATCTTGCCGACAGGCTGATATTCCTTGAAAATGGGAAAATTGCAGCCGACGGAGAACCTTCCTTCGTGCTTAAAAATTTCCTCAGGGATATGAAACCAAGGGAAGAGCTTGTGGAACCCGAGAAGAAAGAAGTCTGCATCAAAGTTAAGGAAATTTCAAAACGCTATTCACTCATCAGGATGGGAGAAGTACTTAACATAAAAGATTTTTCCCTCGATGTTTACAAGGGAGAAATTCTGGCTTTTATCGGATCCTCGGGAGCTGGAAAAACTACCCTTATGAAGCTCATGGAGGGGCTTGTAAGGCCAAAGAGCGGAACCGTCGAGTATCTTTGCAACGGGGATTGGGTAGGTGTCACCGAGTATAGCAAAAAGCGCATGGAGCTCCGTAGAATCATGAGTATCATGAACCAGGAATTCTCGATGTCTGTGAACTCTACTGTAAGGGAACAGATTCGGTTCAGACTAAGCATGAAAAAGCTAGGGGCAATAGAATACGCAAGGTGTAAAGCCAGGGAAATGGGGCTTTCGGATGAGACCCTTGACACTATATACCGCCTTCCTGACATGCCAGAAGAAGAAAAAGATACTGCATTGCGGGAACTCAATTTGAGTGAAACCATCTATTCCGAACTCTTTCCGACAATCCCGATAACTGATGTCGATACTTATGCAAGGCCAGTCTTTGAAGCCCTTGACCTGCCAATGGAAATTCTTGACAAAACCCCTTACCAGATCAGCGGAGGTGAGCATGTACGGGCTTTTATTGCCTTAAGCCTTGCAACGTCTCCAGAATATCTAATGCTTGACGAACCCTTCGGAGACCTTGATCCTGTAACTCTCAGGGATGTCACAAACTCTTTAAAAAGAATCAATGAACGCTTTGGTACAACCATTGTGCTTGTAAGCCACCATATGGATTTTGTTAGGGAAGTTGCCCATAGGGCTGTATTGATTGATAACGGAGCTCTTGCATTGGATGGAAAGCCGGCAGAAGTCTGCCAGGAGTTAATCAACAGGAGTAATGCCCCCTACATGGAACACAGCCTGGAAGACCTTGTGGAAGGCGGTTCTGAAGCTAATTAAGAAACAGCAAAAAGCAAAAAGTTTTGTAGCAACCGTTGCGCCGGTTGATCACGCAGATAGGGTTTGGGATAAGATTCTCATCAAACCCTAACATTTTTAGTCAACCTTATTTTCCTCGAGCAGCCGGTCCCATTCTTCATTCCCGAACTTTATGTACAGGCTTGCAGGCACAATTGGCTTTTTGAGATCTTGGGTTGTTTTTTCTGACAGCCTCTGGTTTTCGACAAGTTCTCTTCCTGCGCATCTGAGCAATTTCTGATACTTCCCCAGGAGAGGTTTTAGCATGAAATTGCTTTTACCCCTGAAGATTTCCCCTTCCCCTCTATAAATCTCAGCAACAAGTTCAGTGTGAAGAGCTCTCGCAAGCCTCTTGAAAAAAAGGCTTTCAACCTGAAAGTTTGTCTGGCCCGGCAACCCGGCGTTTGATATCACGGCGATTTTAGGAAGCTTTTCGTAACGCTTTGCATGCCTGTACTCCCCCATTTCATCTTCTTCAAAATGAGGCAAAAGCACAGGAGCAAGTCTATCTATGAAATTTTTCATAACAGCCGGGATATTATCGAAATATACAGGACATGCAAATACTGCAATATCTGAAGCCACAAATCTGGGAAGCAAATCATCCATATCGTCCCGGATTGTGCAGCTCCCAGGGGTCTTGAGCCAGCATTCAAATTTTCCCTTGCAATACCCAATCTTTTTTTCGATCAGGAAAATATTTTCGGTTTCTGCCCCGGCTTCTTCTGCTCCCTTCAGGAATTCCTCAACCATAATAAGAGTATTTCCTTCTCTGCCCTTATGGCTCCCGCTGAATACTGTTATTTTCATGTAGTAATCCCCCTTTCCCATTGAATAAAGGATCTGTGAACTGAAAAGAATGTTCCCAATAGCATTTCCGACAAAAGCCAATTTTACAGTTATGCGTTTTTACTTATTTCCTTCCAACCACGTATGCAATGAGATTTAAGTTTTTCCGCTAATTGTTTTCAGCTTTCTTTTCATTACTGACCTTAGCAAATATTTCCCTGCATATTAGGCCCTGCCCAGATGCTTACACTTATTCCCTAGTAATTATTATCGTATATGGAAAAACTAATTGAATTTTTATAGTCAGTTTCTATATACATAAGTAGCATTCCTACTTGTATCAATATATAAATTATGATCTAATATCCAGAAAATAAATGCTCTGTATAATTTGAATACAATAATTATGGTATGAGAAAAAAGCCAGAGATGAGACCATTCGGAGTAGGAGTGAAATACATTTGTATAGTGTAAAATTAAAATATATTTTCTTAAGATCCCCAAAACCCTGTATTAATTTCTAATATATATAATGATTTATATTAAAAGAAAAGTATAAACTTGGATATTTCTTATATATACTAGTAATACACATATAAAAAATGAAGCGTATGTATAGTACCATAAGTTAAAAGAAGATTCTTTTGCCTGAGTTATTTAAATAATTTAAAAAAGTATTAAGTCACATAAATCGTTGAACATTAAATTTGACTCTTTAGGCTCAGTCTCATGCCCCATTCAAGACCAGTTGCATAATATTGAAACGCAGTTAGAATACGGAGGGGAAGGATTTTGAGGAAAAATATTGTTAAAGATCCTGGACTTTTTTCAAATGCTCCGCAGAGTCACCAGATCTCTGCCGTGTATGAGGACGCCAAAGAATTGACAGAACTACTTGTTACCTATTTTAAGGAAGGAATCGAGGAAGGAGAATATTGCTTATTGATTTCCCCTGATAAACTGGCCGCTGAAGGGGCAAAAAATGAACTTAAGAAGGCAGGAGTGGATGTAGAATATTATCTCACCTCCTCTCAATTAGAAATTCTGTCGCCGAATCCTTTTCCGGAAAATCTTACTCTTCTTGAGTCAGCAGTAAAAGAACTCGCAGAAAAAGGATATAAAAAAGCCCTTTCTGGAGAATTTTCAGGCTTTAGAACAAATTTTGAAATTAAAAAGACTGGAAATCATCTTAAGCCCTGTCTTGAGACGTGTCGAAAAGCCATTGGAAAGGCAGTTTTCGAAAATGATAAAAGTGTCACATTTCTCTGTACCCTTCCTCTGGGAGAACTTTCAGGTAGATCCCTACTTGAACTAATAGAAGAAAATAACGTTTTTGCCAAAAGAAACGGAAAATGGAAACGTTTGAGAGCTCTGGAAGGAAAAATAGAGCTAGAAAATGATTTTTTCAACACGGAAAAGGATATAGAAGCTTCAAACTGGACCAAAAACGGACTAATAATTAACATGAGCCATGAACTTCGGACTCCCCTTAACTCGGTTATAGGCTTCTCAGATTTACTATTGGAAGGGGCTTTTGGGTCCCTGAATACGAGGCAATCAAAATATGTAAGTAATATTCTCATAAGCGGGAAAAATCTTCTTGAAATTATCAATAATCTACTTGATGTCTCAAGGCTCGAAGCTGGTGAAAGGAGTCTTAACTATGAGGATATAGATATTGCCAGCCTTATAGGAGAGGTAAGAATGAGTCTTCTCTCATTTGCTTCAAATAAGAAAATTAGTGTAGAAGTAAAAGTTGATACCTCCCTTGAGAAAGTCCAGGCTGACAGGACAAAACTGAGACAGATTTTATACAATTTAATAAATAACGCTATAAAATTTACTCCTGAAAAGAAAAAGGTTACTGTAAGCGCCTTTAAAAAAGAAGAGATGATCGAGATTAAAGTTTCAGATAGCGGAATCGGGTTGTCAAAAGAGGATTATGAAAAAATGTTTATGCCTTTTATTAAGGCAGATTTTTCCATAAGCAGGGAATATAGTGGAATTGGAATTGGACTCTATATTGCTAAAAACTTTATAGATCTCCACGGAGGAAAAATTTGGGTGGAATCGAAGGGAGAAAAAGGCAGCACGTTTATCTTTACCCTTCCGATGAAACGAAAGATACAATCTTAAAGGAAATTGGCCAAAGCCAGGACTAATAATATCATTTTACACATTTTATTCTATAGAGTCGAAAGGTCAAGAGCAGCCTGAAACTGCCCCACCTGTTTAAAGAAACCTGTCTGGACCTTGCTGCCTTTAAACCTTTTGGAAATAAGTCTTCAGAGAACTTTTATCTCCGGCTATGTTTATTTTCTGCTCTGCTTCTTCTTTTTGTAAATTAGCATACCTGCACCGGCGACGACAACAAGTAGTAAGCCTGGAACAACCATGCTCGAATTACCTCCCTGAGTTTCCTCAATGGACTGAATATACATGTTGCTTACGAGATTTTCGTGCTTATTTATCCCATTGCTGTAACTTGCTGAAAGTGTCAGATTTATAGGATCGGAGGTATCCCTTATGGAATTCCACGAATTTTCTTCCACAGCA
>NZ_DAGK01000020.1:0-140288 GCF_002495725.1 Methanosarcina sp. UBA411
TACTAATATAGAAACCCTTATAGGGTAAAAATTAGAGACTGATAAAACCATGGCCAGGGAAATAAGGATACTCCACACTGCAGACACGCATCTGGGATACAGGCAATACCACAACGAAGTCCGGAGAAAGGATTTTTTTGAAGCTTTCGAGCTTGTTGTAAACGATGCTGTTGAGATGCAGGTTGATGCCGTAGTGCATGCGGGAGACCTTTTTGATTCGAGAAACCCGATCCTTGAAGATCTTCTTGAGACAATGAATATCCTTTCCAGGCTGAAGGCGGCTGACATACCTTTTTTCGGAATTGTCGGAAACCATGAGAGCAAGCAGAATACCCAATGGCTTGACCTTTTTGAGGAGATGGGGCTTGCGGCAAGGCTCGGGAAAAATCCGCATATGGTAGGCAATGTGGCAATCTATGGGATCGACAGTGTCCCGAAATCAAAAATTCCTATATTCGACTATTCAGTGTTTGAAGCGCCTGATTCTCCCGCCGGTTTTGCCCCTGAGGAAAACGGCTGGAAACTGCTTGTAATGCACCAGATAATGAGTCCTTTTCCATATGCTGAATGGGATTGTGATGAGGTTCTTGAGAACCTTCCTTTCAAGGTTGATGCAGTTCTTCTTGGCGACTACCATGAACATGCAATAGTTAAAAATAAGACAGGTGAGACCTGGATAACCTACCCTGGCAGTACGGAACGAAACAGCTTGTCCGAAAATGAAGCCCGTTCCTATAATATTATTACACTTTCCGAAAAAGGTCTTGAAATTAGCAAACGCACGATTCCTACCCGGAATTTCCTTTCAATTCAAGTAAATTTGACCGGGGAAGATGAGCCTTATGAACAGATTTTTTCTGCAGTAAATGAGCATCTTGAAGAAATCCCTGAATCCGTGGTCTTTCTGGAAATATTCGGGGATTCGAGCACAGTCCTGTCACAGAGCGAGCTTGAGGAATACCTACTTAATAAAGGAGCTCTTGTGTCAAATGTTAAAGACCGGAGGATAAAAGAATCCTTCCCAGAGGAAGTTTTAAAAGTAACCTTTTCTGACCCTGACCATGCCGTTGCAAACGAGATCAAAAGAATGAACTTAAATGACGGCGGGCTGATTATTGATGAAATTGTCCGGAGCCCGAACATCTCAAGGTCAAGGGTAGATGAAGAGACGGAAGGCCGACTTTCTAATCTTATTGAAGCCAAAGTTATGGACTTCAAAAGCCCTGATTTTAGGATAGAGATCCCCTCCAATACGACCAGCTCAGATGAGCCTGCTTACACTTCCGGTTCTGCCAGCTCTGCCACCACTGCTAGATTTCTGGAATTTGAGGAAATAAACGCCGATGATGCGGGAGAGGCAGGGTTTGCAGGAAAAAAAAGGCCAGCGGGGATAGTTACCGGAAAGCTTGAAATTACTGAACTCTCAGGAATTCTGAGGACTTCAGACAAAATAAATAATACTGAAAAAAAGAGTACTGAAGCTTCAAAGAGCATGGAAGTCTCAAAAAGCATTGAGACTTCAGCCGTGAGTCCAGATAGTTCGGGATTGGAATCAGAATCAAGCTCTCAATGGCTATCTAATTCGGAGTCTCTGATACCGCCGGATTCGGGATTAATAGAGCTATCCAGCGAATCGATAGTCACTCCAGAATTGAATTTCCCACAGGAAAGTTCCAGGACTCCGGGAAAAACTCAAGAAGCAGGAATAGAGTCTCGGAAAGACAAAGAAAGTGAACCCGAAGTTAAACCTGAAAGTCAAGCCGAAAGTAAACTTCCTGAGAAGGGATCTGAGAAGAAAATTAGAAAGCTGTCTGAGCTCAAGGTTAAGGGCAAACCAGGCAAAGCCAGAAAGCTGCCTGAAGAGGAACCTGCCCAGGCTACGGATCTAACCGGAAAAACTGAGAAGGCAGGGCAAAAAAAAGGAAAAAGAAAGACTGCTGTACCTCGACAGTATAATCTTGGTGATTACCTGTGAAGCTCAAAAACCTGTATATTGAAAACATCCGGAGTTATAAAAAACTGGATTTTACATTTGAAGATGGAGTTACAGTTATTTCTGGGGTAAACGGGAGCGGGAAGTCCAGTCTGCTTGAAGCCTGTTTTATGGGGCTTTTCGGGAGCAAAATTCTTTCAAAGGATTTTGTGCTTGCGGATGTAATCTTCAAAGGAGCTGAAAATGCAAAAATAAGCCTGGGTTTTGAGCATCTAGGGCAGGATTACCTTATCGAACAGGCTTTCAGGTATTCCCCTAAAAGTGAGAACGCTTCGAATTCGAAATGCGTACTCTATGCCAATGGGGAAAGTATTGTCGACCAGGCTACACGGACTTATGAAGAGATCTGCTTCCTTCTAAATATGGATGAAGAGGCGTACAGGAACTGCGCTTACATCAGACAGGGCGAAATTGACGTACTCATTAATGCAAAACCAAAAGATAGGCAACGAATGATAGACGGCCTGCTGCAGCTTGGAAAGCTCGAAGAATACAGAGAAAGGGCAGGCAGCGCAAAAACGGCTGTCAGAAGGCTTCAAAGGGACACAAGTAACAACCTTTCAGGCATAAATACCAAAATAGAGGAAATAGAAAATACAGAACCGCATGCCGTACTTAATGGGCTCAGGCAGAAGATAAAGGAAAGCGATACGGTCTTAAAAAAGCTTAATGGAAATAAGGAGGCTGCCACTGCCCAGAAGGAAAAACTAGACCTGATGATTAAAGAGCACAGGGAACGCCTCCAGGAAATCCAGACCCTAAAGCAGGCACTAGTTAAATCCCAGGAAAACAAAGCTGGATGTATCCGGGAAAAAGAAGCCTTCGCCGGAGAAGCCCACGAGCAAAGGCAGTCTCTGCTTTCATTAGGAGAAGAAAATAACATTATTAGGGAAAAATGCGGCTTTGGAGACCTAGATATTGAGACTCTGAGCTTGCAACAGGAAAGAGAGGAGTTTCTTGCCAGGGAAAAAGTAAATACCATCTCAAAAGAACTTGCTCTTCTTCTCAGGGAAGAAGAAGTTCACACTCAGGCTCTATATGACCTCGAAAACGAAAAGTCTGAAACTGAACATATTTTGACGCAGTGCAGGGTAGATATCGGGGTTACAAATGGGGAAATTGAAGAAAACAGGAAAAATATACTGAGAATCGAGGACGAGAACAAAAAGCTAAAAGAAGCTGCAAAAGAAACTATAGGTTTTACAGACACTTATGAGATTCCTTTGTTTATAAAGGAGCTGGAAGAAAAAGAAAGTCTTCTGCGTGAACGGAAAAACGAAGTCTCAACAAAGCTTGCGCTTGCTTTCAAAGAAAAAGAAACAGGAGACATAAATCTTCTCACGCTTGATAAGGAACTTCAAAATTATAAGGTCGCAATTCGTAAAGGTAAAACCGAGATTGAAATTCTTGAAGAGGAGCTCAGGGAGAATGAAAAGGCATCTCTGGGAGTTCAGGAGCAAAAATCCGAAGCTTCTGCAGGGTTAAAAGGACTTGGCTTTACCGGAGAACAACTTGAAGATCTGGAATATCTCAGCGAACTTCTGCTGGAAAATAAAAACAGGCTGCATGGGCGGGAAAAAGAGCTTGAAACTACCCTCAGGGAGCTTGAGAAAGTCCTCAGTAAAAACCGGCAGCTACTTGCCGAAGGAAAATGCCCTACCTGCGGGCAGGAACTTAAAGGCTCTGAGATTGCGTGTACAACCGGAGAATCAGAACAGAAGAAAGAAAAACTTGCAGCAGAACTTCTCGAGATAAAGGTCCAGCAAGCTGAGATAGAGAAAAAAATCAACCGGCTCAAGGATGCAAAAAAGCTGGAGAAACGGATTTCGGATTACGACCTGGAAACTGAAAAGCTCAGAAATAAGGCAAGGGACCTGCAAGAAAGGATAGGGATCCATAGAACCCGGATTGAGGAAGATTCACTTAAACTCGAAGGTCTTAATAAACAAAAGGAGGAACTTGAGGCTAAAATGGGCAAGCTCCTTCCGGATATTAAAGCTCTGCAGGGCTGGGAGGAGGCAGCTCAAAAAGCCCATAGTGAGAGCGAAAAAGCGCTTCGAGAGGCAAAAGCCTTTGAGAATAAAATTGCTGAGAATGCCTCAGAAATTGAGAGCCTGAATGGAAAAATAAGGACTTCCCTTGCGCTGATCGAAAATTATGGGCAGAGACTTGGAGAGCTCAATGAGAAAATAAAAGGGCTTGCCGAACGGGAGATTCTGGAAAAGGAAAAACTTAAAGCTCTTGGGGTTGAGCTTGAGGCTCTGCGGAAAAAAGAAGACCTGGCAAAGAAAAATCATGAAGAAAGTGAAAAGCGCCTCTTGCAGACAAAAAAACTCGGGGCAAATCTGATCCGCATGGACAACGTAAAATACAAGATCTCCGAGCTTGAGGCTTCAATCAGGAACCTTGCCGAAAAAGTCGGCTTCTTTGACCGGGAAATCCTTGAAAGAAAGGAGAGAGTAAAACAGCTTGAAGAAAAACTGCAGGGAAGCAGGCTCGAGGATCTTCAGTTAAAACGTACACAGCTTGAAGAGTATCAGGCAAATCTTAACGAAAAAATCCGACAAATAACGGCTGCAAAAGACGCGCTTTTAAAAGAGGTAGGTATGGCCGAAAACAGCCTAAAACGCCGCAATGAGCTGAGAGATGAACTCAAAGCTCTTGAAAACAGGCAGCAGTATCTCGAAGCCGTATATAGCAATGCTGAGGAGCTTGAGAGCATGTATATGCGCGTGCGGGCTGATATGCGAGCAAGAAATATAGGGTCCCTTTCTACCCTTTTAAATGAAATGTTCAGCCTCATGTACACAAACAATGCCTATTCCCATATCGAACTCGACCCGGAATACAATCTCACGGTTTACAGAAAAGACGGCACTCCCCTTGAACCGAAACTCCTTAGCGGAGGAGAACGGGCGATCTTTAACCTTGTCCTGCGCTGTGCAATCTACAGACTTCTAGCTATGGGTTTCGGCGGAGATAGGGCAGACGGGCTTCCACCAATGATCCTTGATGAGCCCACGGTTTTCCTGGACCGAGGGCATATAAACCAGCTTTTGAAACTCATAGACATGATGCGCGGAATAGGCGTAGGCCAGATAATTGTGGTCTCCCATGACGAATCCCTTATAGACTCGGCAGACCATGTTTTCCAGGTAGAAAAAGATCCCATTACAAATATGTCGTCTATTGTAAAGCTTTAACAACCGTTGCGCCGGTTGATCACGCGATAGGGTTTGGAATAAGGATATCAAACTCAAAGGTCGCCAGAGGGATTTTCGCTCAAGCCTTTTTTGAAAAGGCTTGCAGGCAAACAGTTTTTTTGAAACGATTTGCGCGCAAGTCTTTTTTTGAAAAGGCTTGTGAGAGAGATTACCAGTACACCAGATAATTAAATAGCTCGTCAATTTCCTCTTTATACTCATTAAAAAAGCTGTAGTTCTTTACAAGATAGCCCTCGGTAGGAAGATCTTCAAGATAGCCGTACCAGTAGACAACCATGCCTTCTCCGAAAATCTCTGCATACTCCCGAAACTGCTTCTTAGAATAATGCTCGTGTTCGAAGTCGTCTCCGAAGAGTGCTTTGCTTTCAATCCAGTTGACCATGAGATTGTCTATGCATACAGGGTTTTCCAGGACAAAATCTGGAGTCTTGCCTTCTCCCTTAGCCCGAATGTCTGCTTCGGTACAGTAAGGGATTTCCCTATCATCAAGCCATTTCTGGATAATTACTTCTCCCATTTCGCCTTTCTTACACTGCATTTCATGGGCGTGAGGAGAAAAGAAGTGATCGGCTTCAAGAGCTTTTTTGACTTCCCTTCGAAGACGGCGGTTTTCGATTAAATCCACATTTTTGAAAAGCCAGTTTATACTTTTCTTGGAAATTTGACAGTTTTTCATAATAAGTGATGCCATAAGGGTAGGAGGAAAACCTGTGTATTCTGCAAGATCAAGGATCGGACGTCCTTGTTTCCATTTTAAAAAAAGTTCATTCTCTCGGGAATAAATTCTCCTGTGTTTGAATCGAGTTTTTTTTACGACTTTCTGGTTGAGTATTGTTGCAAGCACGCCTACTGGTTTAGAATATTCCTCCGAAAGGCGGAAAACATCTTTAAAGTCATGCAGTGAGCTGTAGATTATCTGGTATGTCTGGCGGTCCATCCTGAATCATCATATCCTTTTTTGTTTCCTTCCAAGGCATGCAAAATGAAAGTCAAGCAACATGAAAAACAAGAATCTTAAGGTAGCAAAAGTATCTCTCAGACGTACTTGCTTTCTTTATAATTCTTTCTATGCTCATGGTTTATAATCATATCAATGTCTTAAAACCCGAAACAATAGGCATCTTAAAGAACTCAAGCAGGTCTGCATCAGGAACTCCTAAATGAAGAAAATAATTTTTCCATCAAAGGAAGTGAATCCTTTCCAGAATGTCTGCCTGTGTGTCTGAGCTGCTTTCTCGGGCTGAGGGCTGTTAACCAAGCCTTTTCAAAAAAGGCTTGAGCGAAAACCTTTTTGAGAAAATTGCTTGACTGCAAGCCTTTTCAAAAAGGCTTGAACGAAAACGACTTGACGACGTGATAAAGCGGCTCAAAGACAATTGTTAAGCTGCGACTGTTGAGCCGCAATGCTTGACTGCGAAACAGTCTTTTTCGGGTTGAGGGGGGTTTAACTCCAGAAATCCTCATCATAAGTTTCAGGAAGGTCTATTTCCATCTCTTTATCAAGCTTTTTACGTTTTTCCCTATTTTCAGGAGAGTTTTCTGCTTTTTCTTCTTTCCCTGGTCGGTTCGAGTTATCTTTTTTATCGGTATAAGGTGCAAAGATTGTAGTGTGCCTATCTCTTGAAATGACTTTTTCCGGGCCCTTTGGCTTTTCCGGAATTTTGGGCTGAGTTTTTGCATATATAACTGGATTCTGTTCAGCCGACTCAGTTTTCAATCTGGATTCCAGACGTATGGAAGCTTTCTCTGCATCACTGGCAGCATACCTTTCTCTCAGCCTTTTGTCATGGTTTTCCTCAGGCTTCATCTCAGATATCTTTACAGATGTTTCCTGGGAATTCCGGCTCTGAGTAAAGCTTTCCTCCTTCCTTTCAACGAGTCTTTCCGGAGGTCTTTTTGTGAGCCTTGAAGGAATCCAGTCTCCTTTTTCAGAGACTTCTTTTCTTTTGGAGAGGGGCTGCCTGCCTAGTTTCCGGAAAGTCTCTTCAGCATAGGTATCCCTGTTACGGTCAGCTTTTCCGGATTTGACTTTACTCGTTGTGCTGTAGCCTATAAGGCAGGTAGGTTCCCTCGTTCTCCACTCAAGGCAGAAGAGGTGACATTCCCGCCCTTTACACGTCTGGCTTTCATCAAGTGGACAGGCTTCTGGAAGAGTCATAATACTAAGAACAACAGAACATAAAAAATAGTTAACGGTAATAAAATTAAACTATTTTAATCAGAGGTCTTTTAGGGCCCCGGCAATAAGAGGGGCAACGCTCAGCCTGCTTTCTGCTTTTTCAAGGGTGTCAGTTCCGATAATGTCCTTTACGCCCGCATTGAAGAGCCTTAAAGCTGCGTTCCGTGCAAGTACAGGATGTACACAGGCAATGTGAACGTCTAATGCTCCCTGGGCTCTGAGCATACGGATAGATTCGGCCATTGTCCCGCCCGTTGCAATCATATCATCTACAAGGACAACATGCCTGCCCGTTACATCAAGATTCTTTGTCTTGATTACAACTGTATCCCCGCTAAGTCTTGTTTTCTCCAGGTGATCATAATCAAAGCCCAGACTTGACGAGACATGCTTTATAAGTTCTTCAGCTCCCGAATCCGGGGCAATCAAAAGTGGATTTTCCAGGTTAAGCCCTGCAATATACTCCCCAACAAGTTTAGCTGCATCAAGGTTTTCCGCAGGGCCATGGAAATGTTCAAGCACGCTTTTTTCGTGGATATTTATCGTAAAAACGCGGTCAGCCCTGATACAGCGAGCAACTGCGCGGGCACTAATCGGCTCTCCGGACTTAAACTTTTTGTCTTGTCTGGCATATCCCATGTAAGGAATCACGACATTGAGCTCTTTTGACCCTTCACAGGCATCGATAAGTTGGATCAGGGAAACAAGGTCAGAATCAGTAGGCGTGCTCTGGATAAGGGTCACACGCTCGTTTTCGGTCTCTTCTGCGATTCTGAGATAAAGTTCCCCATCAGGAAAACGATTAAACTCGGAAAGTACAGGCTCTGTCCCTAAAGCCCGGGCAGTGCGGCTGGCAAGTAACTGTGATGCTGGTCCACCTATTATCTTCAAGATATATACCTCAGTCTGCCGTCTTGATATATCCCATCCTTTAAAAAGCTTATTTTTTATGGGCTTATTCTGGGCTTTATCCTTTGAGCTTTTCAAGTACCCTGATATTTTGTATTGAAGTATTTGGATAATTCCCGCTCTCATCTTTTTCCACAGATTTCACCATATCCCAGATAGTCAGCAACGCTGCTGAAACTCCTGTGAGAGCTTCCATTTCAACCCCCGTTTTTCCGACAGTCCGGACTTCTACCTCCGCTGAAATCATCCCTTTGCCGATTTTGAAATCTACATCTATGGCAGTGATCGGGATCTGGTGGCACATTGGGATTATCTCAGGGGTCTTTTTAATCGCAAGCACGGCCGCAACCCGCGCAGTTGCAAGCACATTGCCTTTTTCCACATTTCCGGTTTTTATCTTCTCTATAGTCTCCCCGGAAAGTATAATCTCCCCTACAGCTCGCGCCAATCTTGGGACCTCACGCTTTTCGCTGATGTCTACCATATGCGCTCTGCCGGACTCAATATGAGTAAATCGCTTTTCCACAAAACCACCGCGTTTTTCGTATTTTATATTGAGTTTGATCTATCTGATTCAAGCCAATCTAATTTTCAATTTCCTTTTTCTAGAATTTCAGTGCCTTATTCTAGCATTTCAATGCTTTTTTCTAACATTTTAGTTTTTTCTTGGCACTTTATGCTTATTTGGGATTTCAACGCATCTATTCTCTTATCAATCGATCCTGATTTGCTTTCTTTGTGAATAGTCTTCAAGTGCTTTATCCAGATCTTTCCTAAGTTCTCTGGCTTCTTCAAGGTTGAGCTTTATGACCTGTTCATCTTCCCCGTGAAAAATCGTAATTCTTATTCGATTTCTTTCAATTTCAAGCTCGATTTTCCTTTCAATTTCATGTACCATGCGAATTTCCTCCCCATTTATTTTACCCGATATTGAACTCTTTAATTATTTCAGGAATTTTTTCGAGAACATCCGTTGCAAGCAGCCCATTTCCTGCCTTCTCAAAAGCCAGATCACCGGCTGCCCCATTGATATGTGCAGCACAAGCTGCCGCGAGGAACGCTGGATTTCTGGAAAAAAGCGATCCAGTAAGCCCTGCAAGAACGTCTCCTGTCCCTCCCACGGTCATGCCTGGGTTTCCTGTCCTGTTCAACAGGGTCTTTTTTCCGTCCGAAATAATATCGATTTTTCCTTTGAGAAGCGTTACAACCCCTTTTTCCTCCGAAAAATCTCTGACAGCTTTAATACGGGACTCCTGGCTCTCAGGAGTTTCCATATTTCTCAGGCGAGCAAATTCTCCTGAATGCGGAGTTACTATGAGTTCGCAGTTGCCTGCAAGGCTTTCAAAGATAGCACCTGAGAGAGCTGAAAGGGCATCGGCATCAAGAACGGCTTTCCTGCAAAAGGGCAGTATTTTCCGGACGGCTTCCAGGGTTTCTGCAGCTCTCCCCAACCCCATGCCCATCACGACTACATCATGAGAATTTATAAGATCCAGAAGGATGGAAAGATCATCCGGGCAGAGAACACTCGAAGAGAGTTTTCGGACGATCAGGTTAGGAGAATATGATGCCACGATTTCGGCTACAGGGACAGGGACTGCTACACTTACAAGGTCTGCCCCGGCTTTTAGGGCTGCAAGGGCTGCAAGGGCCGGAGCTCCTGAATACGGGCCGCCCCCTATAACAAGAATTTTTCCGGAATCGCCCTTGTGTCCCTCAGACTTCCGCCTGTGTAGCATCATAAGATCTCCGGGACCAACGTACTGTTCGGCATCGGCACAGATTCCAATATCTGCAACCTTTATCATGCCAGTGTATTCTTTTGCCTTCTCGCTCAAAAGCCCTATCTTCATATGGTGAAAAGTGACCGTAAGCCCTGCATGCACAGCTTTTTCGAAATCTCCGCCGTCAGGATCAAGTCCTGAGGGAATGTCAACCGAGATTACGGTTTTTCCGGCTTTTCCTTCTTGGTTTATAAGGTCAATAGCTGTCAATTCTGGCTCTCTGATTTTTCCATTTATTCCGGTTCCGAATATTGCATCTACGAGTAGATCAGCTTCCAGGAACCAGTCCGAAGCCTCAGCTTCAAGCTGGCTTGAGTCCGTTATTTCAAGCATATCCACACGGCTGAACTTCAGTAGAGAAAAGTTGTGGAAAGCTTCTTTAGTTCCTATGTCCCTGACTTTTCCCAGCAGAATTACCTTTACAGTGTATCCTGAAGAGCCTGCAAGGTGCCTGGCGGCTACAAAAGCATCTCCCCCATTGTTTCCCCTACCTGCGATAAAAAGTACCCTGCCGCTTTCAAGCTTTTCCCGCACGTTCTGTGCAATAATAGCTCCTGCGTTTTCCATTAACTGGACAGGTAGAAGCCCCAGGCATTCGCAATTTTTGTCTATTGCCTTCATCCTCAAAGAACTTATACACTTCATAATAATTACCTGCCGGTCTATCTCGTTTGGTTTCCTGTTGACTGTTTTAATCATTCAAATGTTTCTGCAAGTCTGAATTCTACAGTTTATAGATTGTCGCAGAAATTGTTATATATCTCCAGAGTAAATGAGATGCTTTATTTATTATATATTTACACCGAGGAAAACTTATTTGAGGTTATTAAGTATATACGTTACATTTCAATATAACTTAATATACCGGAATTATTTAATTTTCCGTAAAAAAGGCATTAATTCTTTAAGACTATGATTCATAAAATGTATTTTGTAAGAATATTTAATCAGCAAAATTTAATCAGCAAAAAACAGTCAAAAAAATATAGCCAGCATTACAATTAGCTAACTGCGATAAAATGTGAATAGGCAGGATTCTGATCAAATGTTTGCTTTCCTTTGCACGTGTCTGGACTAAATAAAACAGGGAGGACTATTTCTGATTAATTTTTCAAAAGATGCGGATGGCAATCTTAAAAGTACAGTCAAACCCAGATACCTTGTTCTGGGCAGTGGAAGTGTAGGTTTTGCGCTTGCAAAAGAGCTCAGGGAAAGCAATAAGCTCGTAATCATTGTAGATAAAGACGAAGCTAAGGTTGAAACTCTCAGGGAGGAAGGCTTTGAAGCGATTGTAGGTGATATTGCCGATCCTGAGCTTGTCGATAAGATTGACCTTAAAAATGTTGTTGTTATACTTTTCCTGACTTCCAATAACGAAGCTAACAGAAAAGGCATTGAAAATTTCAAGAAAGCGATTAACCCTGATGTTCAGCTCTTTTCCCGGGCCTCAGACATTATCAATAAAGAAAAAATGGAAGATCTTGGGGCAGATTATGTATTTATGCCTTCCAAACTTGTTGCGACTTCCCTTTCCCGTTCCCTTGAGAGAGCTGAGTCGGTTCACAGGGGCAACCGGCTTGCACGGTGGTTGAAGGGAATAAGGGATAAAAGACTTGCTATTGTAATTCACGATAACCCTGATCCTGATGCTATTTCTAGCGGGCTGGCCCTGAAAGAGATTGCAAAGAGCATAGGGGTTGAAGCAAACATCCTCTACCATGGCAGAATAGGGCATCAAGAAAATAAAGCCTTTGTAAACCTGCTCGGGATTGACCTCGGCAAGATGGAAGAGAATGGCCTCAAAGGCTTCGATGAAATCGCCCTGATAGACTGTTCTATTCCTGGCGTTAATAATATGGTTCCCCCTAACTCATATGTTGGGGTTGTAATTGACCATCACCCACCCGGAGAAGCTGAAATAAAGGCTGAGTACATAGATATTAGGCCTAACTTCGGGGCGACGGCTACCATAATGACAAAGTACCTGCAGCAACTTAATATCAATATCTCCAAGACGCTGGCAACGGCCCTGCTTTATGGGATACGGACTGACACGCAGGATTTCAAGAGAAAGACCGACCCTGCAGACCTCTCAGCTGCTTCGTACCTGTACCCCCTTTCGAACCACGGGATCCTAGATCAGCTTGAACAACCTTCAATGGCGATAGAAACCCTTGAAGTGCTTGGAGAAGCTATCCGGAATCGGCAGGTGATAGGAAGTTATCTTCTATCAAATGTCGGGAACATACGAGATAGAGATACGCTCCCGCAGGCTGCAGATTATCTTTTGAGCCTTGAGGGGATTTCTACAACTGTGGTTTTTGGAGTTACTGAAGATCGCATTTATATTTCCGGGCGAAGTAACGATATAAGAATTAACCTTGGAGAAGTTATGCGCCAGGCTTTCGGCGAAGATGCAGGTGGACACGCAAACGCAGCAGGAGCCCAGATTCCCCTTGGAGTTTTCAGCGCTACAAAAGACCGGCAGACACTACTTAGGCTGGTTAATGAAGCCGTGGTAAAAAGGTTCCTGAGCGCAGTAGGAGTCGAAAGTGCTGTAGAATGAAATCTTCGGTGATATTCCAAGGATTGAAATTATTTTTATAAAATATTGAATAAAGTATTTTCAGGAAGTAGCAAGAAAAATAGAACAGGAAAAAGGTAAAAGAGAAAGAAGGGAAAAAGGTATTTTCTTTCTCCCTTATTTTTTTAAAGATCCCAATTTATCTGAAATTCTAATTTTTATATTCATGTTTTACTTTAGTTTCTGTTTTCACATTTAAAAATAAATTGAGGAGAATGCCTCAGTTCGCATCTGGGACTTTCACCTCTACCGTTTTCCCTTCCAAGATATCATTTTCCGTTACTTGGATATCTGATACTGTAACATTTTCTCCTGCATTCAGGGAATAAGCCGACAGAGCATCAACTCCACCTTCCATATTTTCGGTCGAGTAAGGCACGATTATTTCAAATGAACCGTTTTTATCTGACACGATTTTGTTCTGATATGTGAATTTTCTGCCTGTGTTCGAACTGAGCTCAAGGGTAGCAGTAATATTTTGCTCCGGGCCTGCAGTACCTGAAAGCCTGGCTCCGGGAACAAATTCGAATACCTTTACGTTATTCTTTATACCGTTCTTTTCCTTAAGGGCATCACTTTCATGGACAAGCCTCAGGTTTCCAAGATTTGATCCGTCAAGTTCATGAAGTTTGTATACCTCGGTTTCTGTAAACTCTTTTTTAGCAGTTGCAACGGTTTCAAGCCCTCTTTTTCCATTGACGGTTTCAATATTTAGGTACTTGCTTATATCCTCGCCTGCAAGCTTAACAATAGCTCCAAACTTGCCGCTTGCCATCATTTTATCGGTTATTACATACTTTACGTTGAGCTTTTCCAAAATTGTCTTTGCTTCTTCCTCAGAGCTAGTTGTGAAGAAGAGTGAAGAATCCTCTATGCCGGTCTGGAAATTGTTTGAAACTGCAGGTCTTTTGGCCACGTAGGTTATCCAATTTCCATAGTCCCACCAACTTAAAACCCCATATTCAGGAGTCTCGGATGGCTCAAGGTAGTAAGAAGTTTTAGGGCTTGAGGCTTCAAGCCAGGTAAGTGAGTCCTTCCATCCAGGATCAATCGAACCTTCTTCTTTTGCAAAAGCAAAATCTGCCCACAGGCAGGGTATAAACACAAGCCCTATCAGTACTATGGATGAGACGATTTTGAAGTAGTCGGGCTGAAGATCCTTTTTTGAGCTTGATATAGTATTTTTCGACTTTGATTTTGCTTTTGACTTTGTTTCTTTCCCTGCCTTAAGTGCAGGTTCAGAGTTTTTCCTGGGAATCTGGCCGGATTTCACCAGCTTTCTTACTTCAGTCTCAAAGTTAAAAGACTCAAGTAAAACCCAGAGGAAGTATGCGGTAAGGATTGAGACGTTTACTGCAAACAGGTATGAAAAGCGCCTCTGAGAAATCATTAAATATGCAAAAAAGACTGACCATAAGAGGAAAAACACCCCTTCAGGTTTTGATTTTTCCCCTTTCCACTCAAGGCTGAGAAGGAAAAACCCTCCCAGAGCAGCAAGGAAGCAAAGCCCGAGACTTCCAAATACCTGCGAAAAAGTAAGTTTTCCCTCTGTAGTTAAAAATATTGGCAGTGCTTCAGAAATCGTGCCTATGTATTCACCTTTTCCGAGAAAGAACCTCATTCCTTCAACTACAAAAGCATAGGATTCGGCGGAAAGAATCTTGAGGGACAGAAGCCCTGCCACAGAAACCAGTATTAAGATGGCTGGATAGTACTTCCAATCCAGATCTTTTTTCGAGATATATAAGGAAAAGCCCCAGAGGATTAAGGTTCCGGCTAACATGCTGAGCACATAGAAGACCTGGAACCATGAAAGATACATCGCACTCATCTCCAGACCCGGGCGTAAGGACCCTGCGGACAGGGGAATGGTAAAGATAAGTGTTGCAAGAAGGGCTACAGAACATATAAGATTATAGTCGGAGTTTTTTCCAGCCTTAAGGTCGATTGTGGTCTGTATGAATGCGTAAAGTAAAATAAAGCTTACAAAGGCAAGGGCTCCTATCCATGTGAAAATAAGGAGTGCAAAGAATAGTCCAGATGCTCCTGCTAAAGCTAGTGATTTTATTAGTTTCTTATTGGAAGAGATAGTTTTCAGAGAAGTAAGGGAGAGAGAGCCTTCTCTTGCCCACTTTAAAGCAAGAATGAAACATGCATAAGCTGAGGTTGAGAGGAGGGTCTCTGCTACGTGATGGTCAACTGCTCCAAACCTCGAGATGTAGAGATGAGCCGGAAGCACTGCAAAAATCAAGGCTCCAAGAAGTGCAGTTTTTCGGTCAAATAGCGAGACCGCTGCTATATACAATGGAACTATTGTCAGAACTCCCAAAAGCACCGGAAGTAGGGCTCCTGCAAATTCGATAGTATATAAATCCGGCTGGCCTCCTCCCAGGATTTTTGCAAGCAACGCACCCAGGAAGTCAAAAAGAGGCGGCCACCCGACTTCAAAACCATTAGGATAATTGATGTAAGAATCAAAATTAAGGGAATGAGGAAAGTTGGAAGCTGTATATAAAATGCGCCGCATATGGTAGAAGCTGTCATATCCACTGAAGTTTATGCTTCCGTTTGCAGTAACCATGGAGTATGAAATCATGCGCATGAGAAAAGCAACTAATACAATTGCGGTCAAAGAAATAATACCGAATTTTAATCTATGAGCGGGCCGTTTTGCCATCGGACATCCCATGCCTTTGTTCGTAGTAACCATCTCTTTCAGTTTTTAACTCTTAAATTTATTGCATATTTAAGTATATTAGTCTTTGATAGTAGTCGAGATAATATAATAACTTTAAGGTTGTTATAAGATCGAGGTGATAACGTGAGTATTCTTAATAAATATAAAACGTAGACTGTAATATTAGCCGAAGTATTAAACTTGTTCTATTTAGATCGATCAAATAAATGAGAGTAAATGAGAGTAAATATCACTGAAGTAACTGAAGTGATGCTTAAAGGGCCAAACAATCCAGAGTAAAGTTTTTTTCATTTTTGAGTAAATGTCGCTAAAGTGACGCTTAAAGTGGATGTTACTTGATTAAAATAAAATAAAAGCTATTCTTCTAAAATAAAGTGATGTTGGACTATTTTTAGATAAATTGAGGGTTAACTGTTATAAATATCGAATGGACTTTCTCGCTATCTGACGAACCATCTAGTGATCTAGCGAACAATTTCATCTGGCAAGTATTATATATATCTAATGAACCATTTCGTTTAGCAAGTATTATATATCTCCTAATGTTGAGATACGATTTTCAATATATTTATAACCGTTGAGTTTAATGGATTGTTGAAATCCTGAAGAAAATATGGAATTCTTAATCGAAAATTCAGTACTACTGACAAATTTCGTACTCCTAATTAAAAGACAAATTCGGAATCTCAGAATATAAAAATCATATACTTTACTCTTCCCACTCCTGGGGAACTCAAGAGTTATATTTATAATTTTTTAGCCTCTTATTGCATTTTGTTTAAACCCCTGAAAAAAGTGAGAAATCGATGAAAGTAGCCATATTTCATGATTATTTTGGAGCCATTGGCGGCGGTGAAAAACTTGTACTCATGCTCGCAAAATACTTCAAAGCAGATGTTATTACTACTGACTTAAACATGGAATCAATAAAAAAGATGGGCTATTCCGATATACGTATAATCAGCCTGGGAAAAACCCCAAAAGTGCCTCCTCTGAAGCAGATAGCAGCATCTTTTTACTTTGCAGCCTGTGACTTTTCAAAAGAATATGATTTCTTCATTTTTTCAGGTAACTGGGCACATTTCGCGGCAAAGAAACATAAGCCTAACCTGTATTACTGCCATACTCCCACAAGAGCTTTTTATGACCTTTACGAGACCTTCATTAGTAGACAACCCTTCTTGATCTCGATCTTCTTTCGGATCTGGGTAAGGCTTCACAGGCCAGTTTCCGAATATTACCTTTCCCATGTCTGTAAAATCGTAACTAACTCTAGAAATACCTCAACAAGAATCAAAAAGTATTTCCACAGGGATGCTGAAGTTATCTACCCCCCTGTAGAAACTTCAAAATTCACCTGTAAAGAGTATGGAGACTTCTGGCTCTCAGTAAACCGCCTCTATCCTGAAAAAAGAGTAGAAATTCAAATTGAAGCATTCAAAAAAATGCCCGAAGAAAAGCTTGTCATTGTTGGAGGATATTCAAAAGGAGACCATGCAAAAGGTTACGCAAAAAATATTCTTGACAATTTACCGGAAAACATAAAGGTTCTTGGAGAAGTCTCTGAGACTGAATTACTTGATCTTTATTCTCGCTGTAAAGGGTTTATCTGCACTGCCATGGATGAGGACTTCGGGATGACACCTGTAGAAGCTATGGCAAGTGGAAAACCTGTAGTAGCCGTAAACGAAGGTGGATTTAAAGAAACTGTAATCGGCGGGAAAACCGGAATGCTTGTGGAAGCAGACATTCAAAATATAATCAGGGAAGTAAAGAATATCTCGAAAAATCCATCAAGATATGGAAACGAATGCTTTAAGAGAGCAGCTATGTTCGACCTCTCGAATTTTGAAAATGCTATGAAAAAAAGTGTTGCTCGCGAAAATTGGTATAAAAATAAATAATCACGTAATAAAGCAGGTAAGCCTGTAATAATTAGATCCTTGACAATAGAATATAATTTTCTTCCATTTTTGGCAAGTGGCAATAGGAGATATTAATTTGAATCTAGGTTTAATTCTCGAATTAGCAAAAAGAGATATTACTGAAAAGTACTCTGGGTCTACTTTAGGAGCTTTGTGGAACTTTATTTATCCACTTGTAGATATTTTTATCTTTACTGTCATATTTGCTAATCTTATGGGATCGCGTCTGCCGGGTTCATCTTCGGTCTACGCATACGGATTTTATCTGACTTCTGGTGTAATTGCATGGAATGCTTTTTCAAATACTGTCACAAGAACATCTACTGTTTTTTTAGATAAAAAATACATCATATCCAAAGTCAAGGTTGATCTTTCCTCATTTCCTCTCTATATTGCTGTCTCGGAGAGTATTACTTATGTTGTGACAATGGGAATATTCCTATTCTTACTTCTTATCAGTGGTTATGGAGTCAGCCGTGTAATTTTATTCGTTCCATTTATATATATTATACAGCAAATCTTCGCTTATTCCCTTGGATTTTTTGTTGGAGTATTTGTTGTCTTTGTAAGGGACTTAAAAGAAATTGTAGGAATTATGTTTAAGATCTGGTTTTGGTTTACTCCAATTGTGTATCTTTATGATGTACTCCCAGATATTGTCAAAAAACTTATGGTTTATAATCCGGCGTTTTCATTCATTCACTTATATCAAACTATATTTATATACAAAGAAATCCCGAGTTTAAAGCCTATTTTATATCTGCTCTTGTTAAGTCTTGTAATTCTGTTCTTTGCAGGAATTATCTTCAAAAAGCTAGAAAAAGATATTCGAGATTTCATGTAATTAAAATCACGAGTTGTGACTCAATATGATCAAAGTATCAGGTGTCTCAAAAAAGTTCAAGTTGTATCATACACCCACTGACAGATTAAAAGAGAAAATCTTAAGGAAAAAATACCATAGAGAGATCACTGCATTAGAAAATATTTCTTTTGAAGTGAAGGAAGGACAAACCCTCGGGATAGTAGGGCAAAACGGAGCTGGCAAATCTACAATATTAAAGGTACTTTCTGGTGTCATGCTCCCTGACGATGGCTTGATAGAAGTTGACGGAAAAATCACCGGCTTACTTGAATTGGGAACAGGTTTTGATCAAGAACTTACAGGCATTGAAAATATATTCATGAATGGGACATTTTTAGGAATGGATAAAAACGAAATTGAAAGGAAAAAAGACGCTATTATTGATTTCACAGAGCTTGGGGATTTTATTTATGACCCGATCAAAACATATTCTTCGGGTATGCTTATGAGGCTTGCATTCTCAATAGCAATGCATGCAGAACCAAAGTGCTTTTTGGTCGATGAAGCGCTCTCTGTAGGAGACGCATATTTTCAGCAAAAATGCATGAGAAAGATTCTGGAATTTAAAAACAATGGTGGATCTATTATTTTTGTATCTCACGACATGAATGCTGTGAAAACTATATGTGATTCAGCAATATTATTAGACCACGGTCATATAATTAGTTCCGGCGACCCAAAAGATATAATTGATTATTATCATGGAATGATCTTGCAAAAAGCACATATGGGAGACGCAGAGGTAATAGTGAATGAAGTAAAAGATCGTACAGATCATAAAACTCCAAACGTCTCAACTGGGGAAGTTGAACTGCTTTCTTTTAAAGTTCTGAACTCAAAGGACGAAGAAATATTACACATAGAGAGCGAGCAGGTAATTAAAGTTATATATCAAGTCAAAGCCCTAAAAGAGTTATCAGATCCTCATTTTGGCCTTCACGTACGGAATAATCTTGGTGTCTCAGTGTTTGAAACAAATACATATTGTATTGGTGCTAAAACTTTTAGTTTAAAAAAAGGACAAATTGCAGAATTAAAATGGGAGTTCTTTTTTCCACTTTCAGCAGGAGATTATTCGTTTTCTGTCGGTGTGGCAAACAAGGGTTATGGAAGAGATGCTTTTGAAGAATACTTACTTATGGCTCATGATATAGAAGTTCTAAAAGTAATACCTAATAGCAGTTCAATAATCTATACCGGAGTTTTCAATATGAAACCCAAAGTAACAATTCAAGAAGGGATCGACAGCAGTTGTTAAACCAATTTTGGGTTATGAAAATTTTTCTCTAATTAATAATCGCGGAAGACGGACATGATATTCTAAGGAGTAAATGTTCAAAAAAAGAAAGTAGCTTCGGATTAACAAGACTTCATCCCATATAATAATAAGTCATATACTTTGGAAATGGATTGTTTGTGAAAATCGGATTCAATGAGGGATCGAAATTGGATACATTCGAAATTAAAGATGAAGAAATAAATGTTGAGAAAATCATGGAAAAAATCCGTGAAAATATAAAAAAGAGAAAAGAAGAAGGCGTTTATACGGAAAATGAACCCGAAATAATGAATAAGACATTTTCCGCAATATCTTCCAAAGGAGATGTTCCTGAGGGTCTCGAATTTACAAATAACTGTGATATTTCTAATGAAAGTTATACCATAAGTTCTCACCGCCCGGTAATCGGGAAATTTCTAATAGAGGGAAGAAAAATCGTTCATGGAGAAGTCCGTAGATATGTCGATCCAGTGTTTCAAAAACAAAGAGAGTTTAACTTTAATACGGCAGACTTAGCTAAAAATTTGAAAAATAACGTTGAAGATTTAAATGCGGGTTTCAACTCTTTAAAAATTGATGCTGAAAAATCAAAAACTGACATCGTACATTTAAACACTGATGTAGGAAATTTGAGTAACGACGTCAAATGTTTAAAATCGAACGTTGAATCTTTTAAAAGCGATTCTCTGAAAAACATAAGATATGAAGTTAATAGTGTTATTTCTGCAATCGATATGGACCTTGATAAAAAGGGCTGGCTCAATAGTGTACTTAAAAATCATTTAAAAGAAAACCTGCGAAACCACGAAGTAAAGAAACCAGAAGACAATGAATCTGAAATAAATTATTATGCCTTTGAAGAACATTTTAGAGGCCCAAGGGATAATATTCAACAACATCAAGAGGTATTTTTAGATTATTTCAAAGGCTGTAAAAATGTATTGGATATCGGTTGTGGAAGAGGAGAATTTTTAGAATTAGCCAGGCAGAATGACATTGTTGCAAGAGGAATAGATATTGATGAAGACATGATAAATTTCTGCAAATCTAAAGGTTTTAATGTAGAGTTAAAAGACGCGATTGAAATTCTTGAAGGCATGAAAGACAAAAGTTTAGATGGAATTTTCATCAGTCAGGTAGTTGAGCATCTTGCTCCTGATTATCTTGTTAAAATGCTAAATCTTTGCAATAAAAAACTTAAATACGGTTTTCATATAGTAGTAGAAACTGTAAATCCTTTGTCATTCTTCTCTTTTGTCAATTTTTACATAGACCTTACTCACATAAAACCGGTACATCCTGAGACTCTCAAGTTTTTATTGAGCGCAGTTGGTTTCCGCGAAATAGAAACAAAATTTATTTCTCCCGTTCCGGACAGTATGAGATTAAAGAAGTTGCCGGAATGCGATGATTTAGAAAACAAAGAAAAGATTATGTTTGAAACTTATAATCAAAATATCGATATGTTAAATAATATCTTATACGGTGCGCAGGATTATGCAATCATCGGAAAAAAGTGAGATACGAGTATCAATATTTGACTTATTATCATAATTTTATGCTGCGTGATCGGGATACGTTAGTATGAAACTGGCATTTGTAACTCCTTGGTACGGGAATATTCCTGGTGGAGCAGAAAGTGAATGTAGAAGAACAGTTGAAAACCTAAAAAAACATGGTGTTGAAGTTGAAATACTTACTACTTGCGTCAAAGAATTTTTGAGTAATTGGAGTACCAACTTCTATAAAGAAGGAACTTATGATCTAAATGGGGTTACTATACGCAGGTTCATGGTTCGTAAGAGAGATACTGTTCGCTTTGATAAAATAAACTACAAACTTATGCGTAATCTTAAGATATCTGCAGAGGAAGAGCAAATTTTTATGCGGGAAATGGTTAACAGTCCCAATCTCTATTCTTATATTTCTGAACACGGTACAGATTATGATTACTTTTTATTTATTCCATATATGTTTGGTACTACTTATTATGGATCTCGCATATACCCTGAAAAGTCAATCCTAATTCCATGCCTTCATGATGAGAGCTATGCTTACTTAGAGATTTATAAGACAATGTTTGAGAACGTTAAAGGCATCATTTTTCATGCATCCCCTGAAAAAGTTTTGGCAAACAGGCTTTATAATCTAAGTAATAAGCAAACTGTTTTAGGAGAGGGAATTGATATGAATTTTGCATATGAACCGGACAGGTTCAGAGAAAAATATGGTATAAAAAATGACTTTATTCTTTATGCAGGCAGAAAGGAAGCCGGTAAAAATGTCCCTCTTCTGATTGATTTTTTCTGTAGATATAAAAAGCACAAGAAGAATGAATTGAAGCTTGTTCTTATTGGAAGTGGAACAATAAAAATACCCTCTGAAAATAAAAATGATATTATTGATCTTGGTTTTGTACCGCTTCAGGACAAGTATGATGCATATGCGGCGGCCACCTTTTTATGTCAGCCGTCTCTAAATGAAAGTTTTTCTATTGTAATAATGGAGTCGTGGTTATGTAAATCCCCTGTACTGGTGCATGGGGATTGTGCTGTAACTAAAGACCACTGCATCAAATGTAATGGTGGTCTTTATTTTAATGACTACTATGAATTTGAAGGGTGCCTCGATTTTTATCTGGAAAATCCTGAAACCAGAAAGATTATGGCTGAGAACGGGATGTCTTACGTTGTTGGAAATTTTAGCTGGAATAAAGTTGTAGAAAAATACATTGAGTTTTTAGGGGGACTTTGAAAATGGAGATTCACCAGATCTTGCCAACAATTTCTCCGGGGGACGCCATAGGCAATGAAGCCCAAGAAATTAAAAGAGTCCTGAATGAATGGGGATACAAATCAGAAATATATGCTCAAAACATACATCCCAAAATTAATGCAAAAAAATACACCGAGTATAAAAAGATCTCTTCAAAAGAGAATATATTAATCTTTCACTTTTCTATTGGTTCAGAAGTCTCGGAGTTTGTTAAAAAACTTCCCGACAAAAAAATAATGATTTACCATAACATTACCCCTCCGGAATATTTTTGTGGGGTCAATGAAACTCTTGTAAACTTACTAGAAAATGGAAAAAAGGAACTTAGATCACTTGTTGATCATATAGACCTTGCTGTTGGAGTCTCCGAATACAACAGGTTGGAACTTCAAGAAATGGGCTTTAAAAATACAGATGTTTTGCCCATAATAATAAACTTTCATGAGTATAGTAGCCCGAATAAAAAATTGCTGTCGAAATATGATGATGATTTTGTAAATTTCTTATTTGTGGGAAGAGTAACCCCACATAAAAGGCAGGAAGACGTAATAAAAGTATTTTATTATTATAAACTTATTAATCCAAAATCAAGGCTCTTCCTAGCTGGCAGTTATGAAGGCTGTGAAATTTATTCAGATTATTTGAAAAAGCTAATTCAGGAATTAAATCTGAAAGATGTTCATTTATTAGGTAAAATAAGTTTTAATGACCTGATTTCTTACTATAAATTAGCTGATATTTTTATCTGTATGAGCGAGCATGAAGGTTTTTGTGTTCCTATACTCGAAAGTATGTATTTTGAAGTTCCGATAATAGCATACAAATCTACAGCTATCCCCTTCACTCTTGAGGATACTGGAATTCTGGTTAAAGAAAAGAATTATTGTGAAATTGCCGAGATGGTAAATGTATTAATAGAGGATGAAGAATTGCGATCAAATTTTGTTAAGAAGCAGAAAGATAGATTGGAGAATTTCAAAAGAGAAAAAATAATCTCTCAGCTCGAAAGCATCTTATCTAAGGTGAAATAATGCCTGCAAATAAGGTAGCGCTCGTAGCCCAGAGATACGGTCTGGAAGTTAACGGAGGGGCTGAATTCCATTGCAGACTAATCGCTGAACATTTATCAAAATACTGTGAAGTAGAGGTATTAACTACCTGTGCAATAGATTACACAACGTGGAAAAATGACTACCCTGAAGGGGTTGAAACCTTAAATGGAGTGCAGATAAGGAGATTTCCTGTTGATTATGAAAGAGATGTACTGAAATTTAATAAATTCTCTGAGAAAATTTTCGGTAAGATTCACAATTATGAAGACGAAATTGAATGGATGAAATTGCAGGGTCCTTATTCAACAAAATTCTTAAATTACATAAAAAATACTAAAGATGATTATACTTGTTTTATATTTTTTACTTATCTTTACTGTACTACCTTTTTCGGTCTTCCACTGGTAAAAGAAAAAGCTCTGCTTGTTCCTACAGCGCATGATGAGCCTCCTATCTATTTGTCAATATTCAATTCTCTCTTTAATTGCCCAAGAAAGTTTATTTACAACACAGAGGAAGAGAAAAATTTTGTCATCTCAAAATTCCGTGTCTCAAATATACCTTCTGATGTTGTGGGTGTAGGTATAGATATTCCGGATAAAATTGATACAGCTTCATTTGTCCAGAAGTATAACCTGGATAATTTCATTGTATATGTTGGAAGAGTAGAAGAGTCTAAAGGTTGTCAAGAACTATTTGATTATTTCCTTCGGTATAAAAAGGAAAAGAAGTCTTCTATTAAACTCGCATTAATGGGAAAACAGATAATGAAAATTCCTCAAAATCCCGATATTATTTCCTTAGGTTTTGTCACGGAACAGGATAAATTTAATGGGATCAAATCGGCGAAATTATTAATAATGCCCTCAAAGTACGAAAGTTTGTCTATGGTCCTGCTGGAATCCTGGCTATGTAATACTCCTGTACTTGTAAATGGAAAATGTGACGTATTAAAAGGTCAGTGTATCAGAGGCAATGCAGGCCTGTACTATGAAAACTATGAGGAGTTTGAGGCATGCCTGGATATTCTCCTGGCAAGTGACGAAATGAGGAATGCTATGGGTAAAAACGGGATGAAATTTGTTTTGCAGAATTATTCATGGGAAAATATAGAGAAAAAGTATATTTCAATATTGCAGCAGATTGAAAACAAGCATTAATCCATTGATATTTCAAGGAGATGTAAAATTTAGAGAAACACAGATACTTGATGTTACTTAATGTAATAATTTGTGTTCTTTGCACTTTCTTGAGATTTATTATTTCAGCGGTTTTTCTATAAAGATCTTATAGAGTATTATCCCAATTTATATTCAGTTTCGTGGAAGACTGATACTTAGTCTTATCTTTTTGTAGTCACAAACAGAAGAGAGATTGCTCAAAACATTCAAAATAGATACATTTTTATTGTATTCCAAGAGTTCTACAAAAGACTCTTCCAAGAATAGCTCAAGGCTTAAGAGATCTAGGACTTTGTTCTGATAAAATTTATTCATTGAGTAAAATTTGCCAGCTCCTTTAAAATTAAACTTATTGGTGAACTTATGGTTAATTAATCCTATCAATACCAGTCCAATCAATACCTATCGAGATCAAGGCTCTTGCTGTAATGCTAGCCAGATATTACGACAGTTGAGTTTTCAAAAAATATAGTGTTAAGACTTAACCCGACAAAATATAGGCTCTTGTCGAAAGTTATAAAGATTTTTATGTGTTTTTAATTATATGTTAGGTAGTGCAAAGCAAAAAAAGCCTATTTTTCGCTAGGTTTCAAAGTCAGAATCTATAGGATTTTCACAGGAGATTATAACTAGTCCAGAAGGAGAATTCGTTGTGAATAAAAACAATCAGAATTGGTTCACAGAAATTGATTATTTACGAGCTATTGCAATTATAGCAGTACTCATTATACATACCACTGACGATACTCTTGGAGTAAAACAACTTACAGGATTGACATTTTCTCTTATGTATATCGAAGAATTAGTCAGATTTGCTGTACCAATGTTTGTGTTCGTATCTGGTTTTGTTCTATACAATAAATATAAATTAGAATTGCCAATGAAGGATTTTTATAAAAAAAGATTTATGGTTATACTTATTCCTTATCTCATTTTCTCAGTAATCTACTATGTAGTAAATTCACACTTAGGTTTACTTCCAACTATAACATTAGATTTATTAATTACTAGTATTTTTAATTTCGACGCAGCAGGTCATTTTTGGTATATTAAGATGATATTGACATTTTATATTTTTTATCCTGCAATTATTGCTTATTACGAAATAATAAAAGAAAATTTTAAAAGACATACACTCCCAGCACTTTTTTCGTCCATACTGATAATGTATTTTTTAGGATCTTTTATACCTTCATTCGGATTTGCACTCGACACTCCGTTTAAGTATTTGATATATTTCATATTCGGAATATATATAAATGATAATTATAAGCAAGTATGCCAAAGTTTAGAGAGATTGTCGTTGAAAAAAGTTATATTAATAAGCGTTTTAATCATCAGCCTGCCGTTTTTTTCTATGTTTCTTTGTGTAGATCCAAGATGTAATACACAGTTCTCACAGTCTATTCCTTATTATTACCAGCTGACATTGATAAGTACACACATACTTCATATATGTGTGTTTATGCTTTGTTTGTACCTAATACTACTATTTAAGCCCAGAATTCCAGTACTTCAAAGAACAGGAGAATACTCTTACGGAATATATTTAGTTCATGCGATTTTTCATAATTTCCTCATTATAGATGTATTTCCTAAATTTTCCATTTTGCCTATGAACCTGTTGTACTACATTATTTTATTCCCAGTAATGTTAGTAGCGAGTTATTACATAGTAAAACTAATGCTAACTAACAATCTCACAACTTATATCATCACGGGAAAGTTATATTCCTATCGGCACTAGTGTCTCTCCAATCTTCAAAAATTTAACTACTATAAATAATTATAACCTACTTTACACAATATATTATAGATTACTCAACATAGAGTTTATCCTATTCGATTTGGTTTGTACCATGAACGTACACAAAAGAGTGGAAAGTATTTCCCTAGAAAATAAAGGAGTGAAATAAATAAAAGGATAATAAAAATTTTGAAGTATTAAAAAGAATAGAATAACAAAATTTGGGAAGCTAATGAAGTAAAAAAATACGGAAGAGCGGGATTATAAAAAGGCAAATATTTTAAAGAAGATTAGATTACAGAAGAAGTGGGATCATAATAAGAACATAAACATAGAATAAAGGAAACTAAACGTAAAAAAATAAAAATGAGGAAACTAAACGTAAAAAAATAAAAATGAGGAAACTAAACGTAAAAAGAAATAAAAATGAGGAAAAGTTAAAGCTACTGCTTCATCTTTTCAGGCTGTAACATCCTTTTTAATAATGTAAGCAACCATCTCAGGATTAAGTTTGCTTTCCCTTGAGACCTTTTCCTCAATAGCCTCAGTGGATTTTCCTTCAATTTTCAGTTCTCTTATTTCTTCAATTATTGACGAAGGAATACGGTAGTACTCGTTTATGTCCTTCCTATGGCCCCAAACATCGCCTTCTATGAGCTGGATACGCTGCATTTCAAGGAACATTTCTATGGACTTTGAGACGGTGCGCCTGTAAGATTTCGGAAGCTGTATGACCTCAATCTTAGGACAGTTCTCAACCAGTGAAAAAATATCCTTGTTTGAAGGCCTGAAGGCCAGATGCACTATTCTCTCATTTGGATTCAGTGTAAAGATTTCTTCTCTTGAACTCACAACCCTTATTTTCAAAGTTTAACCTCCAGATTTATCTATTTTTTTCACTTGATAGTAAAAAATTCTTCATTAAATATTTTTCTATAATTACCGGAATCATTTAAAAAGAACATCTATTTTTGTTCTTTCAGGAATCTTGCAAGATTTCAATCTAGGCAATAAAAATCAATATGTGGAACAGTATTTTTAGTGAAACTTAACGAAATATTTAAGAATATTTTGCAGGTAACTTGAAGAAGGAATTAGCAGAAAAATCAGAATTTTGTTAGGAGATAATTTATTTTACGCAGGTCAGGGCAAGTTTAATATCCAATAGATTAACTTTTGTAAAATAAATTAGTATGTATCAATAATTTGACATTTATTAAATAATTTAACTTTTATTAAATAAGTTAACTTTTATTAAATAATTTAACTTTGGTTTAAGGATTTACCATTTGTCAAATAAGTAAGCTTTTATTAATGATATAAACATTATAAGTAAGTTAATATTAATCTGCATTAGAAATTATACCCAAAGTTAAAATTTTCTTTAAGCTTGTAAATAGATAGGTCTACTACCATGAGGTAGAAACTTAAGAAAAAGAAGGAAAAGGAATTCAGGAAAAGGAAAAAGAACAAAGGACCCAGGAGTGATTGGAACAAAATAGAGAATCCAAAAAATGAATCGACTCCAGAATGCCCCGATAAAACTTCAAAAGCTAACCGATCAAAACATATTGGTCTTTGTAATATTGTATCCGGTGACTTCCATTTTTTCGGTATCATGGTCGATATAAACCATGTTTGAGATACTGGAATAATAAGTAAAAAGTTCCTGGCCCCATTTAAGAGCACTTTTTTCGTAGCTTATTAAAGTAGTCCCATCAAACCTTCCTTTCTTGTCAAAAAGCCAGAGGGCCATAAAGGTATCTGTGACAACAAGAGTAAGCGGTCCAATATGCCCACTACGAATGGAAATGCTCATATGTTCATGAGACAAGAAACATTTAAACTGTTCAGGGAAATCATCTAGAAATTTATAAAAAATCAACTCAGTAAATACAACCGATATTTTGCAATTATTTTTGAGAAGTTTTGAAAACAGACTTACAGTCTGAGGTTGGAAGGTAGAACTGGTCATCATAACGTGTTTAGAATTAATGAGATTGTCAACAAAAGTAGGATGGAATTCGAAAAGACAATCGCGATCAGCTACCAGAAGTTCGCAGTGCGTCAGATTCCCAATCCGCTTCCTCATATGATAGGGGATTTCACTAAGGTCACGTGTCTCCCAGTATTCATGATTTTCCGCATAAATATTTACAATATTGAGGAACTCTTCAATTTTTTCAACAATAAGAGCTCCCATATCTGAAAGTTTATATATATCCTCTGCGGAATCGTAAGTAACTAGGTCCCATTTAAGAAGCTTCTTAATCTGGGGCATCAATGCGCTTGAACTAACATCAAGTGCATCCTTGATTTCATCTATTTTCTTAGGTCCTTCCCTTAACAATAGAACCAGTACATTTTTTCTTTTTTCAGAGAAGAAGATTGTTTTTATTAGGCATGAAGGGTCCAATCTCAATCACCAGAGTTTATAAATGACCTTCAAATCGAAATAGCTTCAAACGTAATAAAGCAAAGGCATGAATTTCTATAACAAAATAGTCAAGAATTTTAATAATAAAGAATATATATACAGATCCAATATTTACAAATTAATATGGAGATCTTATATTAAAAAGATTATTATTTTTGTGTGATCAAAAATAATATAAAACATTAAGACAGAAGATAGTATCTTTTTTATATTAAGTAAAACTTAAAAACTTTCCTTCAACTTAGAAACCAAATTGAAATTTTTGATATCCGAATTTGTAAAGAGGTCTTTTATGAAAAAAATAATCAGAGATGGACAGATAATTAGTCCAGAATGGCGAAACCTCAAAATGACAAATACTTACGTAGACACTTAGATAGGCACTTGAAAATAGAAAAATAAATGCTGCAAAAAACAATAGATATTATGACTAATTTTTGGAGAATAAAATAGGAAATATAATGACAGTTCCTGTAAAATAAAATTATAGAAACTGTCACCAGCGTTTAATTTTGTATCCATCTTTACATAGTTAAGTTCATTTTCTTCTTAGGAGGAAGAATCAACCTTATCCTGAAAGGATAAAGTGTAAATAAAACTCTTCGCTTTTTTGCAGGATTGAATTCACACTTATTTTACAGGACTGGATTTATTTATTACACGGATATAGTATCTGTAATAAGGAACCATTCCTTTACTTCAATTTTATACTTTTGGGAAAGTATCCATTTCTACAAATTGAGCGAAGAGCAATTTACCTTGAGTTTTGAGTTTTTACATTATTGGAAGACCTGTTTAAGTACTGGAGACTTTGTTTAAGTACTGAAGATTTAAAGTCATTTAACTTTCACCTATATCTCTGCGTACTTGCAGATGCTTCGTTTATATCAGTAACTTTTACTGGTACTGCAGCTTCTTCTGAACCTTTCTCTTTAGAGACCAGAAGACAGAGGAATGCAAAAATCATGCATGCGAACATAAGAAGCCAAACAGACTTATACTGGGCTACGGAAGCGGTAGTCCCGCTAGGAACTTCCATCATCTTCCCTGTTATGGTCATGAAGATAGCCCCACCAAGGAAGGGGAAAATATTATATGCACCTGTTGAGGTTCCTACAATCGATGCAGGGAACCATTCCTTAACCTGGGCATAGGAGACAACAAAGAAACCACCGAAGAACCCGAAAAGGAAGTGAATAAGGATATAAGCAGTGGTACTTGTAATGTTTCCTGCCTGAGACCAGATTACGCCCCAGAGTACAATATAAACGGCTGTACCTGCAATCAAGACTTTTTTTCTGGACTTAAGCACCTTGTCCGAAAGGTAACCGGCAATCGGGCAGCCAAAGATCATACCAACTGCAATTAAGGAAAGGATACCTGCAGAAGTTGCATTGTCCCAACCAAGTACGTCCCTTAAAAAGGGCCCTCCCCAAAGTCCCTGGTAGACCATAAGGCTCCCATACATGAAGAAGAACCAGATTGAAATGGGCCAGAACTTCATTCCAGCGCTGAAAGTCTGCCTGAGAGCTTCTCCCATGGGGACCTTTGAAACACCCTTTGGAGCAACATAGTTTTCCCCTTTTTCTTGTGCTTCAATCTCGGCAATAGAAGGACAGCCCATATCCTCAGGCTTTTCTTTTACAAGCGTGAAAATACCAATTGCAAGTAGTACTGAAAAGATCCCAAGCATCAAGAAGACCTTTTGCCAGTCTCCAAAGAAAGCAGCCATCATTGCAAGAGGACCTGCAGCACTCAAAGCACCGATGTTTCCGACTGCAAGTAAAACTCCTGACATAGAGGCAAACTCATTTTTCTTAAACCAGATTGCAAGAACCTTCATTACGGGAATGTAGACCATTCCCACACCGATTCCGATGAGTACCCTTCCAAGAAGAACCATTGTGAAGCTAGATGCAACACCTGTAAGGATAGCTCCCAGGGCAGCCAAAAGCGTAAAAACGCCTGCAGTCTTTTTGACACCCCAGATATCAGTAAGAATACCACTTGGAAGTTGCATTGCAGTATATGCATAGAAGTAAGCAGAACCAAGAAGCCCTATAGATGCAGCTCCGACTCCGAATGTACTCATAATATCAGATGCAACTACTGAAGTAGAAACACGGTGGAAATATACGAAGAAATATGCGAGAGCCAAAATGACAAATACTACCCAGCGATATTTCATTACTTTGCTCACTTGATCTTGATTTATTCCCATAGCTATCGCTCCCTAGAGCTATAAATAAAAATAATAAATAAGATAAAGGCATCTAAATTTCAGGCATCCTTTAAAGGAAAAGCCAGATTTTTAGACACTTTTTTAGGATGAAACCCGATAATACTTTGATAATTATTATCTTTGAAACAGCCGTTTTCAAATTTTATAGAACCTGATCAGAGTTTTTCTGCTGACCAGTCAGCTACAGCTTTGACCCAGGTTTTGAGCCTGTCAGAAGTGCTGAGAGGGGGAGTTCCACAACCAAGCATACTTCCCTTTGCTCCACCATCAAGGGCTTTCCTAACTGCTCCTGTGATCTGTTCTTCCGTGCCTTCTACCATAAGTAGAGGAGTAAGATTTCCAACAACAGGAACTTCACCTGCAATCTTTGTAACTTCACTCATGTTGACTGCCTGCTCAACACTGAGACAATTTGCACCCGTAGCTGACATTCCTTCAACAATAGGAGTAGTATCCCCACAAATATGAAGTTCCCAGGGGCAGCCAAGGGAGTGAACAAAATCTCCAAGCTCCTTTTCTGCTGGAACGCCTATTTCATAGTAGAACTCAGGCATTACGAGATTAGGGGACGCGGATGCATCGGAATAATAAAGAGCATCTGCACCGGCTTCAATACAAGCTCTGGCATAAATCTTGTTAATCTCGAGGGCAACAGAGATCCATTCCTTCATCTTCTGCATCTGTTTTTCCTTCTGAAGACATTTGATGCTAAGCATGGAAAGATTCTCAGCTCCCATAAGGTCGCCTGCAAGTGTTACGGGAGCAACGAGAAAAGCAGTGATAGCTGCATCTGGGAATTTTTCTTTTGCCAGCTTAATAGCATCAAGGGTAGTCTTCACATACTTATCTTCGAGGAAGTTGTCGTATTTTACCTCTTCTGGCTTACTGAAAAAGCTCCTTACTGAGGGCTGGATATCGATTCTTCCCATTTTTACATCAAGGCCAAGAGCATGAGACTCTATAAACATACCAAAAGGCACGACAACGTTGTCAAGCCCGGCATCTGTATGCATGAGACCTGCAGTATTGACCATCATCTCTGCATTCGAGTGGTAATCAGGCCAGGAACCTCCGCTTTTCTCGATATATTCCTTGACCATGGTAGAACCTGTAATCGCAGGAATCCTGTCAACCTGTTTTCTGTTAAGCATTGCAAGGACCCTTTCTTTTGAGGTCATCTCAGCTACCATTTATTATCTCCTTTTCTTTTTGTGTTAATATTTGAAGCAAGAATAAGTATTCCTGAAAACAAAACATATAAGTACTCAATTCCATCTTGCACATTCAGGCGGGAAATCATTGACAGATGACTTTAACCAGGTTGCTGCACTAGCTGCATCATGGGGGGAAACATCTGCCCCTACCTGAGAAGCATATTCTGTTGTTACCGGAGCACCGCCAACCATCACCATTACTTTATCCCTTATGCCTTCTTCTTTAAGCATTTTAATAACCCTTGGCATCTCAGCCATAGTAGTGGTCATCAAGGTGCTCATGGAGATCGCTGTTGCCCTATTTTCCTTTGCAGCTTCAATAAACTTTGAAGCAGGGACGTCATTTCCAAGATCAACACAGTTGAAGCCGTTTGCACTTAGCAGGGTTTTTACAAGGCTTTTCCCTATATCATGGACGTCACCCTCAACAGTACCGATAACAACAGTCACAGGCTTTGAAGTATGGTCTTCTTCCCGTTTCAGATAAGGTTCAAGAAGATCCATACCACCATACATTGCACTTGAAGCTATCAGAAGTTGAGGAACGAAAGCTTCTCCTTGTTCGTATTTCTTACCAATGAGGTTCATGCCCTCAGCAAGTCCCTCGATAAGGGTCTTAAAGGGATCGAGACCAACCTGAATTGCCACCCTTGTCCAACCCTGAGCCATTTCTTCCTCACCTTCCATCACGAGAAAAGAGAGTTTTTTAAGAGTGATTGCTTCCAGATCAACTCCCGTTTTCAAAAGCTTCTGAGTAAGATCTTCGATTTTATCCAGATCCTCATCTTCTGCTGCTTCATCTAGTTCTTCGATTAATCCTTGGACTTCTTCCGGCAAATCCTCCATTTCGACACCTCATAAAATTATACTAATACTCCACATTTAAAGATTCAAGAACTTACAATGCGTACGAAAAATAATTGGGAAACGATCCGGATCTTCCTGGGTTCTCATAAAAGCAATTTAGTATAAGATTCAAAAATAGATATAGTAACCGTCATCGAAAAAGCGCAGATCTTTAATAAAATGAAAGTTACCTACTAAAATAAAAAAGGTATTAAAAAATCACTATTATTTAATAAATCAAGTAATAGGCATAAAATTAAAGAGCTGTTTTTCAAAAGAGCCCAGAATAAAAAAGAAAGGATAGAGAAAAGAGAAAGATCCTTTGAATAGAGAACTCGTGAATTCTGCGAACAGCCCCTTAAAAAAGCTGAACTACTGATTCTTTATCAGGTCGTTTACAGAATCAACGTAGTTGATTTTTCAATAAGGCATTGATTTTGAAAAAGAAAAAGAAGAGATTATTTTTTTAATTTTCCTTATTCTGTAAAGCGTAAAATCACACAACTTTTATAAAATGACATATTCAATATACTTCAGGTATCATTTTGAAGAGGCTCATGCATGGAAGATCCTGTTATCTCAAAAATAAAAAATCAATTTGATAAGAAAGGAAATCCGGCAAAGATTCCGCTGATGAGCGGGAAGCAATTTTTTGAAGCCCGATCCGAAGCGGATGGAGTCTATGTTGACAATCTAAAAAAAGATCCATTCTTACCCTGGAATATTTTTTCAGAATCCGTCAACTGTATAAAGGAAAATGGCGGGAAAGTAAAGAAGGGAAACGCAACAAATTCGAGATTAGGAGATCCAAACCTTGGTCTGGATACCCTTGAGGGTTATATTGCCAGCAAAGTTTACGGCTGCAGGGTAGGCGATGCGGTTTTTAAGAGAATAAATACGGTAGCTTCCGTACTTGCCTGGGCTGAGATTTGTGAAAACACACGAGGGCAGATCAGTCTCCTTTCAGAGGAAAAAGAACTGCAGACAGAGGAAAAAGAACTGCAGACTTGTGAAAGTGAAAACGAAATTTCTCCGGCTTTTAGCGCAGAAGAGAATAAAGAAAGCCCAGGAATAAACTCATTTTATCTTCATCCTGACAGCAAGCAGACCGAACCGAGAAACCTGGAAATAGAGATTGAAGTAAAAATCCAGAAAATAAAAGAACTTGAAGAACAGGTTGCAGGTAGGGACGAAGAAATAGGCAGACTAAAAATAGAGCTTAAAGCACGTGAAAACTTTCTTCTCGAAAAGGATTCGGAACTGCAAGTCCTTCAAGAAAAGTTTACTGATAAGAGTGAAGAAGCCCAACGTCTTGAGTCCAGGCTCATAGAAAAAGGAGAGGAGATCGAGGGCTTTACTGAAAAACTAAGGGAAAAAGTGGAAAATATAAAGACCCTTACAGAAGAACTTTCAGCAAAAGAAAGAGAAATAGAAGAACTTGAGGTAAGTATCTCCATAAAAGATAAAGATCTTAAGACCCTGGCTGAAGAGGTTATTACAAAGGCCGGGGAGATGAGAAAAATTGAAGAGAAACTTGCCTTGAAGGAAAGAAAAATAAACACTATGGAAAGTATGCTTGCTACAGCTGGAGAAAAAGTAAAAAAGCTTGAGAAGCAGCTCTCAGCCACTGAAGGAGAAGAAAAACTGGCAGTCCAGCTAAGAGAAAAGGAAGAATTTATAAAACAATTAAAAGGAACCCTAGCAAGCAAAGAAGAAGCATTTTCAAAAGTTAGTGAGGAAAACCGAAAATATCGGATGCAGCAGAAGTTAGCATCTGAGGGGTTAAGACAGATAGAAGAACAGAAAGCCTCAAGGAAATGGTGGAAACGCCTGTAAGCCACCTGAAGAAGTAAGCCAGAATTATTCTATTTAAACTTTGTTCATTCGTGGCCGCTCCGGGCCTGAAGGCAGAAAAGAGCTATGTAGCAAGTGCAGAATCATATCAGGGCTAATTTTTCTTATATTTATAATTTCACCAATTATTTCTTCCTCGGTTCTTCCTTGAACTTTTAATTCGTTTATTTTTTCAAGCACGTAAGCAGGTATTACGAAATAATTATTAAGATCGTGCCAGTGCCCGCTGACATCTCCTTTTATCAGATGAATACCTGAAGAAGTGAGGTACATCTTGATAAATTTAGAAAGTCCTTCGTAGGAAGATGCGGGAAGCTGAAGCAATTCTATCTCGGGACATGTCTTTACCAGACTAAACAGATCTCGGTCCGAAGGCCTAAAAGCAAGATGTACTGCCTTTTCCTCTGCCTCCAGGCCGGGAATCTCATCCCTGCTTGTTACGACTCTGATGCGTACACTACCTAGCCCCATTTATGCTCCCTTTCTTATCTAAGCATGTATCATTTATTTAATTTTGTATTTCAGTTATTCTGATCAAATTTCAGTATAATCATTATATTAATACACGGGATTTACGAAAAAAGAATAAATGAGTAGAGGAATACTGGAAAGTTTCTAAATCCAAGCTTTCTAATGAAAAGATAAACATAGTTACTAAGAAATAGAGAGAGAAGTGGATAGGAAAGCTTTTAAAACTTACTCTCTGGTATTTATGTTCAATCCTGCCGCAAGAGCCTGCCCAAATGAAATACATCCGTCTCCACAAGGAACTTGGCGGTGGGCTAGGAATTCAAAACCTGCTTCTGTAACAGTTCCTGCAATGCATGAAGTGATGTGATTATTGTAAGCAACTCCACCACTCAGACCTATCTTTACAAGCCCCTTTTTTGTGGCAAGCGAGATGGCAAGTTCAGAAATTCCCCTAGCAAGGTTCTCTTCAACTGCAAAAGCAAGATCAGCAGGAGAATACTTGCCGGAAAGCTCATATACCCCCAAAAGAAGTTCGGTGGTATCGAGTACAGGAACTTCGGAGGTTTTTTCATTTCTGAAGACTACAGGAAGATCTACGACATGGGTACTCTTCGTTGCGGCAGATTCGAGTTTCATTGCCGGTTCCCCTTCATAGGTTCTCATCTTGCATATACCAAGCAAGGCAGCCGCTGAATCTAGTACTCGTCCTGTACTGCTGCTTCGGACAACATTGACTCCAGTCTCAAGTTGTTTCATTACTGTTGAAAACTCCATGGATCCTTGAGGGAACTCAAGAGGGAGTTTTTCCAGCTCGGCTCTTCCAAGTTTCTCAAAAAGGATTCCCAGAACCATTCTTGAAGGTACCCTAGAGGCAAGATCTCCCCCTGGCATCGGCTGAGGGAGTAAATTCCCGATGCGCTCATATCCAAAGTAAGAGGATTCAAAGAGTTCCCCTCCCCAAATTGTACCGTCAGCGCCATATCCTACTCCGTCAAGAGCAATTCCAAGAATTCGAGAATCGATAGGTAGCGAGTTGTCAGCCATAAGAGCCAACATGTGGGCTTGATGATGTTGAACCTGAAGGGTATTCTCCCCTCCCATTTTTAGTGCAAAGCGAGTTGTGTTAAATGAAGGATGAAGGTCACATCCCCAATAAAGGGGCTCGATTCCGGTAAGTCGGATAAGGTGCCTGACAACTTCGGAGTGATACCTGAAAGTTTCCACATGACTGGTATTTCCTATATACTGAGAGATATAGGCAAGCTTTCCTTTCGACACAGTAACCGTAGAATTCATTTCAGCCCCCACCCCTATAGAAGCTTCGACTTCAAAAGGTAACTCTATAGGTTCAGGCACAAAGCCCCGGGAACGCCGAATAAACGCTGCTCTTCCATTCACAATACGAATAACGGTATCATCGTTTCTATTTGCAATAACCCTGTTGTGCAGCAGGTGATAATCGGCAATCCCTTTAAGTTTCTCAAGAGCCTCGTTATTTTCGACAACCATAGGCCTTCCGGGAAGGTTTGCTGAAGTCATAACATATACAGCATCATGTACGCAGTCAAAAAGCAGATTCTGCGTGCCTGTATAGGGAAGCATAATCCCTATATTGTGCAGGCCAGGGGTAACCGATTCTGGCAGACTGGATTCCTTTGACCTTGGAAGCACGGTAATAGGCCTGCGGTGAGAAGTTAAATATTCCCTGCCTGCGCCTTCAAGTTCTGCAAAGGTTTCTGCAACAGCATCATTTTTTACCATAACCGCAAAAGGTTGTTCCGGACGGCTTAACCGTCTTCTAAGTTCCTTTACAGGTTCCTCCTTTCGTGCATTACAGGCAATATGGAAGCCCCCAAATCCTTTTATAGCAAGAATTGATCCCTGCTGTAGGAGCTCCGAGGCTTCAGTAATTGCTTTATACCCTTTTGCCAGGATATTTCTTTTGGAATCCGAAAGCCAGATCTCTGGCCCGCATTTTGGGCAGCATACAGGCTGGGCATGGTATCTACGGTTGAGAGGGTCGGTATACTCGGCTTTGCACTCAGGGCAAAGAGGAAAATCAACCATCGTCGTATTTTCCCGGTCATAAGGAAGAGTTCGGACTGTCGTATATCTGGGCCCGCAGTTTGTGCAGACTGTAAAGGGATAATGGTAATATCTGGAAGAAGGATCAAAAATCTCAGACCTGCACTGTTCGCAAATTGCCGTATCAGGAGGAATTATTGAGTTTTCAAAAACTCCGGATTCGCTGGGCACGATAATAAATTTGGAATATCCGGAAAAAGGAACATTTTTTGTTTTTATTTCTGTAATTTTGGCAAGAGGAGGTTTTTTTTTCGGAAGATCTCCAACAAAATTGTCAAGGCTTTCCTGATTCCCTTCTATGAGGATTTCCACATAATTTCCCAGATTTTTCACGTATCCGAAAAGCCCATAAGATTTTGCAAGCTGATATATAAAAGGGCGAAAACCTACTCCCTGTACAGTACCAGTAATATGGAGAAGCCTTGCTTCGTTTTGCATATAAATTAGAGATTACTGTTTGTCGTTAAAATAGCTTTCTAAATAATAAAAATGTCCAACAATATCAGAAGTGGATTAAGATTTGAACTGCGGATTGTAAGCATAGAAGACATGCAAACCTCAATCTAACTACACCAAAAAAGAACATTTGTTAAAAATAAACATAGAAATGATATCTTAAATGAGATAATTTCGACTAAAAACAGAAGTCTGTGGCTGAATTCAGGATATGAATCATCCTGAAATTCAGGTCACAGAAAGTCTGGATTAATTGTTCTTATTATAATGATGAACCCCAGAACCATCATAAGAAGAGAAATTCTCCAGGCCACCTGCAATAGGCGGGCCTGGTTTTTGGGTTCAGCTAATTTAAATACTGCTCTTTCAACCAGATTAGGTTGATCATCACACGCTGCCATATTCAAATCAAGATTTAGTTCTTGCTTTGATTCTCTTCAACCGGAACGTATTCTCCCTTTCCATCTCTTCAAGAGTAAAGCGGATAAACTTCATGGTTGCAATGAGGTCTGGAATCACTTTGAATTCAAGAGCGTTTACACGCCTTTTTGTCTTCTCGATTTCATCAAGAAGTCTCTTCATTGTAGTTTCCAGCTCTGCTGCCGTTATAATCTTTTCTACCAGGACCTCATAGGCATCTGCAGACTCATCAATATATGAATTTGTCCCAACGATACCGTAACCTCTCTCAATGAGAGATTTGTGGACGCCTGTAGAACTGATTTTTGGCACCACGACACCCATGATGTTGTGGCCTGAAAGCTGGATTTCGGGAGATTCCTTCGCTGTAAAAGCGGTTGATTTGACCGCAACCATTCCGTTTACAGCAGAGGCGAGATTGATTTTTTCTGCAGCGCTTAGATAGGCAGCATCCAGTTCGGTTCTGACGTTCCTTGCCTCGTTAAGGATCTTAAAGAACTCAAGAATAAGACCATCTCTCTTCATCTTAAGGAGCTTGTGGCCACTTTCAGAGAGCTTGATTTTTTTCTTGAGCTCGATTAGCTCCGATCGAGTTGGTTTTACGTCTTGAGCCATGGTAATCACTGACCCTTTCTGTGTGCAGGATGGTATTTCTGGATGTACTTGTTGTCAATCCTACCCAGCTGGTTTTCAGGCAGGTGTGCAAGAATATTCCATCCAATATCCAGTGTATCTGCAATTGTCCTGTTTTCGTTTCTGCCCTGTGTAACGAACTTCTGTTCGAAGAGGTCGGCAAACTCAAGGAACTTGATATCTCTCTCAGACAGAGCTTCTTTACCGACGATAGCCACTAGACCTCTCAGGTCACGCCCTTCTGCATAACCTGCGTACATCTGGTCAGAAACTGCCTTGTGGTCTTCCCTGGTCTTGCCTGCTCCGATACCGGAGTTCATCAGCCTTGATAGGGATGGCAACACATTAATTGGCGGGTAGATACCTTTCCTATGCAATTCTCTTGAAACCACAATCTGTCCTTCAGTAATATACCCGGACAGGTCAGGAATCGGGTGGGTAATATCGTCACCAGGCATCGAAAGAATTGGAATCTGCGTAACTGATCCCTTTGCTCCCTTTACAATACCTGCGCGCTCGTAGAGAGTTGCAAGGTCAGTGTACATGTAACCAGGATACCCACGACGGCCAGGAACTTCGTTACGGGCGGCACCCATCTGACGGAGAGCTTCTGCATAGTTAGTAATGTCGGTCAGAATAACAAGAACGTGCATGCCGTGTTCGTATGCCAGATATTCAGCTGCAGTCAGAGCCATACGAGGAGTGACAATACGTTCGACAGCAGGGTCATCTGCCAGATTCAGGAACACCACAGCCCTTTCAAGAGCGCCGGTCTTTTCGAAGTCGCTCATGAAGTACTGGGCTTCTTCATTGGTAATACCCATTGCTGCGAAAACTACTGCGAAAGCCGCTTCTGATCCAGGCACAGCCGCCTGTCTTGCAATCTGCAGAGCAATTTCGTTGTGTGGGAGACCTGAAGCTGAGAAAATAGGCAGTTTCTGTCCACGGACAAGGGTGTTTGTTCCGTCGATTGTGGAGATACCAGTCTGAATGAAATCCTTTGGAGGCAGCCTGGCGTATGGGTTCATTGCCGCTCCGTTGATATCCAGAAGCTGGTCAGGCACAATCCTGGGCCCGCCGTCAAGAGGTTCTCCTGAACCTGAAAGGATCCTTCCAAGGAGATCGATGGATGCAGGGAGCTTCAGGGTTTCCCCTGTGAAGACTACACCACATTCCTTGTCCAGACTACCAGTACCTTCAAAAATCTGGATAACGACAATATCTGTAGATGAGTCCAGCACCTCGCCTCTTCGGGTTGTTCCGTCAGGAAGGTTGATAGTAACGATTTCTTTATAGCCTACAGGCTCTGTTTTTTCAACAAAGACAAGAGGTCCTGCAATCTGAGTGATTGTCTTATACTCTTTTACCATGCTTACCTACCTCTCAGGGATGCAAACTCTTTATCCATCTTTGCCAGTACAGCATTCATAGCAGCATCGAAGTTCTCCTCGAACTTAACCTTCGGAAGCTCATCCTTGGACGACATCTTGACAATTTCCGAGACTGGAACACCTGATTTCAAAGCTTCCTGTGCAGCATCTCCGTACTTCATTATTGCCTGCATGATCCTGTACTGCTCAGAGAAGGGGCTGTAGGTATCTATCGGGTGGAATGCATTCTGCTGCAGGAAGATTTCCCTTATCATACGGCAAATTTCAAGCAGAAGCTGCTGATCGTCTGGCAGAGCGTCGGAACCTACGAGCTGCACGATTTCCTGCAGTTCGGATTCTGTCTGAAGCATTTCCATTGCTCTTTCTCTCAGAGCCACATAGTCAGGAGCCACATTGTCTGTAAACCAGTCGTTAAGGCTTTCCTTGTACAGACTGTAACTGTTCAGCCAGTTGATAGCCGGGAAGTGACGCCTCTGAGATAGCTTGGCATCGAGAGCCCAGAACACTTTCACGATACGCAGGGTGTTCTGCGTAACAGGCTCTGAGAAGTCACCGCCAGGTGGAGATACTGCTCCAATGACAGTAATGGAACCTTTCTCACCGCAAAGTGATTCTGCAACACCGGAACGCTCGTAGAATTCGGCAAGCCTTGCAGACAGGTATGCTGGGTAACCTTCTTCACCAGGCATTTCTTCCAGACGGGAGGAAATTTCTCTCATAGCTTCTGCCCACCTTGAGGTGGAGTCTGCCATAAGGGAGACATCTAATCCCATGTCACGGAAGTATTCTGCAATGGTAATTCCGGTGTACACAGATGCTTCTCTTGCAGCCACAGGCATGTTTGAAGTGTTAGCGATAAGAACAGTACGCTCCATCAGTGGGCGGCCGGTCTGCGGGTCTTCGAGTTCTGGGAATTCACTAAGAACGTCTGCCATTTCGTTTCCGCGCTCACCACAACCGATGTAAACCACAATTTCAGTGTCACTCCACTTTGCAAGCTGCTGCTGAGTAACAGTCTTTCCAGATCCGAAAGGTCCGGGAATTGCAGCAGTTCCGCCTTTTGCTACAGGGAAAAGACCGTCAAGGATTCTCTGTCCTGTAACCAGAGGCCTTTCTGGAGTAAGTTTTGCCCTTACAGGCCTGGGTCTCCTGACAGGCCACTTCTGCATCATCTGCAATTCGGTCCCATCAGTAAGGGTACAGACTGTATCTATTACCGTAAAGCTTCCGCTCTTAATGTCGGCAATTGTACCTGAGATGTCAGGAGGCACCATGATCTTATGTTCAATATTCACGGTTTCCTGTACAACACCGATTACTTCTCCGCCTTTTACGATGTCGCCTTTCTTGACAATGGGTTTAAACTCCCAGAGTTTCTTGTGATCAAGCCCATCTGCGCTGACACCTCTCTGAATGAAGTTACCCATCTTCTCAAGCAGAACGTGTAGAGGCCTTTGAACACCGTCATAAATACTGGAAAGAAGACCCGGACCAAGCTCCACGGACAGAGACATACCTGTAGATACACAGGGTTCTCCTGGCTTGATGCCTGCGGTTTCTTCGTATACCTGGATGATGGTCTTGGGCCCCAATATCTGGATGACTTCACCCATTAAACCTTCATTACCGACTTTGACCAGGTCATACATTTTTGCCTGCAAGCCGATAGCGGTGACGACAGGCCCAGCCACACGATAAATTTCACCTTTTACTTCCACAGATCAACACCTACCGCTTGTTTTATCTTATCTCTTAAACTCGAGCCTGATCCACTGCCTCCCAGGGCTACTACTGTAGGCTGGACAGACTCATTCAAGTTTTTCCTTAGAATTTCCGGCAGATTACCAATGTCATCATTATGCATTACAAGAATCCCGATACTCTTATCTTCAAGCACAGATTTTACAATGGACTCAGTGGCCGCGATATCCGCGGCTTCATAAACCTTCCTGACACCAGCCAGTCTGAATCCTGTAACAAACTCGCTCTTTCCGATCACCGCTAATTCCATTAGATAACCACCAACTGGTCTTTGATTAACTCATCATTGAGGCCAACTTCTTTACTCCTGAAAATGATCCGGAGATTAGTAGCCTCATTATTTTTATGAATAATATAGTCCAGAATAGGTACAACTGAGATCGGAGATACATGCGAAAGAATGGTTGAAGATTCAAGATAATATCTTGTGAGCCTGCTTTCAAGAGTAGTCAAAGAAGTTATATCCGGACCCGTAACGCCCGAAATTGCATCCCAGTACTGAGTTCTTTGAAGCTCATTGACAAATTCGTCATATGAGAGAGACGCCAGTTTCTCGGGCTTTAACTCAAGACCGCCTTCAATCATGAGAGGCATGATTTCGTCGAGCTGCGTAACTCCTGCTTTTTTCAGCCTGAAAAGGTTAATTAAATTCTTAACGTCTACTTCCAATCTGACAACTTTAACAAAGAGCTTACGATCCTTAGATCTTGGTTTTCCGATCGCTTCAAACAAGATTGTATAATATAACTTATCAAGCTCGTTTTCTACGTATGCCAGGTTAGTTCCGTCAAACTTCTGCAGCAAGGGGTAATACTCGGTATATTTTAAGCCCTCAATAACTTCTTGATATGTGGCCTTTGCTGCAAGTTCTGACATAGAAGTGTAAGTAAACTCCCCGGCAGCAATCAGAGACTCCATGATATCTTCAGCAGATGCGTTGTAGATTTTACCACGAAGAAGTGTCTTTATGTTCCAGATGTCATATCTTTTCAGATATGCGACAATCAGGTAATTCAACTCTCCGGAGGTGATTCTTACCAACTTATCATAGGTGAGCGCAAGATTCCTGTTCAATGCATGTTCTGCCAGATCGCCACCACTATATTTCATTGCCAGTTCGTCAACGTCGTTTTTATATTCAGACTCTTGGATAAAGCGGGTAATTTCATCAATCCCCATATTAAGAAGCCGGGGATATGATTCTTTAGGGAGCAGCTTGCTCTTCATAGCGCGGACACGGGTTACGGCATAAGGATAGTTAGAAGTGCCTTTTTTTTTCTTATCGGATTTTCGTGAGGGTTTTTGTCCCCAGAGTCTCTCCAAAAGCCGCATCGAACATCACCCGTATAATAGATCAGATATCTGCTTCAATGAACGCTCATACACGTTTTTCAGGATTGAATCGTATGTGAAATCTAACCTGACTGTCCCATCTTCGTTTTCCAGAACAACTCCGCCAATCGAATCAATATTGCCAGCGTAAGATAGAGAAGTTAACTTCTTGACAATATCTTCTGAATCCTTAGAAGAGTAAACTCTAGCACCACTAGCTTCGTGCTTGTTGAGAATATATTTCAACAGCTCTTCTTTTTTGGATGCCGGCATTGACTTGATTTTTTCAACTGTCTGGATATAAACCTTATCTAGAAGATCCTTACGCTTGTTAAGCGTAATTCTTTTCACTTCCAGATTTGCACTTGATATGACCTGCTGGTGCAGATTTTGGAGGTCCTCTTCCGCTTTAGCTAGGCTATCCCCGAGCATTTTTTTCTGTATTTCTTTAGCTTCATTTATGATCTCGGAGGCCTTTGCATCGCCTTCGGCTTTTATACGGGAAACCTCAGCTCTTGCACCCTCTTGGATGTCTTTTACAACGATCTCTAGTCCCATGCTTACACCTCCAAATAAATTTAGAGCAAAAAAGTGCTCTAAAGCCTAGAGAAAAACTCTAAGCTGCTTAGAGTGCAACGATACTTAAGGGGGAACTTAGAGCATACAACCGCTTTAAGTCTGCCTAGCGAGAAAAAAGTCCAGGTAGACTTAAAGACTTAAAAGCAATGCTCTAAGAAATTTAAGAGCGGGAGCTCTTAAATTTAAGCAGAGTTGATAAGCAGTGCAACGACGAGACCGAAGATAACAATGGTTTCTGGAATGACAGTAAGGATCAGACCCTTACCGAATAATCCTTCGTTTTCTGCCATTGCGCCGATTGCTGCTGTACCAATATCTTTCTCAGCTATTGCAGATGCATATCCAGTAATTGCGATTGCGATTGCTGCACCGAGTGCTTTCATTCCTGCTGCGTCAAGAAAAAGACCTGTTGTTGCTCCATCTACCATGTTTTTATTCCTCCGTGTATTTTCTTATATATCCGAATGGGTTGAATTTTCTGCCCCCGCCTTGATAGAATTTTCCAAAGAATTCTACATACTGCAACCTGAGTGCATGCAGTCCGGGAGCGATAATACTCAGAACAGTGTTAAGGCCATGTCCGAGTATAAATACGAGAATTGCAGCTACGGCTGCGAAACCAATCTGAGAATGATCAGACCAGATCATTCCGAAGGCGATGTCATTGACTGTACCTGCGATATAAATCGAAGATAGACCGACTGCGATAATACGGGCATACGAGAGAGCGTTACCCATAAGAGATGGCAATTCGACCACACCAGCGATACCCTCGCCCATGGCGAGCATCACAATTCCCAGAACAAGAACAATAGCACCGACATACATCAATGCTGAACCGCCAAGATAACCAGCTGCTGCAAGGATTGCACCAAGCTCAATAATCATCCAACTGCCTTTTTCAAGAATAGCGTGTTTCATCCCGTGGTGCCTTAAGATGTTTGAAAATCCGAACAGGTACCCAAGATTTAAGTGAAGCAGTCCGACAAAAACGCTTAGTCCAATCATAGTCATTACCATGTGAGACCTGTGAATCGGGAAAGTAAATTCTTCTCCTCCAATACTCTCAAAGAGAGTGATAGTTTCCCAACCTGGAATCAAGCCCGGCGTTACTCCATGTGCTGTATGTAAGCTCGCAAGCGAGAATCCAAGGAACTCACCATAAAGAACTCCAAAGATAATTGCTGAGATCTGACAATAGATAAGAATATTCATGAGATCGCTAACTGCATCTGACTTCATTGCCTTCTTGATAGCCAGTGCAATTGTTCCCAGTATCAATGCGTATCCGATGTCTCCGAGAATCATTCCATAAATCAGCGGGAAGGTAATGAAAATCGCTGAGGATGGATCAATTTCAGTATATTTAGGCCTAGAGTACAGATCCATAACCTGCTGCAACGGTGCCACAACTTTTGAGTTGTTGTACTCGACAGGGGCACTTTCTTCTTCTTCCTCGTGGACTTCGAGGCTAGTGACGTATGCCTTGCCTTTAGTGGCACTATTAACTACACTGACAAGTTTGTCATAACTCTCGGTGGGAGTCCATCCATCAATTATGAACGCGTTTTCAGATGTAGCTATTCTAAGAGGCAGCTCTGCTTTCTGACTCTCGATACTCAGAACCTCGTCGCTTGCAAGGATAAAATCGGCGTACCTTGTTTTCAAGGACTCGATCTCGCCCTTAAAGGATTCGATCCTTCTGGTGACTTCGGCTTCTCTCTGTTCAATGGATCTTAAAAGTTCGCTTGGGACACCACCTCTTTCCGGAACTCTAAGCTCTTTGAATCCAAGACCCTGAAGTAATTCGTAAACTTTGTCGGCATCATTTTTAGCTACAAACAGTACCACTGCTTTTGATTGAGGGTCAAAGTACAGTTCGTAAGCTTGGGTGATACTTGAAATCTGACTTGCTTCCAGGTTACTTTTTAAAGTGCCCGCGAAAACCTTGAGGCTTTCGTAGCCACGGTAATATTCAAAGTCAAGATCAATGGACAGATAAGGCAGGATTTCCCTTTTCTGGGAGTCCATATCTTTTAATTCATTTTCAAGCTGGGAAATAGATTCCGTTTTAGCTGAAATTGTCCTGTCCAGTTCATTTAACTTCGAGTCAAGTTCACGCAGAACAGCGTCAGATTTCTGAACTACCGGTTTTTTGCTTTCAATCCCCAAATAATTGGCGATAGAGCGGATCTTCACAAGCTTTTTAGAGACTTCTTCTCCGTTTTTAAATGGCTTGCTGATCTTAAAACCAGACTCGTCTTCGACAAAATCTTCGATATGAAAAAGATTTGTATCATGCAATGCATCGATGGTTTCTTTTAGAATGCTTTTGTGCCCGACAATAACGGCCCTTGTCATCTCTTTAGGTCTACTCATTAAGGACCGCCCTCTCAAACTCCTGTACAAGGTAATTGACGGATTTGTCGATGTTAGCTTGAGCTTTTTGGGACATGGCTAATGCGTTTTTTTCACCATCGTTTATGATCTTATCTCTTTCCTCCAGGATCTTTTTTTCACCCTCTTTAAAAGAGTCTTGTGCAGCTTTATGTGCATCGATTTCGGCCTGTTTCAGGATTTCCCTGGCTTCAGCCCGAGCTTCGGAGATACGCCTGTTTTTAGCTTCAATGGCTTCGTCAACCATTGATTTAGCGCTTCCCTCTGCTTTTTTTATTTCAGATAAGATTTCATTTTTAGCCATGTGAATCTCCGTCTCTCAAAATTTAATATATAAATTAATAATTAAAAATCCCTACTCCAATGGAGATAGTTAACAAATCCTTCGCAAAAGAACTATATAACAGCTTCGGTTTTATCAAAGAAGAGTGTAAGAACTATAACGAAAAATCATGATGTATATAGAGTATAAGAATTTTTTAAGAAGAAAATAATTATAAATAGCAAGATATATGAGTAAAATGAAAAAGATTAAATATAACAGTAAAAAATAATTGGATACTGACAGTGAAATATAATTAAGTACTGAAAAATTTCAGATAAAATGCTCAAAAATAAAATGTGAAGCGCAACCCGAATGAGTTGAGTAAAATCTGTAGAGTATATTCAAAATTCTATTAAAATCAGTTGAAAAATTATAAATGGATCATATTACACAAGCCAGTTTAGCTTCTTTTTTTCCAAATAAAAGGATATCAAGGATTTTTTAAGCACGAAATGAAAGTTATTTCGTTTGGTTAACGCTATAAAATTTTTTAATAAATAAATCCATTTTCGAGAAAAATCAAGCAATTCAAAAGCTAACTTTCTAAAATTGACTTCTATCCAAGCTCTGAAGAAGTATGGATCTGGTATGCAGATATCAGTAGTAAATATTTAGATTAGGAAAATAAACTCATTATCAGAGAAAAAGGAGAGTTTTAAGAAAATAATCCCTGAAAATACTTATTCTCCACACTGACAATTAAAAAATAAAATAAAAAATAACATAAAGAATGTTATTTTATCCTGTAAGGGATCTTTGCGCCCTGAGGTATTGTATGAATATATTCCTTCCGGAAATCAGGGTTGCGCATCATGCAATAAGCGGAATTATCCTTTTTGTAGGCATTATGCTTACCCATATGCTTCCAGATAGCTTCCAGGGATTCTTCACAGATATTTCCGAAGGAGAGCGGAGTGTAGGCACACGGCATTACTTCTCCATCCGAAGCAACATGTATCCATCTTCTGCCTGCAAAACACCCAAAAAGACTCGGACCCATAAAGTACGGGAATGCGGTGACTCTGGGACCCTCAGGTTTAGCATTCATCTTTTTCTGGAATTTCTCGAGCCGAGAGACATCCTTTTCCCCTATTACCTCATCCTCGTGATCAAGCCAACGTCCTACTGCAATAATCTCATAGATAGAGAGTTCATGCATTCCAAGATTAACTGCAAGGTTATAAAATTCCTCAAGGTCGTCAATATTGTGAGGGGAAACGACCACAAACATATCAGTGAGGATCCCGGCAGTTTTCGCATTCTTGATTCCAATGATTGCGTCTTTGTATGCCCCCTCTCGACCCCGAATACGGTCATGTTCGGCTTCAAACGGGCTGTCTATACTAATTCTTGAAGCGTATAGACCTGCGGCTTTAAGCTCTCTTGCCCTTTCTTCGGAAAGCCTGAAACCTGATGTGAAACAGGTGGCAATTGCCCTGGATTTATCTACTCTGGCTACCATTTCAACAAGATCATTCCGGAGCATTGTCTCCCCGCCATCGAAAGAAATAAGATAAGAACCAAGATCCAGGCTTTGGTCTACAGCTCCTGAGATTTCATCAAGGGTCAATTCCCTTTCTGGCTTGATACCAGCTGCTCCGCAATGGATACAGCGGTTGGGACAGCGAGCAGTGATTCCTATTGAGAGCTGGTCAGGAACTCTTTTTTTCCGGATAGCTGCAATCTCAGCACTTATCACACGGCTGAAAACAGGCCCAGGAATAGGCGGGATCCATGTAGAGAAAATAATCTCATTTTCATCCATTGAAATGGGTTTTTCTTCCGCAAAAATGTTGTTTATACGCTTGAGGATGGGTTTTGCAAGCTGGGAAAGAGGACCTTCTGCATCAAGCACTATTTTTTCGTTTTCTGTACTGGCATTTACCTTAATCAACGGACTTTCATATACTCGCATGGATACACCTGGTAAAGTTGTTAGCAAAAATGGAAGACTTATTAGAGACTTATTAAATTGGATAGAAGATAGTAATATTATTTTCATTATATACAGTGAATTCAATAGAGCTACAATTCATTTTTCAGGAAGAGCTGAGTAATTAAACATTCTCAAGCATATCGACAGTTATATAATCTGTAATCTGAAAGAGTTTATCCCTTGCCGGACATGCTTTGACTGTCACAAGGGTTTCTTTTGCGGCATTAACACGAAGTTTTACGGCATCTATGGACTTTTGTACTGCTTCTTCCTTTGACATACTCTTCATGTATACATGAGGCAGAGTTTCAGATGTAAATTTCGATTCTTTGCCTTCGACTACTTCCAGAAATTCAAGAATATCGTCAACAATCTGGTATGCAGTTCCCAAGCAATTTCCGAAGAAATTAAAACGCCCGGCCAGGACTTCATCAGCCCCTCCAATATATGCCCCAATAGAAGCGCTGATCGCAAATAGAGAGGCCGTTTTCTTGTAAATGCATTCAAAATAATTGCTTTCCTCGAAATTGTTCTTATCGAGTCTCAGATCGAGAACTTCTCCTTCAGCCATGTCCATTCCTGCTTTTCCAAAATCTCTGACTACTTTTTCCCCATAAGGAGAAATAAACTCAAAACATTTTGCAATTAAATAGTCACCACAAAGAAGCGCCTTAGAAGGGCCAAATTTTTCAGGGGCTGAAGGCAGATTTCTTCTAACAAGCCCCTGATCCAGCAGGTCATCATGGATGAGGGAAGCCGAGTGCATCATTTCAATAGCAAGAGCTGCATCGAGGCTCTGACGGTACGAACCCGAGCAGATCTCACTGGATAGAAGGAGAATAATTGGTCTGATTCTCTTTCCTCCGGTATTACAGACATGCTCGACCATTTTATTTAAGCTGGACTCATTCATTTGAGCAATGAAGTTATTTATTCCTGATTCGACATATCTGTATTCTTCCCACTCTTCAATATTCATCAATATTACTCCGTGTACTTGGACGGGCATCCGATAACGGTCTTATACGACTCAAACTTAAGTTCAGAAACACCGCTTAGTAAATATCTACTATTTCCTTCAACAAGGTAAGAAGGAAGCTGCCTGTATATTCTAGATGAACCTTCAAGTTATCATTGTTTTCGTCCCTTAGTTCAAAAACTGTCATTGTGGGGCCATCTCAAGATTCCATATTAAATAATTTTCTAGAATTTACTTTTATTTTCTGGGATTTTGTAATTAATTATGAAACTTTACTTTTGCCCGACACACCAAAACACACACGCCAGAAAAGACCAGCAGTAAGAAAAAGTGCGAGCAGTATTTTCTTTTGTATTCGTTTAAAACTCCGTATAACGCGATCATTACATTAACTTTTTGTTAAGCTCTGAATATTTATAAGTTACAAAATGGGTATGCAAAATATTGGAAGAAAACTTGACCAAAGATCTCTAAATAAAGACCAAGTAAACTATGCCCATAGTAGAACCACTTTAGGTCACGCAAAAATTTACATTATGCTTATAGAAGATATATTCAAAAGATATCGGAGAAACATCCTGATAGAAAACTGAAAGAAAAATACCCATCCAAGAGTGTATAAAAAAATAATGTTTGTTTTTCCACTAAGATAATAAAATTACTTTCACATTTATACTGTCGCGTATCTTCAAATGTTAAATAATAATTTTTTGAAAGATAGACACAGGAAAAAATGTGCGTTTATTAAAAAATTATAAAAAATAGAGAATTTAACAAGGAATCAGAGTAATAAAATAAGATTATTAAGAGTATATTTTTTTGAATATACTCTTAAATATATGTGTTCAAAAAGTCCTTCTTACACAAAAGGGAGGTTGACAATAAGATATAACTAAGCATATAAAATTAAGATATATAACAGATCAATGATATAAACGGGAGTTTATACCCATTAATGGCAGATTTTATAATTATATCTTATTCTATCCCTCTATCAGACAATTTGAAGCAAAGGACTGTGATTAATTCGTCCAGCTATTATATTTAAAAAATGCATGTGTAGAGGAGGTCATTATAATATTTTCAACTGCGGACGCCACTAAGCCAGAGAATATGTAGAGATAAATTTTCCGTAGAGCTCTATTAAAAAGGCTTGTGGAGCTTGAGTAGCGAAAAGAATATATATAACAAATACCTCTAGATGTGTTGCAGTTTGCGTTGATGGTCTAGCGGCTATGACTTGGGCCTTCCAAGCCCAAAACCCGGGTTCGAATCCCGGTCGGCGCATTTAATTTTTCTTTAAAAATCTAAATTGCTCTTTTTATTTTTTATATTAAACTAAATACATTAAATGAAATCGAGCATTAGTGCGAGGGTTGCCCAGCCAGGTCAAAGGCGATGGGCTTAGGACCCATTTTCGTAGGAATCCGTGCGTTCGAATCGCACCCCTCGCATATATTTTCAGGGATAGATACGATTTCTAAAAAATATCGTCTTCTCCTACTATGATGTTGTTCTTCTCATACATGTATCACTTATGTTATATATTAAAGAGTTTTTAAGAAAAATGGAAAGAGTCGGTTTTAGTAGTATCAACCGTAGAAGATATATTAAAATTGGAAGATATATTTAAATCGTAAGATATATTTAAATTGGTGGAGAAAACATACCTTAATGGGGGATTTGCTTAGTTGTAGGAAGCATTCTGCCTTGAAGTCTGCCTTGAAGTACTTTCTTTGCCTTACTTTTAAGTAGAGATTACTATAATTACGGATTAACAAAAAAGTAACTATACAGATCTCTAAACAAAAAATAAGTAGAAGATAATATCTGTTGAGGAGGGGAGATAATGAAATTTGAAGATTTATTTGGATTGAAGGACGAAGTTGTCATTGTAACAGGCGGCGGGGCTGGAATTGGACGAGCTATATGTCATTTATTTGCAAAAGCTGGTGCTTCTGTTGCTGTAAGTGATATAAATACTGAGGCAGCATACAAAGTAGCTGATGAGATCAAAGCAGATGGCGGAAAAGCCTTTGGAAAATCCTGTGATGTTGGAAAAGAAGAAGATCTTGTAGATCTTGTTGATGAAACCATTGAAAAATTTGGAAAAATAACTATTCTTGTTAATAATGCCTCTGGCGGAGGTCCTAAACCTTTTGATATGCCTATGGATGATTTTATATTGGCATATAAAATAAATGTTTTTGCGAATTTCAGATTGAGTCAATTGTGTGTTCCTTATATGGAAAAGATAAGGCATGGGTGCATTTTGAATATTAGTTCTATGGCCTCCGAAGGCATAAATTATAATATGACCTCATATTCATCAGCAAAAGCCGCTGTCAATCATCTTACTAGAAACATGGCTTTTGAGCTTGGCCATAAGGGTATAAGGGTCAATGCAATAGCTCCTGGAGTCACTATGACTGAAGGACTTAAAGCGATTTTAACACCTGAAATTGAAAAAAATATGCTCAAAAGAATTCCGCTTGGTAGATTAGGCTATCCTGAGGATATTGCTCAGGCTGCTTTGTTTTTATGTTCTCCTGCGGCTTCCTGGATAAGCGGACAAGTTCTAACCGTCGGCGGTGGAAGTGGTGGGAATGTTCAAGACTGGAAGAGTTAATTATTTTTGTAATGTTTAGTTTAAAACTATGACTGTCAATATACAAAGTGATACATTGAACAGATCTGTTACTAATAATGGAATAAATGTTATACTCTTGCTCAGAATGTTATACTCTTACTCATGTACTTTTTCAGCAGCAGAAAGCATATTTGTAAAATAAATAGTTGAGGTTTTTTATCCGACCTTCCACAGATATATTCGAAAAATAACATTTTTCTTGTTATCTTTTTTGGAAAACTATTGGAAAATCTACAGTTATTATTCCAAAGTGGTATGCAGAATATGTTGAGAAATGTTCATTTTCCAGTGCAAACAGTATGCAGAATAACTAATGAAAGTACAGTTTCTTTCAAAGTCATAAAATGAGAATGGATTCCGAACAGAACGAACCTTCTTCATGTTAGGGATATTCGGATTGGTGGAGAAAACATACCTTAATGGGGGGATTTGCTTAGTTGTAAGAAGCATTCTGCCTTGAAGTCTGCCTTGAAGTACTTTCTTTGCCTTACTTTTAAGTAGAGATTACTATAATTACGGATTAACAAAAAAGTAACTATACAGATCTCTAAACAAAAAATAAGTAGAAGATAATATCTGTTGGGGAGGGGGAAAAAATGAAATTTGAAGATTTATTTGGATTGAAGGACGAAGTTGCCATTGTGACAGGCGGTGGAGCTGGAATTGGACGAGCTATATGCCGTTTATTTGCAAAAGCTGGTGCCTCTGTTATTGTAAGTGATTTGGATACTGAGGCAGCATACAAAGTAGCTGATGAGATCAAAGCAAATGGTGACAAAGCCTTTGGAAAATCCTGTGATGTTACAAAAGAAGAAGAGCTTGCAAATCTTGTTGATGAAACCATTGAAAAATTTGGGAAAATAACTATTCTTGTTAATAACGTTGGTGGTGGAGGTCCTAAACCTTTTGATATGCCTATGGATGATTTTATATGGGCATATAAACTAAATGTCTTTTCGGGATTCAGATTGAGCCAATTATGTGTTCCTTATATGGAAAAGATAAGGCATGGATCCATTTTGAATATTAGTTCTATGGCTGCCGAAAATATAAATGTAAATATGACCTCATATTCCTCATCAAAAGCCGCTGTCAACCATCTTACTCGAAATATGGCTTTTGAGCTTGGCCCTAAGGGCATACGCGTTAATGCAGTAGCTCCTGGAGCCATTATGACTCAAGCACTTGAAACAGTTTTAACACCTGAGATTGAGAATAATATGCTCAAAAAAACTCCACTTGGCAGATTAGGTTATCCTGATGATATTGCCCAGGCGGCTTTGTTCTTATGTTCCCCTGCAGCTTCCTGGATAAGCGGACAAATTCTAACTGTCAGCGGTGGAGGAACTCAAGAACTGGACTAATAAAAAGAAAATATTAATGTGAAAACAATCAATCACATCCTTTAGGGATAGATTATCTCAGAATTTTCACGCTTACTTTTGCAAATGACTGCTCAAAATAGTCTCAACTTTTCTTCAATTTGAAAAAAATGGATGTTGAATTGCTATTGTATCGCCTATTGAACTTTCAAATAGTTTTGAATCTGCGAAATCATTTTAGGATACAACAATTCACAAAATAATTGGATCTATTATAGTATTAATAATTGGCTCTTCGTTATTTTGAGTGAGTAATTACATCAATTCCCCATATGGAAATAGCATGCATAAAATTGATCCATGTGTTGTTAAAAATCACATTCAATCTCGATAATTCTCATTTAGACCGGCCAATTTTTTAACTAAGTGATTATTCTCAACCCATGAAAATCGAAGAGCCAATAAGTTGCTTTTTAGGATGAGATCCCGATGTAAATATTGTGAAGTTCCTTGGCGACATCCTCAGCGCTATCATATTTTCTGTCTGGAAGCATGCCAAGTTCCTGCAGTATGTCCGGGATCGCTCCACTCTTCCTTTCTTGTTCAATAATGTCTTTCCTGTTTACAGGAAAATCTATATTTGCTAATATTTTCTGAATTTCCATTGGAAGTTCTTTAATACTTCCATCCTTACTATCAGTTTCCACGATATCCCCTTTGCTTTTGTTTAGTTTCCTTTAAACTCCTTGACAATATCCGTAGCTTTTGTATACTCCTTCTCTGGAGTTATTTATACTCCACAGAATATCGTCGCGCTATTTTCCTTAGCACTTAACAAAATCTTCCTTCTTTGCAGCAAAATCAATACTTATTAAAGCTTTCTGAAGGAAGCCGAACTTGTCAGTATGAATATATGTTGATTTACTATATGAATGTTAACATTTATTTATAAAATTATGTTAAAAATTAGCAAATAACAAAATGTTAGTATTAATATATAGTATATTTTTGTAAAAAAGTTACATATTCTGAAAAAATAATTAATTTTTCTCTTTTTGAGCTTAAATTCTTGAGAAGAATTTCCAGCATCAAAAGAAATGTTTTCAAATAATATAATTAAGTATTTATTTATATAATTAATATATATACGATTTGGGGGTAAATCCATAAAACATGCGGAAGGTGAAAGGTATGAGAGCAAGTGCCAGCAGTATGCAGGATATATTAAGAAATGTACATTTTCCAATTAGAAAAGAACAAGTTTTAGAGCATGCTAGAAAGCAAAATCTTTCCGAAGAGGTAATTAAACAGATAGAAATGATTCCCGACGAGGAATACAAGTCAGCTGACTCCCTTATGCAAGCGATAGATGCAGCCAGCCAAAAAATCGGTGGGGGTGGAGGAGGAAAAAGCCAGTCATTCGGTGGAACCGGAGTTGGTGAAACTGGAGAAGGTGGTCCCTCGTCAGGAGGAAGTAGTCAGGGTTTCGGAGGGAGAGGAGGAGAATAAGCAAATTCCTCCAGAATAGTCATTGACAGATTATTTGCATCGGATTTGGAGTATAAAGGAGATTGGACTTACCCCCAGTCAATAATAACGGCCGGTCTTGCAAAGTTATAATCTAGATTAATTCTGAATAAAAATTAACAGAACATGGATTTTTGGTCTGCAGACCTCTAGTTTTTTGATTATGATTATTCAATCTTTGATCTCAATCTTTGATTTTTTATGTTTAATAATATTATTTTTGATTATTCGATTTTGACATTAGATCTATGATACTCAACTTTTGATGATTTCAGGATTTCTTTGTCTAAATATTCACAAATATTCTAGAGAGATATATTTTTGCCCTGCAAAATATCTCTCTGAGCCTATGTACTCGAAAAGTTTTCCATTATCCAGTACGGATATCGAACCATGTCCGCAGCAGATCATGCATTTTCGGTTTTTTCTGGAGAGCTTATTATCAATCTCTGAAATGAGGGAAAGAAGAGCCTGTCTTTCCTCTCGCGCAAGCTTGCTGTCAACGTTCACTGATGTCATAAGATAATCAGCCAGAACATTATATTCCGTTCTCTCAGGACTCAAGCTTTTGAAATTGATCACTGCGTCTTCAGGAAAGAGCAGCCCCTCTTCAGGACAGAGATAGAAGATTTCTCCATGCATATGTCCGCCCATCCCTGCAAGGGCTTCGAACTCCAAGTCACCAATAAGAAAACGAGCAACAATAGGAAATTCACCCCTTTTTTCGATTGTTTCATCTAATAAGGAGACTTCTGGAAAGAGAACTGTATTTGTAGGAGGAGTAAATTTTGAAAAAAGGTTAATTATCTTCGTATAAACCTCTTCCAGAATACAATCCTGGTTGCTTGATCCATAAGCTCTGCTGGTTTTCCGCGTGATCAAAAAAGTTTCGCGATTAAGATAGGATGGCGCGGGAAAAAAACCTGCAGCTCCACAATGATCAGCATCGGCGTGAGTAATATAAATCCTTTTAAGCCGGCTCAAATCCCCAAGTCCGTAGTGCTGGAACATATTCATAATGTCCTGAAAATAAATTCCATAACCAGTGTCAATCATGACCCTTTCGGAAGGAGTATCAAAGAGATAGATGTTTCCCCCACAGGGAAGTTGAAAACAGAAAAGTTCAATATCATCCTTTATTCTGACTCTCTGCACGTCGGCATAAAAATTGTCTCCTGACGTCTGGTTAAGGCATTCCCCTACTTTCAAAATGTTCTCAAAAACCTCAATAGGGTCTTTCTGATGGTTTGAGAGTTCCTGAGTAATATGATTAATGTCATGCAGGAATCGCATCAAAAAAGCATCTTCGGCGCTCCCGATAAACGATCTGAGCTTCTGCGCCAAGCGAAGGTAAAATACCGTATCATCAAGCTTCTCCCCGGTTGTATCATATTCTAAAATCTCTAGCCTGTATCTGGACTTAAGCTGATTCAGAAGGGCATCTATCATGTTAGGGTTCTCGATGTGAAGACCTACAACGAGCCTTTCAGGATGCTGTCCCCGATCATCAAAATCAAGATAAGTAATGTTTGATCTCGATGAGGTTATATAATTCAGGAATTCAAATAAAGCACCAGGACAATTCGGGAGGTAAACGTTGAATTTCAGAAACGCTACTGACTGAAGGGAAGTCTGGAGATATCCTATTTTTTCAAGCTGTTCGCGGATCTTTTCATAAGCCTGCGGAAGAGCCGTCACTTCAAAGAAAACTGTATGTGTATCTATCCTGCGGTCATACTGAATCCTGTTAATGTTTCCCTCGTACCGTGTAACAATTTCGGCTGCCCTGTGCAATGCCCCGGGTATATCAGGCATGCAGGCAATAAAAGAGAATTGTTCCATTGGACATCCCCTGATTAAACAACTCTATTTTTTTGATAATATAATAAATCCTGCTTTACCTTAAGCTTTCCTGCCATTACAAAGGAAAAAAATCGAGAGAGATAGATGTTAAAGTTCCAGCACAGGAGATAGAGATTAAAGTTCCAGTACAAGGGCAGAAAGTCCAAGGGCTTCAAAAGCTTCAATAACCTCTGAAAGAGGATTTTTAATTCTATAAAATAGATGAGAACTGCATGTGCAATCCGTGCACCCGAAGCCATACACCGAATCTCCTCCTATTCTACTGGCAAGTTCACATTCAAGCCGCTCAGAAGTAAAAGCATAAACTGCTGAAACCAGCCTGAAAGCAGGATTCAGATGAAGATAATCCACATGCCATCTGGGATTTCGGTCCCGGTTACGGGAAAGATTGATGTGCCTCTGTACTCTTTTAAGCCCTCCTGACCCCAGAGCCGATCCCACATAGATATGAAACCCTGGACTGAAAGAGAACTCCCCTTTTTTACCAATCTCAAGCTTGCAGGCTCGGTTTTCAAATATCAAACAGTAGATGCCTTTTCCGAAAAAAAGATCTTTTTCAGAAAAATCTTTTTCAGAACAGTCATTTTTTTCAGAGTAAATTATTCTTCCTGGAGAACCATTTTTTTCGGAAAAATCCATTTCAAGACCTCAATTTAACTTCAAAACCTCAATTTTAACTCAATAGTTCAATCTAATTTCAAGACCTCAATTTACTTCCTGAAAGCTGAAAATATTTTTCAAGCAAAGGCCCAACCATTCTCTCCAGTTTTTCTTTCTCCTTAAGTGCTTCAATCCAGGAAACAGGTATCGCATCAATTCCCAGCCTGGCCCCAAGAATGCCTCCTGCTACGCTTGCAACCGAATCAGAGTCTCCGGTTATATTCACTGCGGTCTGTATTGCTTTCTTATAATCGTTCGGATAACGTAATATACAGAAGTATGCCAAAGCAAAAGTCTCATCCGCATACCAGCCCTGCCCGAGTTTCTTCAAACCTTCTTCATCTCCGACGTCACTATAAGCCGTTCTATAGGAACTTTCCAGTGCCTGAGTGAATTCCTGAGAAATTCCCTGAGTTACCTCAAGAAGTGGTTCAAACATTTCCCTGGGTTCCACCCCGTCAAGAGCCAGTTTCACTGCGTATGCTCCAGCAATCGATGCAGCTTCTGCAACAGGATGAGAGTGAGTAATTCGGCCTGAAACCTGAGCAACTTTAACCAATTTTATAGGGTCGTTTTGGTAAACAAAACCGAGGATTCCAGCCCGCATAAGGCTTCCGCAGGTTTTAGAGCTGATTCCGGATTTGTTCCAGGGAATTCCGTCCTTTAGACTCAGGGCTGCGCCTCTTGTAGTCGCTCCTGCACCCAGGTCAGGTTCGTCCAGCCAGAGTACAAGTTCCTCTGCTATCTTGTTCATAAGCTCGGGAAGCTCAAGTTCTGCTCCTCGAAGCAGAGCCCTGGCAAGTACAAGCATTAATTGAGTATCATCAGTCCAGGGAGAATTGGGCGGAAGTTCAAGGATTCCTTTTTCCCCGTACTTCTGTTTTATTTGCTCAAAAGTAAGGAGTTCTACAGAGCAGCCGAGGGCGTCTGCGCAGGCTGTACCGAAGAGGTAACCGCGGAGTTTTTTTTCGAAATATCGAGTGTCTTGCATATTTCCTTTACTCATATTCCAATACTTTTTACTTTTGATTCCAGCTTTTATGGTGAGATTATCCCAAAACTCGCCTTATTCAGACCAATGAGACCTATTGGATTGTTTAAAAGAACAAAAGCTCGATTGTTTGCTCAAGACATGAAATTAAAAAGGTATTGAGTTTTTAGGATAATTACAACCACTAGAAATGGCACTTTCTGTAGCCTGATCCTTAATCATTTAAAGTGAATCACTGATAATAAAAGTAAATGCTATTAGCATCGGACTGTTGTAATGAGATCCATTTCTTAGCTTCAACAATCAATGTAGATAAGCCACCTTCTTGATGTCTGGCCTCCTGTTCAGCTATCCATTGTATAGCTTCCCAGATTCTTGTATCCATTGACAAAAGTATGCTAAGGATTTCGCCATCTGAATATCCAGGATGAATTTTATTTATCCAGTTATCACGTGCACTAAATATAATTTTAGGAGAATTTTTATCCCATTGTCCAACATCATCAAGCCATTCGAAACCAGGTTTAGAATAAAAACTGTATGCTGTCCCTAAACCTGCTTTGTCAATATATCTATCATCACCGGATTGGTTTTTTAATATTGGAATTACGCCCTGTAATCGTCTTTTGCGCTCCGAATCTGGCATATTCTGAACTATGTTTAAAGCTCTATCATAATCATTCTGAGCCCATAATCGCCTATTGCGCCGAATCTCCACACGCCTTTCTCTTGCGCGCGCTTCGGGATCAAAGATCCGGGAATCGGGAATCGGGAACGATGTACCTAATGGTACGATACTGATCGAAATTTCATTTAGTTCTCCTTTATTAACGAGCCAATCTTTTACGTTTAACGCTCTTTTTCGAGCTAAGGTGCTATTTATTTCCTCGCTTCCGCTGGAACTTGCATGCCCTGTAATAATAAGAGTATCTCCTAAGTTATCCCACTCTTTTAACATCCTGATGTAATCCCATAAACCAGCTTCAAATTTTGTAATGTCAGCACTTCCAACGTCAAAATTCCAAAGAGACAGGATGTCCTGATAAACACGTCCTTCAAATACTCCTGGTTCAACGTGACCTTCAGGATGCTGGCGAGCCCACTCTATCTCAACATTGTCAATTTGAGATATGTCGTTAGAATTGACAGTACCATAAGCCATGTCTGTAAGCATCTGCAAAGGTCCTGTGCCCAGTACCTGATCTCTACGGCTGCTGCCCATATCTGACGTCATGTTTGAAGACTCGCCGGAGGAGATTGTACCTGAACTCGCGTTTGAATTGCTACCAGATGTGCTATTGTAGTTACCTTCAGTGGCACCACCCGATTTGGCTGACTCTTTGTCCAGTGCCTCAGCTGCATTATATTTAGCACCCAGTTCAGAAACGTTAGAAGGCTTATAACCGTTAGAAGAATTACTTGAACCAATGGCAGAAGAACCATTTGAACCGCCACTGCTAGCTCCAAGTCCTTTTTTTGCCATCAAGTCAGCCGCTATTTGTGCATAGTCCTTTGCAGTTTGTTGCGACTGGCCTGCTGCCGTGAAACCTGAGGCAAGTGCAGCATTTGCAGCAGCGATAGTTTCTGCTGCATGGCTCATGTCGCGGAACATAGCTCCATTGCTGACGGAATTAAGTACTGCGCTCATACCTGTTGGATCAGGTAATGCTGGAGCATTGACCAAGTTAATCACAGGCTGTCCGAGCTGGCTTGCAGTTAAATTTGGCTGGTCAGCGGTCGGCGTTTTTGCCTGCAACGGAGCGATCTCTGGTGCTGTAATCGGAATTGGAGAGTCCTGCCAATTCCAGAACCTGGTGACGTCGAGTTTCTCTGCCGAATTGAACCGACCCAGCACAGCCTCAGCCCAGACCCCGCCACTTGGAACAGGAACATATTCTTCTTGTTTGTATATCTTGTCTACCTTTCCTTGATCATAATATTCTTTGTTGTAGCGTAGATCTGGGTGAGTGCCTAAAAATTTTTCCCACTGTTCATCATTTTCATTATGAAAACGGTAAGCTACATAGTTGCCAGTAACGGCAAACGGTGTTGGGTCGATAACTTCTGTAATTGGCTGTCCCTGGAAGGTGTAGCCAAAACTCTCCAACATAGCAACAAGAGCGGTACCGCTAATATTCTTCCAAATAGCTTGGCTATAGTAGAGTGAATTTTCTTGAAGGTGTGAAGACACCAGATCCTCTCCAGGAGCTGGCTTGATGGTCACGAGAGGAATTGACTTACCTAAATCATAGACTTCTACGATATGCCGGTAGGAAAACTGTCTTCCGGAACAATGGAGTTCAAGACCGATTTCAACCTCAATTGGCAACTTCACTTTTTCAGGCTGATTTTTGTCAAGTGTAATCTCAAAAGAAGTGAATTTACTTAACGGCGTGTTAAAATTCCATCTGCTCAACGAACCACCGGGGTTCAGGGGGGTGAAATTACTTACATATCCGGTGTCATAGCATGTGCGACATTGTAGTACTTTTACCTCCTTGGGCCAAATGAGCTCATACCCTTGGATGCCTACTATCCTGGGAACATACCATTCTTTATTATCTAAAGATCCTCTGGCTAGTCTCAAGTGAGACTGAAGTTGTGCTTCTTCCAGCCAAGCGGACTCTTTCTCTCGCTGTTTATCATTTAGACCATTCGGATTTGGATAACCTTGTACCTGCAAACTGAAGTCATCCGCGAGAAGATTATATGCCTCTTGACTAAATGCAGCCTGTTGCAAAATAGAACGGAAACGATTTATCACATCTAAATTACTAAAGTCCAGAATCTTCATAGGAAGAAAAAGGCATCTAGTTACCTTACTGAGTTCGACTACTATCTTATATAGCTGGACTACTTCATAATACTGAATTGTAAGCGCATGCATATGGTTGAAGTTCGTAATCGCCCTTGTGCTGAGCGTCTCACTCTCGCTCTGAGATACTTCACGCACAATCGAAGCACGTCGGTTTCGAACCGAGTTAGCTGCCTGTTGTGTAGAATCACAAATATTCTGAGTCATTTGGGCATTAAGATTACGAGTCCCACGTGATGTTGCAAAACTGGTGCTAACTGCTAATCCAGCACTGCCACCGACCGATGCCCCAGCAACACCAAAAAAGCCCATAATCTGACCTGCAACTCCAGTTCCTGATCCCCCAGAGAAGTTTGTCTCTTTATTGACAGCTTTCGAGAAACCATTCTGCGACTCGGAAGCCACGGCGTGCGTGATTTCACTTATCGAGCGATTATGCTCTAATGATGCGTTCAGTGCCTCCATTTCGTTAATTTGCTCTGTACCACTGGCTTTATCTCTCCTGTTCCAATCAACAATAGCAATTCTAGTAGTTTCACCTGGTGAGAGAGCTACACTGTGAAGGAGGTGACCCAGTGTAAGTCCCATTGTATACCAGGACTGAGAATATGTGAGAACTGCTCCAATAGCTGGTCGAGTGAAACCTGCATCAGAACATTGACTAACGTCAAGAGGGCTAAAATCCTGTTCTATTGAATGTCCTGTTGTAACGTCACGTGGCGGTCTAAGGATTTCATCTCCTACATTATGATCTATGCTGCCGATGCTAACTCCATCGACTTGCTGGGAAATACTATCGGTGACACTAGATTTAGTGGTTTGTCCTTGCGGTCCTTTTAAGACCTTATCCAGCACAATGATCTCATACTGAATTCTTTCTGTCGGATATCTACCTGTTCCAGGAACTAAATCTGATGGCGCTTCGGGATCTTCAACGGGGCTAGGCTCAACGCCACCAGTTTCGACAGTCAAAATGTCCTTAGCTAATAGATACGGAGGCCACTTTGCCAGATCACCAACTGTGAGTGTTCCCAACGTAGATTCAATTTTCTGCGCATCCTTTTCGCTAAAAATAGTGAAAATGCTAATAGGTTCATTAGCAAGTTTTTCTATTGAGGTACCAACAACCTCTTTTTTTAGAATATCCGTCGGCAAAGCTGAAATTTGTCGCTTCTGTCCTGGACGAATAATCGGATTGCTTGCCTCAGCTATTCGTGAGGCTGTGGTAAATATACTTGATGCTGCAAGATCCTGTACGGTAGTGATTCCAAGTTTGCCCAACTCCTTTGCGGCCTCAGCGGTGACACCGTTAAGTGAAGTCACTGGTTGGGCTAATGTCTCAAGTGAACGTAACATCTGTGAATTTTTGTTTATTAAAAAGTTGTCACCCATCTTAATTCCTCATATTTTGAATTCTATCAATTTTATTCCAAAACCCAACTTTTTCTTAATGAGTTCATTCTAAAACTCAAAGTTATTCTCAATCGTGTAAGAATTGTGTACTTTAGTCACAAAACCATGCACAATAAAAGACTGTGTGTAAAAATTATCAATTTGAACAATTAAAGGTTTAATGCTATTGATTTTTCAACATAACTGTGCAAGTCCCACAGCAATTTGTTGCTGTTAACGCGCTAAAATAGAATACTCATTTAAAAATAGGTAATCCAGATGGCATGCGCTTGGTATGCGCATAATTCAGTTTGTATACGTATAGGAAAATTTTTGAATTAAAGAAGAGGTATAAAAATGGGTGTAGTACTTTGAAAACGCATCGCATTTCTACAACTATCTCGCAAAAACACTGGGAATTGTTGAAAAAGCACACGGAAGAATTTGGAACGCAGCAAAAAGTATTAGAACTCGCGCTGGAAAGCCTGGAAAACAGCTCAAAACAGAGTCCAGAGTTATCAAGGGAAGAGAGAATTTGGCTGACTCAAAAATCGATGAAAACGATATGTCCTATCCTGAAAGATAATTTAAAAGTACTATTGGAAACTGCTAATATTGAGATGTTTAATGAGTACTTGAACAAATATAAACCCCTGGAATACACAATGGAGTACTACTTTCAGAAGCCTCTTAAGGAAATTAGTCTAAAAGAGCTCCTTGATGGAGTAGTTATTACGGGGGGTATGTCAAACTGGTTCGATACGATAGATTATACGGATGATGGAAACCATTATACGATGCTAATTACTCACAGTTTGGGACTTAATAATTCAAAAATAAACAAAATGGGGATTGAAAGCATGTTTGAAACTTATGGAGTCAGAGTTGAGAGTACAATTTCTGAAAAAACGATTTTTATGAAGATATTTAAGAATTAACAACTAGATTTTTAGATTTTTAAAATTCAATGTGTTGATTTTTTTAAGTTTAACTGTGGAAGTCCTAAATATACAACATCAAAAAAAGTCATAAAAATGAAAAATGCTCCGATGGGGATTTGAACCCCAGTCGCAGGAGTGAGAGTCCTGAATGATTGGCCGAGCTACACTATCGGAGCAGCTTGTTATCTTGTAATTATGCGTTGCCTCTAAGGCAGCATATCTTCAAGTAATTTATAAAATATAAACCTTTCGTCTGAATTTTTAAAAAATAGAGGGAATTGCCGGGAGGATATTATCCCATCCGGCAAGTTTAAGAAAATATTTTTAAAGATTTCCTTAAACTTAAAGGTTATTTGGTTCCAACCTTCAGATTTTGGCTATCAGGATAGCTTTATACAAACATAGCCTGGGGAATTGTGGGTTCCTCAGTATTTACGACCTTTTCGTGTGCTTTCAGGAAGTCTGCCATGGTAATCTGTTTACCACGCCTGCGAAGCACAAAAATTCCGGCTTCCTTGACGATAACGCTGATTTCTGCCCCGCTCATGCCTGTTGTGACTTTTGCGAGTTTCTCGAAATCCACATCATCTGCGAGGTTCATCTTGCGGGTGTGAATCTTAAGGATTTCAGCCCTTCCTTTCTCGTCAGGAAGTGGAACTTCGATAGATCTGTCAAACCTACCAGGCCTGAGGAGCGCAGGATCAAGCAGGTCAATCCTGTTGGTTGCAGCAACGACCTTTACATTGCCTTTAGGATCAAAACCGTCCATTTCCGCAAGGAGCTGAAGCATTGTCCTGTTGACTTCGGCCGAGCCGCTTGTTCCGTCATAAGTCCTCATGCTGCCGACAGCATCGATCTCATCTATAAAAAGAATGCTTGGAGACTTATCCCGCGCAAGCTGGAAAATGTCTTTTACAAGCCTTGAGCCTTCACCTACGAATTTCTGGACAAGGTCCGAACCTGACATCCGGATGAAAGTTGCTTTTGCCTGAGAGGCTATAGCCTTTGCAATAAGGGTCTTGCCCGTTCCCGGAGCGCCATGCAGAAGGACACCTGATGGGGGTTCAATTCCGAGATCCTCAAAAAGCTCGGGCTCGGTAAGTGGCAATTCAACGCTTTCCCGGACTTCCTGAAGTACGTCGTCAAGTCCGCCAATCATGCTGTAATCCACCCCAGGAGAGTTAATGAGTTCCATTACCTGAGCCCGAACATCGGCAGCCCTGCTGACTATAGAGATAATTGAGTATGCTCCGTTTACTGCAACTCTCATACCGGGTTCAATCTTTCCAATGCACTCTTCAGGAATCTGAGTAAGAACCTCCTGGTTATTCCCATGTTGCCTTATAAGCGCGATTTCCCCATTTACCTCAAGAATAGTAGCAATAAAGAGAGGAGGCTCGGTAAGTTGTTCCAGATGAGCTTTCAATTTATTGATTTCCTGAAGGTGCCTTCCCGTTGCTACACTTGCTTCAAGAAGCCGAGCCTTCATATTCTCATTCTGGATCCTCATGATTTCTATTTCGGTTAAGAGAGATTTCACATCTTCAGCATTGATCTTCCCGCATTCAAGCTGGAACTCTACCCTCGTTTTGATATCTTCCAGAGAAGATCTTATTGCACTGTCTTCTGACACTTGAAACCACCTTTTTTATCGCGTGAAATTGAGTTTATATCTAGTCTAAAGATTGGTTCATTCAGGAATTATTAATTTATAATAAAATGATTTGAAGGCAAACTAGCCTGCCGGATATATAACGCAGGTTCATGACCAGTTAATTAGTCGTAACCCGTTATCCGATCAAACTTTAAGCGTTTTTATTTTCCAGAGAGGTTATTCACCTATATAGTTTATCTCAGGGTGATTACATTTTATCCTGGCCTTTAAAGGATTAAAGCAAGAGTAAAGTCTGAGAAACGGGAAAATCAAGAATTCTTTCATAAAATCCCCCGTTTATAGTATGACTTACAAGTCAAAGGTTAAAATGACATTTAAAATGGTAATTTTACTTTTTACAATATAGGTTAAGATTAGGTTAAGATGTTGGAATTAAATACTTATATAAATATAAAAAGGGTATATATAAGTTCCTGCAACACCTGTAACCATTTTAATATCCTTACTACCTGTTTAGTATCCTCATTAAGGACTTATGCAATTCTTTGATTAAATCGCTTTTGAAAACTCTCTTGAGATTTGTCGATATTTGTATTCCGTTCAATCATCATACTTCTTTTTTCTATATTATATGTGCTGTCGTATTTTCTGGATTTCAGCAAATTATCCAAGAAGCAGCCAGGCAGAAAAACTTGACTAAATCAAAAACGAACAGAACAAGAAATATACGTAAAAAGTTAGAAAGATAGATTTAATAATAAAAGCATTATATCATTTTACATGCGTACATCGCAGGATTTTCTAAAAGTAGGCACAGCAATCATATTTGTTGGTTTTACTATATTAGTATTAGGTGTAATTCTTACCATTATAGATCATCCTGCAAGCAGCCAGATGGGTGGACTGATAATGATTGGTCCAATTCCTATAGTTTTTGGATCTTCTCCTGAAATAACAACAAATATGCTGGGACTCGGGTTAATAATCTCAATACTCTATATATTATTCCTATGGAAAACGAAACATTGATTGATGGAAACATGCTTTTTTCGATTGGAGTTCTCACAATACTCATTGGATTTCTAGTGATTACAATTGGCATAGCTCTAAGCATGTACCAGGAATCCAGATCAACGCAGAGCTACTCAAGCCGGACAGATACATCCGGAAGAGCCCGCCGCTTTGAAAGCACTTTAGATTCTGAGAGCTCTCTCCATGAAAAACCCCCCTCAAGAAAAGTCGAATCCGAAGTCAAAGCCGGAGGAGTTATCATGCTTGGCCCGATCCCAATCATTTTCGGAAGCGACAAAGAAAGTGCGAAAACCGCTGCAATCCTTGCAATAATACTCATGCTTCTTAGCCTACTGATCCTCAGAGCCTCGTTCTTCTAAATCCTATTGCCGTCTTTTCTGTCGGTTTCAAAAAAGCTGTTTTGAGTCTGCCTGAAAAAACATTAATTCTCAGTAGTCCTCGACTGATTAAAGCGGCCTATATTATAGTCTCTCAGCTTCTGCATTATAATTTAGTCGTCTTGAGCGCAATCGTTGAGCTGCAACCGCTGAGACGCAACCGTTGCGCCGGTTGATCACGCCGGATAGGGTTTGGGATAAGCTCCTCAAAATTAAACATTGCTTAAACATTGCTAAGGATTTTCGCTCAAGCCTTTTTTGAAAAGGGTTGTGACCACATGATCCAAAGAGAAATTCAAATAAATGAGACCCTATGCTAGTCGAAAATCAGTATTTCTTGCCCTAAATTAGTCCTCTTCGCTTAGCTAAATATCTTCATTATAATTTAGCCCTCTTGAGCGAACGAAGTGAGCGAAAAGGGAACCGTCCTCCCGAGACGGGACTCGGGAAACAAAAAGTTATTAATGGTTAAGCCCGAATCAGGGCTTTATGTTTACGATAATCACAGGCTCGCAGTTCGGTGACGAGGGAAAAGGCAAAATTGTTGACCTTCTTTCAAAGGATTTTGACATCGTTGCCCGTTTCCAGGGAGGGAACAACGCAGGCCATACGGTGAAGGTAGGAAATGAGGTTTACAAATTGCACCTGATTCCTTCAGGTATTCTGCTTGATTCCAGAGTTCTGATAGGGCCTGGGGTTGTCCTGAATCCTGAGGTGCTTGCCGAAGAAATTGAGATGTTTGAGAAACACGGCATAAAAGTAAATGCTGAAAAACTCGGAGTCGATGCAAAGACAAGCATAATCATGCCTTACCACATAGAACTGGACAGGCTAAGAGAAGCATCCAGGGAAAAGAAAATAGGAACTACAAAACGCGGAATAGGCTATGCTTATATAGATAAAGTGGCAAGAGACGAATTCCGTATGGCTGAGCTTGTAGATAAGGAACGTTTTCTTGCAAGACTTGAGGAACTTGCTCCCCAGAAAGAAAAGGAAATAGCAGCACTGGGAGGAGATCCTAAAATCGTCAGAGACCCTGCACTAATAGAAAGATATCTTGAGCTAGGAAAGCAGTTTGCTACTTATGTAACAGACGTTTCTAGGGAAATCAATAAGGCTCTTGATGAAGGAAAACATGTAATGGCTGAAGCTGCCCAGGGTACACATCTTGATGTTATACACGGAACTCAGAAATTCGTAACTTCTTCTTCCACAATTGCAGGCTCTGCCTGTGCCAACCTCGGAGTTGGCCCTACAAGAGTAAATAATGTAATTGCCATAGTAAAAGCGTATATCACAAGAGTCGGTGAAGGTCCACTTCCTACTGAGCTATCAGGAGAATTGGGGGAAAGACTACAGAAAGCAGGAGGAGAATTTGGGACAACTACCGGCAGAGGCAGAAGATGTGGATGGTTCGATTTGCCTCTTCTGAAGAAAGCTATTGCTCTTAACGGATATACCGAGATTTCCCTGACCAAACTGGATGTACTTACAGGCCTTAACCCGATCAGGATATGTACCAGCTACACCTGCAAAGGAGAAAATCTTGACTATCCTCCTGAACTTACAGAGGATCTTGCTGAGTGCAAGCCTGTTTACGAAGATCTTCCTGGCTGGGAAACTGACCTTACTGAAGTCAAAGCCTTCGAAGAGCTTCCGGAAAATGCCAGAAATTATGTCAAAAGACTGGAAGAACTGATGAAGGTACCCATTAGTTACATTTCAGTAGGTCCTGGAAGGGCACAAACTTTTAGAAAAGAATGAGTCTATATAGTAGACTTGCCAGGCCGATTACCTAAAAAGTAGAAATTAACTATAGTTAGAAATTAAGGTTAGAAATCAACTGTGATTATAAATTGGCTATATTAGCTGTAGTGGATATGTAATAAAGCTGTAGTGGATATGTAATAAAGCTGTAGTGGATATGTAATAATATACATATCCAATTCAGTTTATAGCGGAACAATTATCGAGTTTTTTATACATTTTCCAATTCCTTTAAGCCAACTTAAGCCAGATTATCTTTTTTCTACCACTGTAAATCTCATAGTGAACTCTGTGCCATTGTTCCTTTTCAATTCAAACTCCCCATCTAATTGATCTACAAGAGAAGTTACAAGCTGAAATCCAAGACTGTCAAGATTTTCAATTTCAAGATTTTCAGGAATGCCTATGCCATTATCTGAAACGGTTAGAGTGAAGTTAGTGCTTTTACAAGCTCCAGTTATGCTTTTTGCATATTCTTCGTTTTTGTCTCGATTGAGTTTAATTCGGATTTCTCCTTTATCTCTGTCAGGAAATGCATGCTTGAGAGAGTTAGAGACAAGTTCATTGACAATCATTCCTAATGGGACAGCAGTATCTATATCAAAGAAAAGATTTTCTTCCAGATCCATCTTTAAGCTGATCTCAGTATATCCAAGGCTGTATGTCTGGAAAAGAGTATTAGCGAGTTCCTTAATGTACGGCGAAAAGTTTAGTGTTTCGAATTTCTCACCTTTGTACAATTCTTCATGGATAAGAGCCATAGATATCACTCTATCCTGGCTTTCTCTAAAGGCTTTGAGAACCTCCGAATCCCTAATATCGTTGCGGTTTCTGAACTGTTCAGCCTGAAGATCAAGCAGGGAGGAAATGACCTGAAGATTATTCTTAATTCTATGATGGATTTCCTTTTTACGGGCAATCTCAATGTTTGCCAGACTTTCTTCTGCCTTTTTGCGTTCGGTAATATCCTGAACTATTCCTCTCATTCGAACAGGCTTATGTTTCTCATCAAAAAGAACTTCGCCTTCAGAATAGATTATACGTTCTTCTCCATCAGGTAAGATTATTCTATAATCAATGTGATATGGCTTTCCGTTTAATGCTTCGTTAATAGCATTATTTACATAATCTAAACCATCTGGGTGTATACGATTTAAAAATATGTTGTGGTTCAGTTCAAATTGGGGGTCAAGCCCAAAAATATGATATAGTTCATCAGACCAGTATTCCTCATTAGTTACAATATTCCAGTCCCAATTTCCAATATGAGCTGTTTTTTGAGAGTCAGCAAGACGTTCTTCACTTTCCTTCAACGAATTATAAGCTTCTTGAAGTTCAGCTGTCCGCTCTTTAACTTTTTCTTCTAAAGTATCGCGTGCTTTCTTAAGGGCATCCTCGGCCCGCTTCCTTTCAGTGATGTCCTGGTTGGTACCATACATCAAAACTACCTTTCCCGATTCATCCTTGACGATTTCACATTCACTCAACAAAATTCTCGGCGTACCATCCTTGCGTATGATATTGTAGGTGATATTGTACTTATGACCGCTCTCAATGGCCTTCTGGATCTCCCTGTCGACCCTTTCCCGGTCATCGGGCACGATGAAGCTCAAGAACAGCTCATACGAAGGCTTTACTTCACCCGGCACCAGCCCATAGTTCCGGTACGATTGTTCAGACCATCTGATCTCATTAATAATAAGGTCCCAAGTCCAGCTACCAATCTGAGATATCTGTTGCGCCCTAGCAAGCTCTGCCTCACTCATTTGGAGCGCCTCTTCGGCCCGCTTTCGTTCGGTGATATCATGGTAGGTGCAAATTACCCTGTATATGTGGCCGTCTTCTTTCAGAACAGGTTCGGCACTTATCAGCATCCAGGTGAGCTCATTTGACCCGGGATTTCTCACGGCAACAAGCTGGCCTTTCACAGGTTTGCCGGTCCTTACTGCTTTCCGAACGGGATGATTGTCGACATCCAAAAGTTTACCATCCTCTCCATAGACTTCCCATTGACTCCAATCACGACTATTAATGTTGAGAATGTCGAGTTCGTTATTCAGGCCGAACATCTGCATAAGTGACGGGTTGACTACCGCAAACCTGCCGGTTTCATCGATGAGCGCAACTCCGACCTTCACATTCTGGAGGAGACTCCGAAACTGATCTTCACTATAGCGAAGCGTTTCCAGCGCCGTCTTACGCTCTTCCTCCACTCTCTTGAGCTCGGTGATATCACGTGCGGTTGCAAAAACCCCAATAATCTTACCATTCTCGTCTCTATAAACTGAAGCATTGTACAAAACAGGAGTTATGTATCCATCTTTATGTTGAATCTCTAGAGAATAATCCCGAACCTCACCACGCATGAATACTTGCTGATAGACTGCACGAGCTTTCCCAGGTTCAGTAAAGTAATCTGAAAAATCAGTCCCAATCAACTCATTTCTGGAATATCCGGTAACCTTTTCTGTAGCATTATTTACATCGGTAATCTTACCATCACGCCCAATAGTTACCAGGGGATCCAGACTGGCTTCAATCAGGCTCCGGTTATAAAGGTTTGACAACCTGATAGTTTCTTCAATTTTTTTGCGTTCAGTGATATCTATAAATGCAGAAACGGACCCACGTAGTTTTCCCTGTTCGTCACGTAATGGTCTTGCATTGCCCAAAACATGCCGTATCTTGCCGTCAGCTGATACGATATCCAATTCGCAGTCATTTATCTCTATGCCCGTAGCCGACAACTGAGACGGCATTTTTGAAGGTGGGATCTCTACTCCGTCCTTGAATAATTTAAACATCTCGGGCTTCTCTCCCTCAGGGGCAGACTTAGAAAAGTTTGTACCTACAGGAACTTGTAACCATTCGCAGGAGAGCCTGTTACCTGTTATCTGAAGCGCCTGAGGGTCATGTGCTATGTAAACGGATACAGGAACTGCATCCAATACTACTGCCAGCTCATCCGAACGATCTCTCTCACGCTTCTCGCTCTCTAGCAGTGCATCCACAACTGCATCACGTTCGGCCAGTGATTGAGATAGCTTGATATTGCTGTAGCTTAGTTGTGAGATCATGTTAGCAAAAGTCATGAAGAAGGCCATGCTTGTATCCACAGCTTTCCTGCTAAGCCGAGGAACTTTTTCAAGAGCTTTTATGTATTCCTCCTCATCGAAGCCATATTGTCTAGCTTGAGACCGAAAGATCTCATAATTTAGAGGCTCGTCATCAAAAAAGAACTGTCCTGAGAAGATATTTCCGACGTGCTGCCCTTCTACCATAATTGGAGTTACTACGTCCCACATATTGTTTTTACATTTATATAGCTTATATCCTCCTGGAGCAACGCCCGCAGTTAACTTTAGGTCACTTTCTAAGCAATGCTTGCAGGCTTCAGGATAAAACCTATGGAATTTTGTACAAATCTCCTGCCATCCAACACTTACCAGAATATTGCCTTTAAGATCAAGTAGGGCCATAGGAACATGAGCAAGCGTATAAAAGTCACTCATAAGGGACTGAATCGCTTTAGTATCAATAATCCTGGCAAGCTCCAAGTTTGCCTTTTCTTGAGTTTCACTTTCCTGAAGTTTTCCCTCAAGCTTTTTACGGCCACTTATGTCAAATCCGTAAATGTTTACGCATTCTTGTTCAGGCAAGGAATGAAAAACAATAAAGTATATTTTTTTGCCCATAGTAATTTCTATTTTTTCAATACTTTTCCGGGAAATGGCCCTTTGAACAAAAATTTCGAGATGTAAAGGCAATTTTTCTCCGATACTCACACCCCAGTCATGCAATAAGGGCTCCCCCGCCTTATTGGAGTAAAGAATAACTCCATCCTTTGCCACACTGAGCACAGGATTCGAATTTATTGCTGAAAATTGCTCCGTTTTAGCTGTCATTGTCCCCTTGGTCTCCCTCTCTTAAATGACAAAATTTTAGGCGACAAAATACCTAACCTAAATTCTAATTGTTACTTACGAACTGTTTCTTGATGTTATACTACTCTTTGTTGTACTATTTATTATTTCTTTGTATATAATAAAATATCAGAGAATTAAAGAAGTAATTTTTAACTTTAAAATAACTCAATAGTGGTATCTCTTGATATGTATTATTATGTTAGGTCTTCTTTCATTTATATTGCCTAACAATGTATAACCAAAATATAATATTTTTGGACTTATAAAAACATGCAATTGACACCATTAAATACTCGCTTTTGATTCATAAAAATATAGCAGCAGCGATACCGCATGCATAGGCCATCACGAAGACAAGGCCGTCGCCCGAATCAGAGACACTTTCAGTCTGGAATATGCATTTTTTCGAGTAATAGTCTCCTTCTTCCGGCATGTAGTTCGATTTTCAACGATCAAACACCTTATTTATTTCCCTCAGTCACAGGTTTCAATGTATAATCCAATAATAAAATCCACATCTGTTTTGTCATTTCGGCCTAATTCCATTCTCGCACTAATTTTTTCAACTCTTGGTTTTGCTTAAATAATCTAATTCATCGATATTTTTAACTATGATAATGAATGTCTAGCGAGACGACCTTAAAGCATATCCGAAAAATGTTATAATCTATTGTAATTTTTAAAGTAAGCAATACACAATCAAGCTGGATCACAATAACTTTCAGTATGCCATTATTGACTTTCCCTATAGGTTCGAAGTGTCGTTTTCAGCAGACACATTCTTTTAAAAATCTCCATCACAAATATAATCATACTTACTATTATGAAAGAAATTAACCAGTTTTCAAATGAAACCGGATTTATACTTAGAAGCTCATGCATAAAAGGTATATGCATGGCAAAAATATGAAGTCTCTACATCAGAACAACACCTATAACCAGAAAGTAATTATTCTATTCCTAAGAGGCACTCGAAACACAGACTGATATTCTGAACGGCAGATGTTTTGAAAATGAGTGATATTTTATGGTGTAAACAGAGTCGATAAGAAGCATTAATTATACATATACAAACAATAATGAAAACTTTAGAAAAAGGCATGTATTTTCTCTATCTTTTACGTTAGATCCGAGACAAACGCTCTTTATTTTTTCCCAAATGCCATTATTAAGGTTTAAAGGTTGACTTAAGCAAAAAACTTAACAAAAGCCTACATAGGTTTTTCTGATGTCAAATGGAAATCGTAAACCAAACATCCCTAATATTGCTCTGACCTTTTATGACGTTCTAGGCAGAGTAACCCCATACATCCTGATGTACTTCGAAAGTATGGAATTAAAGCCACGTTTTTTTGCCTTGGTTACTTGTATTGACAAAAATATTGTTGCTCAGGATTATACGGACAAATACATAACATGCAGAGAAATTATCAAATATGAAAATGCTGAGGGTCATCTAATTCATCTAATAGTTGTTCGTTCTTAGATCATCTAGATCTTCTTGGACTTACTGATGAGGAAGTTCTTAATAATGAATTGTCCAGAACCAAAAGTACAATCGTCAATTTGGTCGGAAAAAACCCAGTGTATTTCCTTCCTCTCCATGCTAGCATTAACAACAAGTAAATAACGTAGCAAAAGTGCTTGACCTCAAAACCGTTTTAGAGATTGTATCGGCTCTAGGCAGAGCTATCCCGGAATTACAGCAAAAGGGATTTTATTTTGTAACAATAGATGGCTTACTGGCGACTGGAAATTACATAATCCAGGATTGAAAATGAGATTTTCCTTTGTCTACTTTTAAATAAAAAGTATAAGTGAAGAGTACTTTACGTATACCTTCAAAGGATTTCTTAAACATATAAAATGACATTATTATTTAACAGCGGGCAGCATTACTACTATCAGAAAATCCTCCGTATAATCTCTCAGGACCTGATCCCCCGATTAATATTCGACTACTTATTTGTACGCTATAGGAGAGTATTCAATCCTTTTTAGGTGGAGGCAGAGATAGCGGCAAACTTGCAACAAAACTGGCATCTTTCATTGCCTTCCGGACAGATTCCACTACTTCCGGTTGTACGCCCGACTTGTTGGCAATAACGTCATCGGTGACGCCACTTCTTATACCGCAAAGGATGTCATCCAACTTTAGATAGGATAAACCGATTAACTCCTCGTTGGGCAAACTCATCCCGAACAAGTCAGCAGAAGAGGGCTTGTTTACGATATAATCAGGTACCCCAATGTGCTTTGCCAGCTGCTTTATCTGTGTTTTGTACAGATGCTTCAGGATGGAAATGTCGCTGGCGATGTCGCCGTACCGGTCGTATACGCCGATGCTGAACTCGGATAGATCGGTGGTGCCCACCAACAGATAATTCATAACGGTGGCATGAAAGTACAATACCATCATTCGCGTGCGTGTTTTGGCTGTCCCAAAAGCAACGAACTGGTCCTTGATCGGCACCGACAAGGATGATCCGGGGACAATCGTTGGGCTGAAAAGCTCGGTGGAAGGCTCCTTCCCAGCGATTATTCGAGCGCGTTCTGCGGCATGCTCTATGGCTGTCCTGTCCGATACCTCTTCGTGGGACATAAGGTCGTACGCGCCCAGATCTCTTATAATGGGGGAGATGTCGATCTTCTGGTGGGGTATGCCGAGACTCTTAGCTAAGTTCATAGCATCATCGGTATTCTGCGGGTCAGAGTCCCGCTCAGGCAGTATCAGGCCCATAACTTTGTCCTTGCCCAGTGCCTCAGCACACAGGTATGCAACCGTAGACGAGTCCAACCCGCCCGATAAGCCTACCAGCACGCCGTCCTTCCCAAAATTTATTACCTCATTCCGCACAAACTCCACGATGTCCTGCCGGGCTTTTTCCACATCAAATTCAAGACAATCCGCAAAGCCTAACTGTTCTCTTTCCACTCCCATCATAAAAAACACTTCAATATATTATTATTATCATTATCATCATTATTATTTCGCAGATAATATAAATAAGGTGAGCAGATTTAGGCTCTGTAGAAATTCTCGAAATTGTGCTATCTCACTGTCATTTTATATTTATCATATTACAATGTAACTCTTTATTTTACCCTATATATCGGGCGGCCACCGGCAAAAATAAGAAAAGAAGAATTGGCAGCTGCCATAAAATTATGGACTGATTTCCTGAAGATTTGTCTACAGGTTTGGAAGAAAGGCTTTTAACTAAGAGGATGTAATTCATTAATTTACTTACAGGATGAAAAGAAAAGTGAGAGAATAAACAAGCAGGCTAAGATCAGTCTACAAAATCCGTAATAAGCATCTGCCTCTCGTCTATTTATCTAAGTTTACTAAACTCCACACCAGCCAATCTTATATCTTGCCTTTATAAAAATTCCAAGAGAAGTTAGATGACTGTCCTATTCATCACAAAATATCCAAGTCCAAATAAATAGTCTTTGAGCCTGTATAAGTGAAAAAAATCCTCAAAACGCACTGTAAGTATTATTGTCTTAAAAGAAAACGATGCTTAATGAGAGAACTATACACACTCCCAACAAGCATTTCCAAAGCCTATATTATTTTGATATCCTCAGGCCCAACAATTGCAAGTTCATCAAGTTTTTGATATCCAAAGCTTTTACTTCTCTGCTTTTTCTTTTTTGCCAGTGACCGCCCGGTATCTGCTGCTTCGCAGCATGCGGGCGTGGAGAGAGTTTTTAAATATTTTAAAAAGGTTTTTTGGTCGTGCACTATTAGTTAGTTGACATTAGTAGTTAGTTGATATTAGTTCCAAAACATATTTAGTGGCGCATCATACCTTTTTTGCAATTCAGTAAGGTCAATAACATGCTTGATGCACGAAACATAAGGCATTTCTAGCACTGGAAAATAAATCATGAAAACATCAACCGCATAATCATGGACGACCAGTTTTTACCAAAGATATATCTTTGAAATTATTTGTTCATGAAATCTTCTATGAGTTTTACTCTATCCATCCTTTCCCTTCTTTTGTTTACGTTTATTTGAAGCTCCAAAGGAGGGACCTTTATCTCGTATCCGTTCCACTCTATAGTCTCAAGGTTCTGTTTTGCATACGGACCACAGTCTACTGGCTCAGGAATGTCCAAGATGTCTTGTGGGTCAGATGCGATATCTATTCTTGCATGCAGAAAAATTACCCCGAAATCCTTAGTTAACCATCCGTTTGTATCAACAATGGGTTCAATTAAATAGTCTGAGAAAACGTCGGTAATTTCTTCAATGCTCTTGGAATCAGTCATAATGTCTACATCATGAGGATTCATTTTTATGCCGCGAATACACGCAGCACAACTTCCAGTTAACCACCAGTTAATATCTGTCCCTTGAGTTCTCTGGCAAAACTCTTTTAATGCTTTTTCCCATGGAACAGGAGCTAAATAACCAAGTTGATCAAACATCAACTTTGCATTATCAAAATATCGCTTTTTTATCTTATCTAAATATTTAGCATCCGTTGGATAGATTTTAATGTATCCCTTGCCATCGTTTTCATAATAGCACATTTGCAAGATTTCTTCGTATTTTGGGTGGAACTCTGAAATCCTGAATATTACCTTCCCGTCTTCTTCTTCAAAAGACACTCTCATCTACTCAATCTCCTAATCCGATATAGTTTCTTAACCCTCCTAGAGCTTATTTAGAAAGGGTTATGAAAATATAACACTTACGGAAGTATGCACAATCCAGATAGTGATGTAACGAAATTACTATAAATTCTAACTCTAAATGATTTCATAACTCTTTTTGATTGGTAAGGTGACGACATTCCCGCGCTTGGTGTAGATTTCAGTTGAGACTAACCGAAGTCGGCATAAAGGAATTAATTAGTGAATTAAATTTGGCGTTATTTCTCTTTTATAAGTCATAATATTGGATAAAATTCAATCTTATTTAAGTTCCAAAATAATTATAATAATTTATAAGATTTGATAAACTTTTTAGAAGAAAAACGATTTTATAAGTAGATAACAATAAGTAAATAATCATACATTTTAACAATAAGTAAATAATCATACATTTCTTTTAATTTACACATTTGAAGACAATTATAATTTTTTGGAAATTAATAATCTTTAAGTAATATATTTAGCATCCGTTAAATAAAAAATATTATAATGAATAAAAAATTTTGTAATTTTTTCTGGCATTTTGGGCTTTAAGAAAGGCATATCCTGCAAAATAATGAGAAATCATAGGTTTTTAAAATGAGTAAATCTCTCAAAATTTTAGAATATTTGTTACTAGTAACTGCAGGTTTGGCCGTACTTCTCTTTGTGGGCTTCTTTGGGTTTCTTATGTTAATGACTATTAATGATCAAGCCTCTTATTCTGGAGATACTGTTGATGTCGGACCAATTGATTACAATTCCATTGTCACAAAAGCAGAAAAGGCCGGATATGATCTCAGTGGACCTTATACCAAGCTGGATGAAGCAAATTTAATAGAACCGGGAAATGTTGAATCTCTTGAAGACAGGTTTAAAACAGACTACAGGGTATCAAGAATCGCTCTCTACTACAACTTAAATACATACCTCGAATTTACAAAAGATGAGAAAAATCAAACGCTTGTAACACTCTATAATTATTCTCATCATGATGACGCCGGTGATATTACACCACAGATGCCTTCCATGTTTCCGGAGGACTCCTGGATGCTTAAGATGCTCGGAATGAGTTTAGGACTTAACGAAACTGATTCTGGGGAATTTCTTAAAAAGCTAAAGAATGAGGCATCAACCCAGAAAGGGGTTCAGAAAGGAGTCGTGAGTCTGACTACAAAAGAAAATGTGGATTTTCCGGCAGTCTATGCTTATCTTAACCAGAGCAAAACAACAACTTTCATAGGGTCTGAAGACAAATTTTACAGAAGCGATACGAAACTTGGGTGCATAAGATTTGTTATCCCCGAAACTACCATCACTCAGAAACATCATTTCAATAAATACGAGATCTATGTGAGCAGTTCGGGATTTATACGTGTAGATATTATGATGCCCATAGGCAGCGCCGGAAAAGAAATTTCTGAAGAAGAATACAGAACAGTATTCAGGGAAATGTTCGAAAACGTTGGCCTACCTGTCGAGAAGCTGGATGAAATAGAATTCAATTACACTCCAAGTATCTGGTGAGACCTTTTTTAAATACTCGACACATCAGGCAAGCTACGAATATTTAAATAAAAATGCCACAATAATTATCTTATAAGTTTTTACCCAGAGCTCATATAGTGATTCAAGGTTAAATTGTATAAGCGCCGCATAATGGGGGATAGTGCTAAGCGCTGAGACAATAATCAGAACCAGTTTAATGATTGTGGGAGCATTGAAGAGATCAATGACATTCTAAGAATCCAATTAAAAAAGTAGCCACTGATTTGCAGATTTTTTATGGTTATCAATTTTGTCCGGTTTCAGAATGAGCTGGTTTCTAGAATGAGCTGTTGAGAGATAAATTAACAGTTCATTTTCACGATCACACACGAGCCACTGGGCGGCCCGAACAATGTGCATAGTCTCATAGTCTAACATAAACCAGACGTGTACAGAGGTGATGATAAATGGTTATATTAGGATGGAATGCGGCTTCGGAACAGTATGACCCGCTCGACATGCTTGATCAGGCAGTAGCAGCCGAAAAGGCGGGTTTTGAATCGATCTCCACAAGTGATCACTTTCATCCCTGGGACCCATCTGGAGAATCGTGCAATATTTGGACGTGGCTGGGCGCGGCTGCTGCGAAGCTGAATGGCATCGAGATCGGAACCGGCGTCACCTGTCCCATATTGCGCTATAATCCGGCGATCCTCGCCCAGGCGACAGCGACCGTCGACAGGATGAACAAAGGCGGTTTTTATCTCGGAGTCGGCACCGGGGAAGCGATGAACGAGTACCCGACTACTGGGTTATGGCCTGGCTATGATAAACGCCAGGATATGATGCGGGAAGCCATCGAGCTAATGCGATTGCTCTGGAGCGGGGACGAGGTGACATTCAATGGGGAATACTATGTGACGAAGAAAGCAAAACTGTACACGATGCCCCGGCGGCGCATCCCCATATACATCTCGTCGCTCGTCCCAAACAGCGCGTTCTTCGCGGGATACTACAGCGACGGTCTGATCACTGTCGCTAACCCGCCCGAGGTAATGAAAGCAATTGTCGATAACTTCGAGGCTGGTGCCCGGAAGGCTGGAAAGGATCCAGAGAAGATGCCAAAGCAGGTAGAAATATGGGTGGCTTACACCGACGACGTGGATGCCACTGCAAAGGTATTTAAGCAGTACTGGGCCGGCACAATGATCTTTGCGACACATCTCCAGAACATCTATACGCCGGAAATGGTGGCCATGAACGGAGCGGTCGTGGGAAGCGACGTGATCAAGAACCGGCAATGCATATCCAGTGACCCCGACGTGCACGCGAAGTTTGCACAACGGTTCATTGATGAGGGCTTTAACCGGCTTTACTTTCATTCGGTGGGCCCGAATCAGTACGAGTTCATCGAAGGATACGGACGAGATGTGCTTCCGATCATCCGGAAAATGAACCGTCCGAGGGCTGCAGCCATTGTATAAACGAAATCATTGTATAAACTGGATACTTGATTGTGAGGAATTTGCGTGCCCGAGCCTTCCAAACAAGAGGAAATCCATGAAGCATGGGACATATACAAGAAGCATACCCTGTCCAATAGCATTATCAACAAAATGGTCATACGGGACGGCGAGCTGACGCTCGTAATGCAAGAGGATGGCGAGATACCTATTACAGAAAATTACGGGTATGGTCTCTATTACCGTGATTGCAGGTACTTGAGCGGTTTTCTCATAAGACTCATGGATACGCCTCCTACGCGGGTTCTGTCCAGTGACGAGAGAGGTTTCAGGTCGACACTTATGGTCACCAACCCAGCACTAAAGGATTGTACGGGAACCACCATCCCTAAAGAAACGCTCCTCGGCACTCTGGCCATGGTCATACCGGGCTGCATCCGGCATAGCCAGATCATCCGAAACTTCAACGCATTCCCCGTGACCTTAAACCTGACTTATGAGTTCGATGCAGATTTCGCAGATACGTTCACCATCAGGGGCATTGCCCCTCCGACAACTGGGAAAGTGTTGCCGGCTAGGTTCGATGGTAAAAACCTTTACTTATCCTATGAGGGGGAGGACAAGCATCATCGCAACACAATCATCGCATTTGACCCATCACCCATGAGGGTGGAAGGGAAAGTATGCATCTTCGAGCTGAAGATAGCCCCTCGCGGGTTGCAGACGGTTAACGTGGAAATCTCCGTCGAGGAGATTAATCCTGGTCATGAACCGGAGCGACCAGTGAAAAATCCCGATCAGCGAATGAACCAGATTATGAGGTCCTACGTCGCGACCCTAGAATGCTGCGACAACATACCGACCAGCAACAACATTTTCAACAGCATCATGGTGCGCTCGCTTACCGACCTTAACATAATGCGCATGAGCCTTAACGGAGACGTATTCCATTCGGCAGGGGTGCCCTGGTATGACACATTATTCGGGCGAGATAGCATCATTTCGGCACTTCAGCTATTGCCGCTCAAGGCTGAACTGGCAAAAAGCACGCTGCTGGTAAATGCAAAGTTCCAAAGCAACAGATCAGATGACTGGAGGGACCAAGAGCCCGGAAAAGTGCTTCACGAGCTGAGGCTGGGCGAACTGGCTAACCTGAACCTGATCCCACAGACACCCTACTACGGCACTGTAGACGCCACACCTCTGTTCCTGATTCTCCTGACCGAATATGTGAACTGGACGGGGGATATCGAATTGGTCAAGCAGCTAGAAGGCAATGTGGACCAGGCCCTGAAATGGATCGATATCCACGCCAACATGGAAGGAAATGGCTTTGCCTACTATGCGGTGAAATCTCCATTGGGCATTTACAACCAGGGCTGGAAGGACTCGCCCGATTCGATCAGCCGTTCAGATGGAACGCTGGCAAAACAACCGATCGCCGTTGCCGAAGTACAGGGATATGTTTACATGGCTAAAAGAAGCCTTGCGCCACTGTTCAGGCAGCTGGGTCGGGAAAGCGACGCGGCCAGGCTGAAAAAGGAGGCTGGAGAACTGAAAGAGAGGTTCAACCGAGATTTCTGGATGAAAGACAGGCAATTTTTCGCCCAGGCACTGGATGCGGAGGGCATATGCGATGTGATATCATCGAACCCGGCACAGTGCCTGTGGACAGGAATCATCGATCAAAAATACGTAAAATACCTGGTAGACAGGATCTTCAGAGAAGACATGTTCACCGAATGGGGCATTCGCACATTGTCCTCTAAAGAGCAGCGGTATAATCCGCTAGGGTACCACAACGGTACGGTCTGGCCGCATGACAACGCGATAATTGCTATGGGCTTGAGAAAGTATGGGTTCATCAATGAGATGTCCTTATTGTTCACGGGCATGTATGAGGCGGCCAGGTCGTTTGAGGACTACCGTCTACCTGAGTGCTTCGGTGGGCTGACTCGCTCGGAATACGGCATCCCTGTGAAATACCCGGTAGCCTGTAGCCCGCAGGCTTGGGCTTCTGGGACAATGCCGTTTATGCTCACCGCCAGCCTGGGAATAGCTCCCGACGCCTTGAATAACCGACTTGTCATCAACAAGCCTCATCTGCCTTCATGGCTGGACAACGTGCAATTTAACAACGTCAAAGTAGGCAACACGCTGACCGATCTGAATTTCAAACGCGTCGAAGAGGAGACGCTGGTCAATGTATCGAAGAAGAGCGGAGACATCAATGCGCTCATCGAGTACTAACTAGCCAGGAATTAAACGGAAAAAAAATTGAAGGAAGCAGGATTAACAATAGAATTAGGAGAGCATATGGCAAAAGTATCAATGTACACCATAAGCACCTGCCCGGTGTGCCGGAAAACAAAGGAATATTTCCGGGCCAGAAACATACCATTCGATTTTATCGATTACGACCTCGCCAGTGAGAGCGAGCAAAACAAGATAGCGGCCGAGATGATGAAGGGTACCGGCAATATCGGTTTCCCGTTTGTCAGGATCGGCAATATTGTGGTCATCGGGTTCAATCCAGAGAGGTTTGAGCAACTTTTGAAATCTGAGGAGCTCGAACCAACAACCAGCCAAGCCTAACGAGATAGTCATCATGGCAGAAGACATGGATCTTTTTTCACAGTATCGGATGGGCGATCTCACGCTGCCAAATCGCATAGTGATGGCGCCTATGACCCGCAACCGCGCAGGGGAAGCCGACGTCCCGGTCTCACTGACGGTTACTTATTATGTGCAGCGAGTCTCGGCCGGTATGATTATCACAGAGGGCTCGCAGGTTAGCCCACAGGGGGTAGGCTATGTGCATACGCCAGGCATATACTCTGAGCCACAAATCGCCGGCTGGAAGAAAGTTACGGATGCTGTCCACCGGGCTGGAGGCAGGATTTTTATCCAGCTCTGGCACGTAGGGCGGGTATCCCACGCCGACTTCCTGGGCGGCAATCTGCCGGTCGCACCATCCGCGCTGCCCGTCGAAGGCTTTGTCCATACACCCAGTGGAAAAAAGCCAATTCCTGTGCCCAGGGTCCTGAAGACCGACGAGGTGCCTGAGATAGTCAGGCAATTCCGACAGGCGGCTGAGAATGCCAGAACCGCCGGCTTCGATGGTGTAGAAATTCATGGCGCTAACGGCTACCTGCTGGACCAATTCCTGCGGAGCGGATCGAACAAACGAACCGATAAGTACGGAGGTAGCCTTGAGAACCGAGCCCGTCTGCCGCTTGAGGTTACGAAAGCCGTCATAGAGGTATGGGGCGGCGACCGTGTCGGCTACCGCATCTCTCCGCACAATACCGCTCATTCTATGTCGGACGTCAATCCCAGGGAGACCTTTTCCTATTTCACCAGAGAACTGAACAAAACGGGCCTAGGCTACCTTCATTTAATCGAGCCCATAGGAGGCCGGGCTGGGTTCGTGCCACCTGAAGCACGGCTTAGACCTACCCTGCGCAGGATCTTCGAAAGGACATTCATACTAAACGGCGGCTATGGCCTTCAAAGTGGAAACGAGGCAATTGCCAGGGGTGAGGCCGACCTGATAGCCTTCGGAGTGCCGTTCCTGGCCAATCCTGATCTGCCAGAGCGTCTCAGGCAGAATGCACCCCTGAACGAACCGGACATGGCTACCTTTTATGCGGGCGGCGCGAAAGGTTACACGGACTATCCGGCCTTGGTCAATAGATAATGTGGTTCAAAACATGGTACTGTAAAAGGGTACTGTGTAGTTTACGAAAGATGGCTTTCGGACTGGCTTCAGAAATTACTGAAAATTTATCACAGCTCCAGTAGACTAAGTAGACTATATAGTGCCTCGTTTTTATCCTTATTATCTTTAAGGGGGAAGTGATCTCTAAATGATAGGCTGGATAAGAGCGCATCTACATCTTAAGTCCCCTCATAATCTGGTAATCCCGATATCAAGCAGCTTTCCAATGGAGTGTAATGGAATAGAGGAATTTTAATATATGAGTCCGACCAGTGGCCGATATGAGGCTAAAAACTTTCCCCTAAGGAAAAAAGCACGGCGAGCCCTCAACATTCTGTTGAGGTCAGTGTTGGTTGGCTTGCTTGTGCTCTTAGCCGGCGGGCTAGGATATATTACCGGAAATCTGTGGCTCTTCCCCAGCCTTGGCCCGTCCATTTTCATGTTGGTTGAATCGCCCCATCTGAAGTCATCCAGCTTATATAATATGACTGTAGGCCACGTGGTCGGCATCATTAGCGGCTACACCCTTGCGATCATAACCGGCGCTGCTTACGTTCAATCTCCATTCGCGGTTGGTCATCTACAACTATCGCATGTTGTGGCATCATGCATTGCCATAGCGCTTGTAATACTAATTCATATACCTCTTAAAGCATCACACCCTCCGGCTGTTGCCACTACCTTTCTGATTACCCTTGGTAGTTTTAAGGCGACGTGGCACGATCTGTCTGCGATCCTGATAGGCATAGTGATAATAGCCATCGCCGGTGAAATTACGAGGCACATGATACTTTCCATGGAGCGCCGCGGCCTTATAGAAGTAATAGGGAGTGGGTAAGGATGATGTCAATTGATTCTATAGAATCTTCCGTTGACACCTAAAGATTCTATAGAGTTTTAGGTTGATATCTAAATTCATGGCATTATTTCAACGGCGTTGTCTCACGCAATCTTAGAAGAGATAAGGTGCTATAAATGATTCCAACGCTCCGAAAGAATAAGCCCCCAAGTAATGATAGATCCAAAGTTGTATAAAATAAAATCAATGATTTGGACAAATCCTTTTTTAGCCCTTATTTTTCTTTTCATAAATACATCGTCAGCTTTACATCACATAGTGTCTTGTGGAATATTATACACACTTTTCATCGTGCTTGTTTTTATCTCGTCACATACTTCTTTTAGTTTCATAAAGGCTGCTTTAAATTCTGGTTGTTGCCGCCATGCTTGCACGCATGCTGAAGTTTTCCACGGACCAAATGACATAAACAGATTCTTTTGCTCTAAATCTTGCAACAAGATAACGCTAATGCTACACATCTCATTAGCCTTAGTCCAATTAGCCAAATCTGTCCAAATTTTCAGAAATTCTTCTTCTTTCCCTTGTTTTACAGACCAAATTTCAACAGCATATGTAAATTCGTCAGCCATATCATTTTCCCCACATCAGCAATTTCATTTCCCCATATAGGCTTGTGAAATACGCATACATATACTTATGGCTGTTATTTTATCCAGAAGTTATTTCGCGTTTCCCATGTTAGTTATAATCCCTTTTCTGTTTGAAACTTAGAGCCTATAAGGAAATTATTTTTCCCTCTGTATTTAATAATAGGCAGTATATAAAATAGACAAACTTTCTTCCACAACCGCATGCTCACCAAGTGAGCAGATGTCGGGCGGACACTGGTAAAAAAGAAAAAGAGAATTGTCAGCTGCCATAAAAAGCGTTTTATTATTAGAAATGAGAACTCGTGAAAAATAGACCTGTTTGCCGTCCTGATGTTTAGGTTAACAATGACCCTCTGTGCAACAACTATTTTCATAAAATATATGCATTTTAGCACGTTCTGCGTGAATTCCAGAGCAAATTGTAGGAATATGTGGGCATATGCATAGTTTTTACTTCAAAAGTTATGCACCAAAAATTTGTAAAAATTACGGATACGTTTTTGGAGTATTTGCTTTTCTTTCTTCACAGCCATTCGGTTTCAACATTTTTACAATATTTAATATTCACTAGTTTCTTCGGGGTGTGCAGTAAAAGGGAACGCTTCAGCCCATCCAAATCCGCCAGGAATAAGAATATGGAAAGTTTCCCTTCTTTCCCCTTTCTCTACTTCCAGCTTTTCAATATGATTCAGATTTGTTTCAAAACCCTCTTTAGGGTCCTCGAAATCCTTGAGATCTTCAAGGTCAAACATTCCACTGGAACAATACAACGTTTGAACATTATCTAAAATCCATCTCTTACTCACCGATACCATAATCCCACCACTCTATAATTTAACTTTTGAACCGCTAAACACTCCTTGATTACTCCTCAAATACCGAGAATGGCACAACTTCGGTAATGATAAATCGTTTCTCCGGATCTCTATTTAACGTTTAAGGATCTAAAAATATAATGGAATTTCAATTTTTTGTGTATACACATAGTTTATCAGATTCATCAGATAAAACTCAGGCATTTAATCTGGTTTCGTTGCAAAAATAGAAGGCGTAAAGTAAGGTATTAAAAATGAGAAGGATTAAAACCAGGCACAGAGGTCCATAACAGCACCTGGGAAGGGAACCCCGGGCAAAAGGAAGAGAACAAACCCGAGGCATGTTTACTGTAAGAGGATGATCCAAATATACTACGAACAATTTGTTATGTTATGCTCTGCTATATATATATTGACTATGTAATAATTTTTGAGAGATTAATATAATTTTAAAATATTAAATTAAAAAATAATAAAAATGTGGAGTAGATAATCTACAGATATTAAACTTATCCCAAAACCTAGTTTTATTCCTAATTATTTGAATTACTCAGGATTGCTTTCATGATCAGAAGCCTGATTGATCACTTAAGATATGAGATCCAAAGAAGCAAATCTTGAGTTTTGGGATCGGCTTATTCCATACTGAAACCACTTTTCAGTGTATATCAAATCTCTATAGTGACTTGACCTTAAAAACGTAGCAGAATTCAAAATCGAAAATCTTTAATCTTATTAGTCAGTCGATATTACATTAGAGTTTTTTTTAATTTTATATAATTAAATGAAAAAAGGAAGAGAATTTTAGAGGTACTATTATGAAGAGAATGTTAAAGATTATGGCAATGCTCCTTGTTATTGCTACTGTTGTTTTTGCAGCCGGCTGTTCTGAGAAGGCTGACACTAATAGTACAGATAAGGGAGCTGCAGAAGAAGCGAATAATGAAGGCGCAGCAGCCAATGAAAATATGACTGAATCCGAAAATGTAGCTAACGCTCCAACTGATACAAATATAACTGATAATACCACCCCGGCTGCAAATGTGAGTAATATTGATAATAATACATCACCAGTTATTGCTGAAACATCTACAGAAACACCTGTAGTGACAAACAACACTACTGAAAATGTAACTGGAAACGTCACTCACATGAATAGCGCTCAGCGCAAAATGGCTATAGCACAATCTCACCAGAAGAGTTCTGGCACACAAAACGTCAGCCAGTAAAGAATTCAAAAGCCTTGAGTTAACAGCATAATAAAAGAAATACGTGAGTAGCCTTTTAAAAGGCTACAACTTTTTAGGTCGTCCATCATTATGCGGTTGATGTTTTTACGGTCTGTAATTCAATAACTCTGTTAAAGTCCATTTTTTTGAGTAATTCCGCACTCCTGTGCAGGTGTCACCTTATATCTGACCTTTTTTCATCTATTTTTGTCAATTCTTCATGCTCTCTGCAGAAATTAAAATTAGTGCAGTAAAAGGTACTATCAAGTCTACGGGCACTAAGGAGTTTTTCAAGATACGGTTGAGCCTATAAAGTGCCTAGAACCCGTCAACTTGACAGAACCCAAAATAATTCTGCAGTTTTGCCTAATCACAAAAGAAGGTAGGCGAGCATCTGGTCTGTGTGGCAAACTCCCTGGTAGAAGAAAATCTACCAGAGACAGGCCAGATCCGCCTGATTAACTATTCTTCTGCATACAGAATAATCGTGTAGAAAATCAGATCAGGAGCTACCAGAGAGCAGGTAAGAAAAGCGATAATTTTCCACTAAAATACTGTATTCTTTTTCTTATCTTGATAGATAATTTTCAATAAAGGTTGCTGTCTAGTCCTGCAGTTATGATCCCATGCGTTTAGATACGGGAAATCATATTTTACAGAATTTTTGATACACTGCCAGTTGTTTAATTTGCTAGATCATTTTGATCTAGTATTTTGTCGTTTTTGGTCAAACTAATCTATGGCTTCAAAATTCCGATGTCACTACGAAGGTTTCAAAATTATCTCCAAGTATCAAGGCGTTTATTCATCAGAGAAAAGATAAATCTAAAATAGATGTCGTGGAAAAGAAATTAAGTCTGCTAAAAATTAAATTAAACGAAAAGTTTTAATCATAGAAATTGAGTTTTCAAATCAAAAAACAAGAAACTAAGAGGGCGCTTTTTTGAGTATCGTTGATATAGTAATGTCTTGTGCAAAAAGTAACAATTTAATTTTCACATCACATTCTATCGACATGCTGGAGCTACGCCAGAATCGTATAGTTCCAGATAAAGATGGACTCCGTAATTTGTTGTCAACTCAATTACCAGTATATGTAGAAAAACAATCAAACGTTAAATTTAAACTCTTTTACAGCATAGATGACAAGTACGATTTAATCACAGTAGTAGTTCACAAAAGTTTTAATCCTGATAAGATTTCTATAATAACGGTTCACCAACAAGAAGCAAAAAGGAGAAGGGGTAACGATGCCACACTTTAAAAAAAATATCGATAAATGGAAATACGATTTCGAAACAGATACGTTTTATTTCCGTGATAAAAGTATACCGTACCATTCATCGATAGATATGGGAGATTTAATAATAGATATCGGTGAAGATGGGACTCCCATTGGCGTAGAATTACTCGATGCCTCAAAAAATTTTAAAGTTTCAAAAATTGTAATGAAAGGAATTGAAGGCTTTAATGCAAATATAGACGTTTCAGAAACAGAGATAAAAGTAACAATAACGGCATTTGTTAAACTCAGAAACACTAAAGTTGAAAAAGTAAGTGTTTCTCATGGTGTAAACGATATAAATTTACAGCCAGGGCAAACCGCAATGGCTTGTTAAATAAATCGATGTTATCTTCTTTTTACTTTATTACCCAGCAGTTTTCAATTTTGGCTTTTCAAGCATTAGAATCAACATCGGCGTTTCCGTTGCAAAAAATCCTAATATTGAAGCAAAATTTTAGTTTCGCAGCAAAGAATATAAAAAAGCAGAATATTTCTCAGATAACATCCAGATTTAAGCAGCTATACCGAATAACTTGTTTATAAAATTGTATCCTCTTCAAATTCAATAGAGAATTTTCGAACTAGAAAAACGTGCAACAATTTTATCATACAATTATAAAGTTGAATGCATCGCTTGAAGTTGTTTCTTAAACTTAGGTAAATTTTCAAATTTTCAGTAAATACATGAAATTTACTTTTACCCATACAATTTGAAGAGGATACTATCAATTCCATTTTTCGGTTGTTAACTTCTGCTCAAACTAAACCGTTTAGGGTTATTATTTCCTTTAACGGAATACAGGCTTTGAGAATATAGTTTGTTGATTTCTATACTTAATTAGAATATTTTAAAAATTCAGTATCTCTGAAGCCTTTCTTGATGAATTCTAATAAAAAAAGAAAAACAACCGAAGCTGTCAACTTTAAAAATGAGTCTTTAAAATCAGTCCGATGAATCCAAACAGTGAACTCATCATTACGGCCATTGTGCGGCGGTCTCCTTTAACTATAAGGGTGAACCCTTCTGATAGTTTTTTATAGTTTATGCTCAGTATTTCCATTGGTATCAATTTTAATATTTATTTGGTTTTGTTCGGTGGACACTGCGGTGGGGATTGCCGTGTCTTCCGAACTATTCTTGAATCCGTTTTTACATTTTCAAAAGTACTTTAAAGTATACAATAGTTTTCTTTGAATGTGGGCTCCCGTTGCCGAATTGAATTTTTTGATTTTTTGATTTTTTGGATTCGATAACGAGAGGCTTTTTTGAGCTTTGTATTTATATGTTGTTACTTTTTCAATGAGGTTCTTGAACGGGTTCTAGAAAGTTGACGGATAATGGGCACTTTATAGGCTCAACCGTATCTTGAAAAACTCCTTAGTGCCCGTAGACTTGATAATACCCCAGTGAACGTATATACTAACGTTGTAACTCCCTAAAATTTATATAATATGAATGCGTATATTTTACTGGAAATATAATACAAAATATTGTATTGTTTCTGCATAAAATAAATTAAGAGGAATTTAACTTAATGACTGAATTCGAATTCGTAAGATGCCAGATAAAATGTAAAGAACATGGCATTTGGTTTAACTCCCCTATTTACTTCGGTACACCTCAACTGTACTTGCAATGCATTCACGAGTGGTAACCTTACAACCTGCCCTGTAGGTGGGGAAATGATCCCGTGTAATAAAGATAATATGAGATTTGAATTCCGTGACGGCAATGGTAAAGTATTTTATGAAGAGGGAAAAGATACATTTTAAATTCATTATTCTTTTTTTTCCAAGTCCACATTAAATACAGCGACGAAAAGTATTAAGTGTGACACATATGCTTATTTTGAATTTAAAAATGTCTAATTCTTTGGGATAGGTGAAAATATAGAAGTTCGAGTAAAAGGAATGAATGAAGTTCTTAAAAACTTGGAAAAGCTTTCGTCAAGAGCTAAGGAAATGGAAAGTGAAAATAAAAATAGATTCAGATAAAGAAAAATTAAATCATCTAATTAAGGAAAAAACTTCTTTTGAAAACTGGGATGAGATGCTTAGTAAAGCGTTCATAGAACGAGTAACAAGAAAATTACAGCTTTAAAAACTTCTTTTGGATAATATTCTGTTTATGTACTTAGAAGTTTGATCTATGACATAAAAGGAAAACAATTAGGACTTACGCACTTGATGAACGAAATCAACCATGTTAAGACTGTGTAGTAAAATCACGTTTTAGACAGTGTGGTCAGATGCTGTCGATTTTTCAGTTCAACTGTATAAGTCCTAACAATACAAATGAAGCAAGATAGTTACATTTTACCATGAAATGTTGCTATTCTGGATAGTTCATTTAGTACATGATTTTAATTCAGTTGTGTATCAGTAATAAACGGATTAAAAAAGATTTAAGCTGAGATTTTTGTTAATCGTATATAACTAGTTACAATTGGTTACGATTTTTTATTATTGCATAAATTTGAAGAGGTTATTTAATTATATCCAAAATGTAGTATGCAGTAAGGTAGATAGTTGAAGTAAAAAATGTCGTTTCATGAATTTATTTTTTTATTCAAAAAATATTTTTCTAATTCTCTTTCTAGTTTAGGTACCATATGGCTTTTTGTTGAAATATACAATGGATTAATGCCTCAAAAAATAAGTTGTTCTATTTGGATACCGCTGTATTGCGTTCCTTTGGTTTATATTTAATGGACTTTTCTTAGACGGATTCTTAAAGAAAAGAATATTTTTGAATAGCAATGCGTTTGATACGAAAATAATTATTAAATTTGGTGATCTCTTCAAACAAGATGGATGGAAACCAATTCCTGTAAATGAATTTTTTGATAGCGTTGTTGATGAAAGACATGTATCTTTTAAAAGTCTTCATGGTGCTATTTTAAAAAAATATTGGAGTAACAATATTAATGATTGGGATCAACAGATAATCAGGTCATTGTCTGATTGCGATTTTATTGAAAGTGTCACGCGGGATTCAGGAAAATCGAAAAAATATAAAATTGGAGCAACAGCAATAACTAAAAAAATAATGAGTGTTTCCTATGTGTTGTATTATCAAAAACAGACCTCTCAACTTTACAGGCATCGTCTGGCCCCTGTGAATTATATCAGTCTATTATTGGATTACTTAGAAAATCAAGGGAGGTATGTTCCGGATCACCGCTAAATATTCCTTTATTTGGTACAGGTTTATCGAGAACTGGTGTAAAGGCAAACATCATTGTTAATCTTATTTTAATAGCTATTTTCGAGGAAAGTAGGATATGTAAAATTACTAATGAAATAAGAATAATTCTCCTTAAAAATAGGAAGGAAGATATATATTTAAGCAATTTATTAAGAGACTGGAGATAAAATGAATGTCATGTTGTAATGGTACATATATTGCATTTGATGGTCTCGGTCAAACTAATCCAACGCTATCTGATTTCAAGTATTATGGAACTATTCAGGCTTGGAATGAGAACAAAAATATAGATTTCAAATATGTTGACAGTCACGACAAAACATGCGCAGTAAGAGATAGTAGCTTAAGAACAAACCTTGAGGCTAGGATAAGAGAGCGTTTATCCAACTCTAAAAATATGGTAGTTATACTCTCAGTTATGATACCCGCAAAGCAAGAAGTATGCTCTCATACGAAATAGAGAAGGCTATTGATCGCTACAAAATTCCTTTGATAATTACTTATGTTGACTATCAGGTTGTTGCTAAGCCGAACAAATTATCTAAATACTGGCCTGAAGCTCTTCGCTCAAGAATAGAAGATGGTACTGCCAAAGCTATTCACATCCTATTTACCAAAGATACTATTCTTAGATCTATCGAACAATTTAATGTTTACAATATGCCTGCGACTGCTATGGATACTTACAGCAAGGCAGATTATCGTACATTTGGCTCATCTGGCTAGTATATGAATACTAAAAAATGAATATTGGTAATACCAAATTATTTACGCATAGATTTTGTCTTAAAACCTGTGCATAAAAGACAAACAGCAATATTTTATCATAAAATGTTGCTATTTTCTCATTAGGTCAATTCCAGATTAATTCCTTCTGCTTTCTTTGATAATATCTTATTTCCAGATGGAATCGGAGATATTTGGTCGATAACCGTTCATAAAATACAAAAATAGTGTAAGAAATATATAGGCGCATTTTTCAATGTTTATTGATGTTGATTTTTAGTTTAAAATAATGGCTCTTCGTTGTTTTGTGTGGATATTCTCATAATATTCTCACAAAAACCAACGCGGTCTTGAATTGAAATTATCTTATCCATAAGGAATGACGAAGAGCCGAAATAATATCAAGGAAATAAAAAAGAGTTTCTCTAGAATCATAATTTGGGGATGAGAACCTGTCCCATCCCCGTATTCAGCGTAGATAACGCGTATTACTTTTTCGATGGTGAAAAAAGTTTTAGGCGTAGGGGTTCCGCAACGCCTTGTTGACGCCGAAGGTCTTGCGCTCCTCGATCGTCTTCTGGTTCTTGTCGATCTTCTCTTTAGCAAGCTTCCTGAGGAGATCAAGGCCGGGTTTAACTTCCTCGATGGGCTTCGTCTCGAACATGCCGTCTGCAACCGCCCTGGACCAAATCTCGTTCCCTACCTTGGTGCGGATAAAGACCGTAGACCAGCCATCTGGGCTTCCGACCGAGCCGGTCGAGATGTCGCCTAGGTTAGAGACATAGTCGAGGCAGACGTGGCAGCCGGGCTGCTCGTACTTGTGGGTATCCTTGAGCGGCACGGTAGCGACGTTTCCGCGCTCGGTATAGACCCAGAACTTGCCCTTCGTGATCTCCATCTTCTTCACGGAGCTGAGGCTCTGAGCCGCGTGGTCCTCGACAATGCTCTGCATAGACTTATATGGGAAGTTCTCCATGCAGAAGAGCCCTACTGTGAAGGCGACCTTGCCCGGGATATCACGCATGTTGATGGGATAGAGCTGAGCCTTCCTGACGGCCTGCATCTGGCAGCAGACACCGGTGATCCCTACCTTATCAAGACCGTAGGACCGGGTTGCCTCCTTGAGCCAGGAGATCTGCGGGCTGATGTTGTACTTTGTCCCTTGTGCTTTGAGAATATCCTCACGGCTCATCGCGACGGCCGGCTTTGACTGCCAGGGTCGGTCGCCCTCGCCTGCCACAATGGTCCCGTCGATGATTCCCTGCTCGAGGGCATAGACCATGAGAGCAGTGGCGATACCGCCGTCCTGTGCCTTCTTGAGAATCTCCTTGTCCGTGCTCCGTGCTGAGACGCAGGTCACGTATCTACCGAGATATGGATCTTCAATCATCATTCTCACCTAACTTAAGCGCTTCAGCGATAATCTCGTTGATACCTTCGAATTCATCAATCACTTCGAAGTTGAAGAACGACCTCGGGCAGGCGCCGTAGCAGGAGCCGCACTTGATGCAGAGGTCACGTTCTCCCTGCGGCTTCCCAAACTCGATGGTGATCGCACGCACAGGGCAGGATGCAGCGCAGGTGCCGCAGCCCATGCAGAGTCCCTGGTTAATCACATCGTCCATCAGGTCGCAGAAGCATCCGGTCGTGCCGCGCTTCGCAAGGTCCATGAGGGGCTTTAAGTACTTGCCTGCAAGGGCTTTCTGGTCCTCGTTCCCCTCAAGGAGCAGGTATGCCATGACAGCGACGTTCCTTATGAGTTCCGGGCTCGGAGGGCATCCGGGGATGTAGACATCCACATCGATGAGATCTCCAATAGGGAGGAAGGACTCGTGCTGTGGCTGGTTGTGCTGCCCGCCGCGGCAGAACCGCGTGATGTTCCCATAACTCGAGCAGGAACCGAGAGCCACCACGATCTTGGACTTCTTCCGTGTCTCCTTGATCTCCTCTACCGATTCATGGTCCTGGATGCAGACCGACCCCTCGACAAGCGCCACATCCATCTCTGGGATATGACGAACGTCGGCGAGTGTGAGACTGTAGACGAGATCGGCGTAGTCGTCCAGGATCTTGATGAGTCCTAAGTTGTTGTCGGCCAAGGACACGAGGCAGCCGGTACAGCCACTCATGTGCACATGCCCGATCTTGATCTTATTTGTCACTGTTTTGTCTCCTTTGTAGCTTCCACCTTCTTCTCCATCGAAACCTGAACGGGATTTGCTCCCCCGCATATGGTTTTCTTGATGGAGTTAAGCAGTTTCATAGTTCATCCCGATTTCTTTCAGTATCTCGGATACGGCTCCGGGAATGGCTCTCTGTACCTCGTCTGTAATCCCGATGACCATTTCAGGGTCAGAAACGTATTTCTTCTGGCATGCAAGGATCCGGATCCGGATATTGTCCTTGATAAGCTGGAGCGGCTCTGTAAGATCCCATGAGTGGGCATCCCGGTAGCTCCCCACGGGGAGCTCGTCAACATCGAGCCACCTGAGCTCGCCAGGTTCCCCCCCGAAGTCCGCTATGTCCACGATGATAAGAGTCTTTGTGGACTCAGGATTGAGGAGAGTAAAGATAAAATGGGGGCCCCCGAGCCCTGCGTCAACTACCGTGACGTTCTCGGGGAGCTTAATATCCTTGAGACTCTCCACGACTGCGGGTCCGAACCCATCATCCGCAAAAAGAGGGTTCCCGCAGCCTGCCACCACGATCTCGGAGTACAGCGTTTCCATTCCCTTCACCACTGCATGAGCTTCTGGGCGACTATCTTGTTCTCCTCGTCTAGCACGATCATGTGGGTTGCGCATGAGACGCACGGGTCATAGGCCCGAACGACCATCTCGGCGATCTCCCAGGGCGCTCCAGCCAAAGCGCGGCTACAGGTAGGGAAGTTCCAGGTAGTGGGCACCAGCATTTCGTACCACAGCACCCGTCCATCTTTCACTTTTGCAAGGTGGACATCGGTCCCGCGTGGGGCCTCGTTTGCAGCCCATCCCAAAGATCCGTCTCCTAGGGGAATGTTGTCGGCGAGTACCTTGCCCGAGGTATTCAGGTCGTCAAGGCACTTGAGGATGGTATAGCAGCAGTCAGGGTACTCCATCTGCCTAGCGATGTGCTGAGCGAAGGTGCCCTTTTCGTCGAAGTTCTTGAAGGTGGATAGCCTTGCCCTCGGACCGACCTCAACTGGCTGGCCGTCGTACATAGGAACACCGTTGCAGGCCTCCATCCGGGGATTGGCCTTGGTGCCGACCTTAGTTGTGCCTCCGAATGGGTAGCTCGGATCCTCAAGATCGATGGTTACTTCACCCATGTACCAGTCCCATGGTCGGGTTTCCTTCCACCGGGCGATATCCCACATGGGTTTCTCATCCAGACTAGATGAGCCGTACATAGGAGATGTGGCCATGACTCCCTGATTGTGATACCCGAGTGTCTTTGGAATAGGGATCTGCTTGCCCCCTACCTCGACGAAACCCCGGTTCTGCATGTTCCTTATGACCTCGAGCATGAACTCCATCTGCTCGTGGGCAAGGACAAGACCTTCCTTTGCCAAGTCCGCCATTTTCTGCTTTGCCCGGGAGCTCACATTTTGGTACATCCCGCCGATCCTAGGGTTGGAGGGATGAATCGCCTCGCCGCCTGCGATGGCTCCAATTGTCTGTCCGATCTCGCGAATGCGGGAAATCCTTGCCATAACGCTCCTGGCAGGCTCCTCCTTGGTGAACATGTTGAACTTTGTCTCTGTTCCAGGAATGTAAAAGTCTGGGAGGATCAAAATGTTGTGCAGGGCGATGCTGTGGAGGCGGTTCGCTGCATGGAGAATTACCCGCAGAAGCTTTGCGTCTTCAGGGATCTCGCAGCCGATAGAGGCCTCCATGGCCTCGGTACTTGCCAGGGTGTGGGCAATAGGACAGATACCGCAGACCCTAGAAGCAATCTTCGGGACCTGTTCCATCGTCTTACCTATGGCGAGCTTCTCAATACCCCTAACCGGGGTGATGGAGAGCCAATCTCCTCGCTCGACAATACCCTGATCATCTACTTTCAGGGTGAGCTTTGAGTGGCCTTCATGTCTCGTGGTTGGAGAGATTTCTACAACTTTCGTCAATGGTATGCCTCGTTTTCTATTTGATATTCTTCAGGCTGTACCCTGATTAAGGCACTCTCTGTGCAATTATTGTAAAAGTAGTTGTCCATACATAAAGTACGTTAACCCTTTTCTTTCTCTAGCGCGTAGTACCTCAGTAATTAATATTTAATTACAATGAAAAATAGTTGAAAACATGATATTACATAAATCCTTCTATCTATATAATGAAAGAAAATATAATAAAAATTATATTTTTTCTGATTCATAAATGAGTTTCATATTAATATTTGTCCTTTCTATGGTAAGGAAGCCCTTAAAATTATGAAAACATAAAAGTTATAAATATACGCAATAAATAATATTGCAGCATTGAGCCTTTGTCAGAGCTTGAAGCCTACAGAAGAAGATATTATCTTGAAAAATACGATAAAACGGCATGTAGTATAGCATGTAGTATAATTACTAAACTCCTGGTAAGACATAATAAAATAAGTTAATATAAGGGATAAAAATAAAGAATACGATAATAATGTAATGCCTTTGTCCAAAGGTCAAAGGCAGGTCTTACCGAAGCAGAAATCTTTAAAAATTAATAATATGCACTTTAATGCGACTCTGTCTCATCAATAAGCCAGACGTAATTCCCTTTTCAGATTCCAGAATAAGTTCAACTGAGGTTTTTGTGAATCCGCAAAATGCTTTTATATCTTGAAAATAATTACGCTGGATGTTCGCACTTGCGTCAATCGACAAAAGTCAATTCGATACAATTAGATCGTTTTTCAGTTTGAAATTTTTCACGCTATAAGTTACCTGATCGATTGTATACAGATATCTAATAGATATCTAAACACAGTAATTGATAAATATGTCAACTTCCTTCCAGTTTAAACTAAAATCACATTTACCGGCTTATCGGGCCTGAAAGCCCAAACCATTAGAGTCCATAAATCCAGCTATAAGGATAAGAAAGGACCTCTCGAAAGAGAATGAGTTACCTCGTTTCGGGAAAAAGTAGATTTCTGGCAGCCAGGGAGAAGAATCGGCACTATCTCTCAGGATCTGCAAAGAAAACCTAATTTAGAAAAGGTGTGGAGAGCATGACAACAGTATTTGATGTCCCTGCAATGGAACTCATCGAAAAGGTTGCAGGCATTCTTAAAGAAAATGAAAATATCGTTCCCCCTGAATGGGCAAAGAACGTAAAGACCGGGGTTCACAAGGAACTCCCACCGAACAATGATGATTGGTGGTATATCAGAACCGCTGCGATCCTGAGGAAAATCTATACCGATGGGCCTGTAGGAATTGAAAGGCTTCGCTCAGTATACGGTGGAAAAAAGGATAACGGATCAAAACCAGGAACCAAAGCAAAAGGCAGCGGTTCGGTTGCCAGAAAGGCAGTACAGCAGCTTGAGGCTGCAGGTTACCTGCAAAAAGTAAAGGACGGAAGAACTGTATCTGCAAAGGGACGTTCCATGCTTGATAATGCAGCCAATGATCTCAAGCACGAACTTCTTGAGAAAATCCCTGAACTTGCAAAATACTGAGAATATTTTCCATCTGAAGGGGGCCTGAAAATTACTTAGGATTCCCTTTCAAATATTATTAATCTTAATCTCGATTGCTCCGGAAAACCGGTTTTATTAGATGATTGCCATGTCTACAATGGATGACGAACTCAACGAAATTCGGAAGAGACGGCTTGCAGAAATCCAGAGACAGCAGGCACAGAACCAGCCATCTGACATCCAGGCAGCTTACCAGCAGGAACAGGCCAAAGCTGAAATGGAAGCTCAGAAACAGTCCATCCTGAGACAGATCCTGACTCCAGAAGCTAGAGAACGCCTTACAACCTTAAAAATGTCAAGACCGGCTCTTGGGGAACAGCTTGAAATGCAGCTGATCTCGCTTGCTCAGAGTGGAAGGCTCCCGTCTCAAATCAGTGACGAACAGCTTAAAACACTCCTGATGAGGATGCAGCCAAAAAAGCGTAAGACGTCTATAACCAGGGTTTAAAAGCAATGAAAATTTCGGTCCTATTTAGCGGAGGCAAGGACAGTTCGCTCTCTGCCCTTATAATGGAACCGTTTTTTGAGATTGAACTCGTAACCTGCAGCTTCGGTCTGCTCCCCAATGGCGAGCTGGCAGCAAAAACTGCAAAAAACTTAGGGTTCCCTCACAGAGTTATATCTCTGGAATGGGAAATCCTTGAAAAAGCTTACGAGAAAATAATGAAAGACGGGTTCCCAAAAAGTGCAATTAATTATATCCACGAAAAAGCCGTAGAAACTCTTGCTTTGGATCCGGAAGTTAAACTAATTGCTGATGGGACCAGAAGGGATGATAGAGTTCCTGTACTCTCGATCTCACAGATACGAAGTATTGAAGATCGATTGGGAGTTCAGTATATATGCCCTTTAAAGGGATATGGTAAAAAAACCGTGAGTATTCTTGTAGAGCATTATCTAAAAATTGAAGAGGGCCCGAGTGAGAATACTCAAAAAGCCGATTATGAAACCGAACTCAGGGAGCTAATCAGGCAGAGAGATGGTGAGGAAAAAATAAAGGAACTGTTTCCTGCCCATATCCAGTCCCATGTGATTTCCAGGAAAAACTGCCCTGAAGAAAGTGTGTCTTGAAATCAGGAAGTCTTCCGGAAGGGGAAAAATTCTGGAATAAAGATTTATACAATAATCGAGTTATATTCAACCCTTATACTGCTGCATATTAACCGAGACCCTCATAGAATTTACCGGATATGGTTTTAAAAACTGCCTTTTAACTGGCAGGAAAAAAACCTCGATTATCCAAGGGTTAAAATCACAATCAGCTAATTATCGGATATAACCGGAAATTAACGAAATTAAGTCATTTACAGGTCAACAGGTGTGATCCACTTGAGTCATAACATGAAAGGACAGAAGAGGCGTCTTGCAAAGGCGCACAAACAGAACACACGCGTTCCAGTGTGGGTCATTGTGAAAACTAACCGGAAGGTCGTGAGTCATCCCAGACGCAGGCACTGGAGAAGAAGAAGCCTGGATGTGAAGTAAGCGAGGAAGGTGGGAAAAATGGCCGACGACATGGTAAAAGAACAGATATACACAATCCCTCTTAGGAAGGTAAAGAACGTACCTGCATGGAAAAGAGCAAACAGAGCAGTTACTGAAGTAAGAGGTTTTCTCGTAAAGCACATGAAGGTTGATTCTGTGCAGGTCAAACTGGACAAATCAATTAATGAGCGCCTCTGGGAAAAAGGCTGTGAAAAGCCTCCTCTCTCCATCCGGGTCAGAGCTGTAAAATTCGCTGATGGCGAGGTACAGGCAGAACTCGCCCAGTAAAATATACTAGAAGACGCGAAGCTTCAAAGAATATGATTAGAACAGTGGATATCTACGACACCCCAATGATAGGGGTCTTTGCAACCTGCACAGAAGATGTTATTCTCGTTCCTCCCGGAACAAAACCCGAAACCTGTGCCATACTAGAGGATTCACTCGATGTAAATGTCATTGAGACTCTTGTAAACGGAAGCGTTGTTATCGGAGCCCTTTCCAGAGGAAACTCAAATGGCTTCCTTTTTTCATACGGAACTGATACCAAGAAGATGAAGGAGCTAACAGGAGTTAAGGCTGAGATCCTTCCGGACAAGCTGAATGCAGTCGGAAACATTGTACTTGCAAATGATTCCGCGGCCCTTGTCCATCCCGAACTGTCAGACAAGGCTATTGAGACAATTGCCAGTACCCTCAAAGTAGAAGTTTACAGGGGAACGATTGCCGGGATAAAGAATGTAGGGATGGCAGGCGTTGTTACCAACAAAGGGCTTCTGGTGCACCCGAAAGTAACATCTTCAGAAATAGAAATTCTGGAAAAGCTTTTCGAGCTTCCAGTAAATATAGGGACTACGAACTTTGGGACTCAGATGCTAGGCTCAGGCCTGCTTGCAAATTCAAAAAGCTATCTGGCAGGTTCAGACACTACAGGACCCGAACTTGGGAGAATCGAGGAAGCCCTCGGATTTTTAGAGTGATATTAATCCACCTGTTTCGTAAAAATTACAGCAAGAGTGGTGACCAAGATGAAGAGTTTTATTGTTAAAGGCAAATTTAAAGCAGGACATTCCTGGGAAAAATTCACAAAGCAAATCGAAAGTCAGAATGAAAAGAACGCAACAGATAAGGTCTATTCTGTCTTCGGAAGCAAGCATGGAATTAAAAGAAGCCAGATCCAGATCGAAAGCATTGCTGAGGAGTGAAGGATATGGCAGAAGTCAGTGAAGATATTAGAAATATAGCAGCCAGGCATCAGGAATTCCAGAGACAGGCCGAAGCCTTGAGGCAGCAGATGAACATGGTTCAGGCTTCTATTACAAGCTGTGACCAGACAATCGTAACCATCGACGAGCTTAAGACCGCCTCAGCTGAAGACAAGATTGCCGAAACGATGGTATCGGTTGGATTTGGCTCATTCGTTTATGCCGAAATAAAAAATGCAGATAAGGTTGTTGTGGACCTTGGAGCAGGCTTCAGTGCTGAAAAGACTGCTGATGAAGCCGTTGAAACCCTGAACCGCCGCAAAGAGCAGCTTATGAAAATTCTCGAACAGATGAATGCTTCACTGACTAACTATGTACAGGGTATGCAGGCCCTGGAATCTGAGGCTGCAAGGCTTCAGCAACCTGGCCAGGCCTAAAAGACCTGGCTCAAATAAAAAAGGATGGGCTCAAAACCCAGATTTGAGGACGAACTTTTTACTTTGAATAAATTACTATTTTTTATTGAATTTTTTGGGATGGGATCCTGTGTTCAACAAATTCAAAGAGAAACTTGGGAATTTTAAAAAGGCGCTCAGCAAAACTATTGACGATAAAGCAGTAGATATCGAACCGGTGGTTGAGCCTGTACCTGAGGCCGAAGAAGGCTTTGAAGAGGATATTGAGCCCATTCCAGAGGAAGAAGCTCTTGAAAAGCTAACGGAAGAGGATAGTTACGAAGCCGAACCCGTAGAAGTTAAACCTGTAGCAACTGCACCTGCAACTGTCGGGATAGAAGACAGAAAAAAAGCTGAATACAGGAAGAAACTTGAAGACAGAAAAAAGACGGTAGAGAGCAAACCTGAGGAAGAAAACTTACCTGAAGAAAAAAAGTCCTTTTTTAAAAGATTCTCAAATATCGGATTTACACAAAAAGCAAAGGCTCTAGTCTTTAATAGAGAAGTCTATCTGGACAGTAAAGATCTGGAAGAGCCTCTCTGGGAACTTGAAATGGGACTTCTTGAAAGCGACCTTGCCCTCTCAGTTTCCGAGGCAATTGTGGAGTCCGTAAAAAAACAGCTCACAGGAACCACAAAACGCATTGGCAGCAATACCGGAGAAATTGTAGAGGAAGCCCTGAAAAAAGCTATCCTTGATGTAGTGTCTGCTAATACTTTTGATTTTGATGAATATGTAAGGGACAAGGAAAAACCTGTCCATATAGTCTTTGTAGGAATTAACGGGACAGGAAAAACGACATCTATTGCAAAAATGACGCGCTACCTGCTCAAATCAGATTATTCGGTAGTTCTCGCTGCAGGAGATACTTTCAGAGCAGGTGCCATTGACCAGCTTGGAATCCATGCTGACAGACTTGGAGTAAAGATGATTAAACATCAGCCTGGAGCCGATCCTGCTGCAGTTATTTACGATGCTGTGCAGTATGCAAAAGCACATAAAATTGATTTTGTGCTTTCCGACACCGCAGGTAGAATGCATACAAATCTTAACCTTATGTCGCAGATGGAAAAAATCTGCAGGGTAAGCACTCCGGACCTTATAATTTTTGTAGATGAAGCCGTAGCAGGAAACGATGCAGTTGAAAGGGCTGCACAGTTCAATGAAGCTGTCCCAATTGATGGATCCATTCTGACAAAAATAGACGCTGATGCAAAAGGAGGAGCTGCGATATCCATTGCTTATATTACAGGCAAACCCATCCTCTTTTTCGGGATAGGACAGGGCTATGAAGACTTAAAAAAGTTCGATCCCCAATGGTTTATAGACCAGCTTTTCAACCAGCAAACCGCTTAAGCTTCAAAACAACAGAAAATGATAAATCTCCCGAATTACTTCGGGAGCACTATTTCATAAACTCTGCGGACTATGCTAGAGAAATTTTGGCTTTTTCCAAAATTTTGGTTATTCCAGAAGAGTACTTAGATTTTTCTCAAAAGTTCAGGGCTCCTCAGGAATTATAATCCATGCTATTGCATAGGCGATTATACCGCTTCCCACACTCATTACAGAAATGAGTAACCATAAAAGCCTTATAAGCGTAGGATCAACGTTAAAGTATTCACCTATCCCACCACATACACCTGCAATAATTCTGTTCTTCTTTGATCTATACAGTTTTTTGTTCATTTGACCACCCCTAAATGCAAAATGCTTTAATAAACTAATAATGCTTTAGTAAGCTAATAATAGATTGCTTATATTCGATTTATAAGTAACTCCGAAAATAAGAAATTTATTGAGAAACTCATACGTTTGCAGGTTCTCCATACTTTTGCAGGTATAAGTTAGTTGACATGAAAGTAGCTCTTATTTTTAATTCTTGACCTTATTCCCAACTCTCGGTTATGCTGCCAATGTTGCATTTTTGTCCGGTTGAATTAAAGCTAGGATACGGAATGTGGACATTAAAACCTTTCGTCTTCACGTAATAACAAGCAAACTACTGAGGAGGCTTATAGAATCCTCTTAAAATATCCGTAGCTTTATAGTAACATTTATCAAATCCTTCATTACTAACTTTTTTTGCTGGAACTCCTGCTATTGTAATACCTTCTTCTTTAAAGGATTTGTTTACTACTGAATTCGCACCTATTGCGATATTATCTGCAATTTCAATATCTCCAAAGATTTTAACGCCGGGACCAATATATACATTATTTCCTATTTTTGGCACAGGCAATACAAAATCCGGTCTTAATTTGTACTCCCTACTAAAGACATTTGTTCCAATATTTACGCCAGTATGAATGCGACAATTTTCACCAATTTTTGCATTGCTATTTACAATTAAAGTACCTTTATGAGCAATAGATAATCCAGGCCCGAATACATTTGGAGGTATAGTAAATCCTAATTTCGTGCTTAATCTTTGGAATTTAAAATAAAGATACAGATGATACGGTTTATATATAATACTTTTTTTACAATTTATATAGTACTCTCTTTTCCTTAGTAATCTCTCAAATTTCCAGATATCATCCAAAAAATAATCCCTATAATACTGAATTGTACCTCTTTTTTTCCTAAGTGCAATCTCATCTGCTTTTAAGTGAAATATATAATCCTTCTTTGATTTAATCATAAAAACTCGCCCATTAATTACCTAGATAGTCATTGAAAATAATTTTTTAGGATATATATTTTTCTAGTTTTTTAGTTATAATTATATAAAGCTGTTTATCAAGCAAATGGATATTAAATAAACATAAGTCAATTTTTCTATTTAAACTGTTAATATTTATGCCAGAAATACGCATCTGGAAAAAGATGTCAATAAAAAATCTGTATTGTTGCGTTTTTAGATTTGTACGTATTGGCAGGAAAGTCTCTCTCACTTCGTATTCTGAACATTATTTTCAAACTTCGCCTCATGTTGGAAGCCAATATCACATCTTTATCCAGTTAAATTGAAGCCAGAATCCAGAATGTGGATATGAGGAACTTTGTCTTCGTGTAATGTCAGGTTCCTTCTTGTTTACAATCTCAAGAATAATTCGCTAATATTGAAATATGCTCATCAACCGAGAAAGCCTCACTCTTAACAATCTTTCTCTTTTGAATTCTCTTTTTTTCGAAGGCATCGTAAAAGTTAGAAGTCTCTAATTAATTTAGGCTTTTACAAAGCTTTCTAAGTTAGATTGTTACGTGCGTTCTTTTTTATACAACTCTTTCCAGAGATCCGGATTCTCAGACAATGGCCCACTCGCTATTTATGTTCTCAGGTACTGAGTTCTCTCCAGATGCCTGCACGTATACCCTGAACTTTTTTCCTGCAGGAACTGTAAGGCCTTTTGCAGTATAATTATAAACCCCTTCCGGTTCAACGGTAACTGGAGAACTTTCAATTTCATCCCATAAGGAGAGCTTGTCTTCAGCCTGAAGGGAAACGTAGATGGTTGTATTTTCAGATCTTTCCGAACCCACGTTTCTTATTGTTACGTTAACATCGACAATTCCTTCTGTTTTTGAGTATTCGCATTGCGCTTTGAAATCAAGCTTAATCATAGGCCTTCTGTAAACAGGCACAACCTGTACAGGCTGGTCTGCATATTCTTCAGGGATTTCCCCTATCTGCCAGTCGTTGCCTGTAGTTTCCAGATAGTAATAATTACTGCCTTCGTACTCAAAACACCTGCCTTTTTGCTCAGTGTCACACTTTATCCCGAGAGCCATATGCTCGGGAAGTTCCAGAAGGACAGCATCGTAACCCATCTCCTGAAGAATTGCCACGGAGAGAATTGAGGTATCTTCACAGTCCCCGCCGTTCTCATAGAGAGTTTCATAAGGGAAACGTGGATACTGAGCGTAACCCGAACTTTCTAGATCCGAGGTATAGTTCAGGGATTGTACAAAAGAAATGCAGAGTCCCGGAATTTGCCATTTTTCAAGCCCGTGAGCTTTTGAAAGAGAAAGTAAAGCCTCTGCAATGTCTTCAATTAGCCAGTCATCATATGGATCCGAAGCGAATAGGTCATAATCCCGGTTTCTAGTCTTAGATGTATACATTTCATACAGTTGATCGTCAAGAGGCAGGGTAAGCTGCCAGCGGCTACCTTCGTAGTCCCAAGAATAAGTTCGGGAAAAGGTATCAGAAGTAATTGACTCCTCTGTAATTGAAGCACCGTAAGGTTCAGAATTTACAATATCTACTCCTATCAGACTTTCCCCAGGATCGCCTATATAGGAATCCACGGAAGTTTCAGAGCAAGTCCAGCTTAAGAGAGATTCTCCCAGATAAAAGAGTAAAAAGAAATAAAGCAAAGCAGTTACACTTTTCATAAACTATCCCATCCAGAATTCCATAGTCTGCAAGTTCATTCCCAGAGGTCTGCCCTGAGGTGAGAGTCTATGTGGTCGACTTCCATCAGGCCTTCTGGATAGGGTTCAAATAGAGTTTGATTCGTAAGGTACTGGTCTTGAAAGCGCACGGCCCACGACCTGATGGTACTAATTGCAGGGCAAAGAGAAGCTTTTCCATCCCTATATTTTTGGATCCAATCAAAAAATAGCGCTTTTTCCTGGCTTGAGAGCTTCTCTGAAAAATGCCCGAAGGCGTGCATGAGCACATTTATACTTGAAGTATACTTCGGAGGTCTGGAAAGGGCACTGTAAAGATGCTTTTCATACTCAGAAACCAATTCTTGAAATGTCTTCTTCTCTTTATTTGCAACAATAGTTCCTAGTTTCCGGAGTTCCTCCTGGCTATACACCATGAGCAGATACTTATTTTCTGAATGGAATGTGACAAGATCTCTCATGCGACCTTCAGATTTTACATTTCGGAAAGCGGCAAGCATAAAGAGCCTGGTCATGAAATGTTCTTTTATACGAGAATTTCTTAGCCTTCCTTCATCCTCGACAGGAAGGTAAGGAAACGCTTTTAGGACTGCCCCTCCGAAGTACCCTGAAGATTTCCCAATTACTGCTGATTTGAGCGTTGCACTTTGGTAAACTTTTACGTCCTTAATGCCGCAGGAAGGAGATCTGTATTTCAGGATAAAACCGTCAATCTCTCCTGCGGAACCGAGAAAATCAGTACAAAATGCCTCCATAGCTTCAGTTACATCCCTGCCGCTTGTGGACTGGATAAGCCTGTGTTCCCCGTTCTCAAGAATAATTCTTAACGGGTCTCTTGGGACACCAAGCCCGATCTCCACTTCCGGGCAGACCGGCAGGAACTCAACATACTCCATGAGGTTCGCCACTATCGGACTGCTGATTATACCCCCATTATATCTACAGTGGTCAAACCCAAGGCACCTACTAACCACAACCTTTGGCCGAACAAACTTCCTCATTTAACCCCCATATAACAAAGAAGTTCTAGGATAAATTATTTTCCAAAAGAAAGGAGTAGAAGACTTGTTTTTTAAAAATAAGATGTTAGGAGGTCAGAATTTTTTAAAAGATGCGTTAAAATACATAAATAAGAAAAATAAAAAGTATTAATAGAAAATGACTCAAAAATAAGTGTATAGTATTTATTTTGGAAAAAAATAAAATGTAGAAGAGAATAAGATTTTAAAAAGAGTAATTTTAACAAAATAAATTTTTTGTCATCTTTTCAGAACAGATATATAAGAATGAAAGTAATAATAAGGTAATTTTGGGGACGGTTGAGGGAAGGAAGGCTTTTAAGGGGTAAGCTTCTGAACTTGCACTCAGTTTCCGATCCTGAAAGAAAACTGCATGAGATAAAAAATAGGTGAAAATATGGTAGAAGCTGAGTATGAACAGATACACATGCCTCTGATTGGGGATGATGCACCTTCATTTACAGCAGTGACAACTCAGGGACAAATCAATTTTCCTGATGATTACAAAGGCAAATGGGTTATACTTTTCAGCCATCCTGCAGATTTCACACCTGTATGCACTACCGAATTCATGACCTTTGCCAGTATGCAGGATGAATTCCAAGAAATAAATACTGAGCTTATAGGACTTTCTATAGACAGCGTGTTCTCCCATATTGCATGGCTTAAAAGGATTGAAGAAAAAATCGAATATAAAGGGATGAAAAACATAGAGATCAAGTTCCCGGTAATTGCTGACCTGAAAATGGAAGTCGCAAAGAAATACGGAATGATCCAACCAAATGCTTCAACCACGCAGGCTGTAAGAGCCGTATTCATTATAGATCCCGAGGCAAAGATAAGAGCAATGCTTTATTATCCTCAGTCAGCCGGAAGAAATATGCAAGAAATAAAGAGACTTGTGACCGCTCTGCAGAAAAATGAAGCAGAGAAAGTGGCAACGCCTGCAAACTGGCAGCCTGGAGATGATGTCATAATTCCGGCTCCTAGCTCAATGGAAGCCTTAAAAGAAAGACTTGGTAAGTCAAAAGATAACATGTACTGTCTTGACTGGTTTTTATGCCTGAAGAAGGAAAGCAAAGAATAATTCGGAAAAAACTACAAAAAAGAAAAGAGTAAATATGCTGATCTCAAACCCATGATCAAGCCTAATCAACGGGATTTTTTAGAACGACTTTTATGATCAAAAACTAAATTAGTCGCTTAAAGTACAGAATTCAAGAAAGAATATTTTGAGTCTGGGATCAGTTCATTTTTCTATTTTTTGATTGATTTTAGTCTTTAGATTCTAAAAATAAATATAAGTTTTTACTCTTTCAGATTTTAGAAAATTGAGTATCCTTTAATTGAAGAATCTTTATCCATAAATCATTATTGAGTCAAGTCTTGCAGTACCTATTTTTGTCCAGTAACTGCAAACACTACAATACTGGGTCTCGCCATCTGAGTGCAATTTCAGATTAGAGTGGCATTTTGGACATATTTTTAGATGTTTCATGAATAAAACCTATTGAATTTTCTACTTATTTATTCTGAATATTTAATGCAAGAAGAATCCCAGAGGTACTGTATCTACTGTATCCCCCAATACAGTCTCTCCGAATTTATGCTCCCCCAAGCACATTGATTCGAAGAAGGATCAGCAACCCCCAGGAAATTCTTTTCTTTTTGATGATACCCCAGCTCTATTCCCCAATTCCAGCACATAGTAATAGCGTAAATTATATAAAATAAATTATATTAAAAATTATATTCAAGCAAAAAATTGTTTAACGTAAAAAATTTCAAGCCCATTATAGTTATTTTCTAAGTAGGACATACGTACTTGAACTGAAAAACAGTGAGAATAAAATTAGTTTTAGGATGAGATCAATAAGAAAGTAGACAAAAAGCAAATAAAAGGAAATAAAAAGTAGAATAAAGTGGAAAAAAGAAAATTTACTTCTTTCCAAGCTCTTTTGAGCGTTCTGTTGCCTTTATAACTGCATTCATAAATGCAGCCCTGATTCCGGCTTCTTCAAGGGCATGGACGCCCTGAATGGTGGTTCCGGCAGGAGAAGTAACCATATCCTTGAGTTCTCCGGGATGCAGGCCTGTTTCAAGCATCATTTTTGCAGCCCCAAGTACAGTCTGGGCTGCGAGAGTAAGGGCACTTTTCCTGTCCATTCCTTCAAGAACTGCTCCATCGGCCATTGCCTCAATTACTGGAAAGATAAATGCCGGCCCACTGCCTGAAAGACCTGTAACGGCATCCATCAGGGACTCAGGCTCTTGGACTGCAGTACCTACCGCAGAAAAGATCTCAAGAGCAGTTTTCATATCTTCAGAAGTAGCGTTCTTCCCAGGAGAAACTCCTGAAGCGGCTTCGGAAACTGTGGCTGCAATGTTTGGCATTACACGTACAACTCTTGTGCCCTCGGGAAGGGCACTCTCGTAAGTTGCAAGAGGCACACCGGCTGCAATTGAGATTATAAGTTTATCGGAAGTTATGTAAGGTTTAAGATTTTCGAGTACCGAGCCCAGAGTCTGGGGTTTTACCGCAAGAATAAGAACATCGGATGCCTGAGCAATAACAGCATTGTCAGTCGATACGTTTATGCCCAGCTGTGCCTTAAGATCGTTCAAAAAAGGTTCGTACACATCGCTTGCACCAAGATTCTCAGGCTTTACAATTCCAGCCTTTAGAATTCCCTGCATGAGAGCAGAACCCATTTTTCCTGCTCCGATAAATCCTATCTTTCGGTTCTGAACTGTCATATATCATTTCTCCTATTTTAGAGATAAATTTAAACACCGAGGCGGTTGCCCCAAAATTATCTGCAGATAATATCGAGTAATCTCAAGAGATTTGGTAATTCAAAGGAATTTAGAGTTTAAAGGAACTTAACAGATTAATAAGGGATTCCAGAATACAAGAAATTACATCAAGTCCTTCAAGAATCCCGATAAAATCATTTTAATCCTCGGATACATTGGAAAGTTAATTAAATTCTTTAAGTATGCCAATATTCTCTTTTTTTATTACATTACTGTAATTATTATAGCCCAGAATACCCTCAATTTCATCGGTATGGGCTCCTTTAATTTTCATAAGTTCTTCAGAGGTGTAGTCGGTAATTCCTTTCGCAAAGATCATGCCTTCGCACTCAAGCCTAACCACATCGCCTCTATCAAAATTTCCCTCAACTTCGACAACTCCTGCAGGAAGAAGACTATTTTTCTCGAGGATTGCGGCTTTTGCCCCTGTGTCTACACGGACAGTGCCTGACGCCCTTGCAAGAATGATCCAACGTGCACGGTTCTTCTGGATATGCCTTTCAGCCAGAAAAAGAGTGCCTATATCTTCTCCCGATAGAACCTTCAAAAGTACATCATTAATTTCACTATTTACAATCAAGACATAGCAACCTGCCATGCTACAGATCTTTGCAGCTTTTATTTTGGTTCTCATTCCCCCTACGCCCTTGAAGCTAGTAGGGTCACCCCCATAACTTTCGATTTCTGGTGTGATTTTTTCTACAAGGGATATGAGTCTGGCGTCATTGTGCGTCTTTGGGTTTTTGTCAAAAAGGCCATCTATATCCGAGAGAATTATCAGGAGATCAGCATCGATTTTGCTTGCAACCATCGCAGAGAGCCTGTCATTATCTCCGAAGATCGCGTCAATCTCGTTTGTACAGGTGCAGTCGTTTTCATTTATTATGGGAACTACCCCATATTCTAGAAGGGTGGAGATACTATTCCTGAGGTTAAGGTAAGATACCCGATCAGAATAGAATTCGTAAGTAAGAAGGATCTGAGCTACTTTTATCCCATATTTTGAGAAAGCTTCGCTCCAGTACTGCATCAGGATACTCTGTCCGACCGCTGCCGCTGCCTGCCTGATAGGAATTTCACGAGGCTTTGGGGCAATGCCTAGTTCGTAAAGTCCTACACCTATTGCCCCCGAACTTACTACAATAACTTCTTTTCCGAGCTTTCGAAGTTCAAAGACCTGGGCTGCAATACTTTCCATAAAGGTAGGATCAATACTGCAATTTTCTTTTGTACTATCACAGTTCTGTTTTGTAATTGAGGAAGTACCGATCTTGAGAACGATTTTATTAACATCATTGAGGAATTCATTTCTATCTGTCAATCACAAGGCCTCGTAAAGTATTTTGGAACTGCAGTTGAAATAAAGTAACAGCCGCAATCTGGAGTTCCATCGCTTTCACTCAATTTGCGCTGGTATTTCAATTCAGCTATATAAATATATCATAATTTTCAATATGGTTTTCAATTTACATCTTCAAACTTAAGATCAAGTTTCCTGTGTGTATAGGGCTTTGCATTTTCTCCTGCGTAGTCTGCAACAACCTGCCCTTTCCCGAGCAAGATATATTTATAGATCAGTAGACCTTCCATGCCTACAGGCCCACGGGAATGGATTTTGTTTGTACTGATTCCGACCTCGGCTCCTTTTCCATAACGATAGCCGTCTGCAAAACGGGTTGAGGCATTTACCATAACACTTGACGAATCAACAAGCGCTGTAAACTCTTTTCTTCGTGAAGCATTCTCGGTTATTATTCCATCGGTGTGATGGGAACCAAACGTGTTTATGTGATCAATGGCTTCCTTTATCGTATCAACGAGTTTTATCGAAAGGATAAGATCATTGTATTCAAGACTCCAGTCATCTTCCGTAGCTCTTGAGAGAGGAGAAAGCCCTCTTTTTTCAAGCAGAGTATAACTGTCTTCATCACAGCGCAATTCAACCCCTGCACCAAGGTACATCTCTGCCATTTTCGGCAGGAAAGCATCCGCAATTTTACGGTTTACCAGAAGGGTTTCAATGGCATTGCAGACTGCAGGATACTGTACTTTCGCATCGAAGCAGACCTTCCAGGCTGTATCGAGATCTGCATACTCATCCACATAGATATGACAGATCCCGCTGGTATGCCCAAGTACCGGAATCTTCGTATTTTCCTGGATAAACTTGACAAATTCATTTGAACCTCTGGGAATAAGGAGATCTACATAGGCATCAAGACTCAAAAGATCCATTATCTCTTCTCTGGTTTCCATAAGCTGGAAAGCCCCTGCCGGCATGCCGTCGGTAGATTCTATAGCTTTTACAAGAATCTGAAAAATAGTACGGTTGGACTCTTTTGCTTCACTTCCGCCTTTGAAGATGGTCGCATTCCCACTCTTAAGGCAAAGGGACATGACCTGAGGCACCACGTCAGGTCTGGATTCAAAAATAACCCCTATAAGGCCGATTGGACAGCTCACCTGGTAGAGAATAAGATCTTTGTCCAGCTCAAGAGTAGAAATGGTATCGCCTACAGGATCCTTGAGCTTAATTACATCTCTGATTCCTGCTATCATTCCGTCAATTTTTGAGTCATTCACTTTAAGCCTGTCTACAAGAGCCTGAGTGAGCTTCCCTTTCTTTTTCAGTTCCACTGCATATTCAAGATCTTTTGAATTTGCGCCTAGAATAGCTTTCCTTTCATTGTCAAGAGCCTGAGCCATGGCCTCAAGCGCTCTATTTTTTATTTCCGTACTGACACTAGAAAGTTCAATCGATGCCTTTTTTGCCTTTATTACTTTAGCTTTAATATCTTCAGCCATATAATCACCATTTGATAATAATAACTTCTGAATGCCCTAATTCGGAAGCTGAGCAGCCAAATATATCAATTGTATCAGTCAACTCACAGGAGATTTGGTGCTACTGCGTATAAGTAATACATCTGATTATTGAATTACAGATTCATTATTGAATAATAGTGTTGAACTAGATTGAATATTGTAATGAATATTGTAATTAAACTAAAGATAATTTTTTTCTTTAAATATTAATGATATACTCATAATTCTGTTGATGTATTAATTCTTCCCGCTGCGTTTAGGAATAGATATGGAAGAAAAGAGAGTAAAGAAAGTTCTATATTTTAAATTCATCTGAAGTAGGGCTTTATCTTATTAAAGTTTATTTTTAATTTTAGTAAGGTTGGCAATTAACCCTAAGTAGCTCGATGAACCAAATAAAATTACTCTCTGATAATTTTAGTAAAATCAATATAATTATATAATTTGTGAAATTGAATCTTATTATATAGAATTAAAAAGTAATAATATATAGAAACCCAGAAATGGAGAAACTCAAAAAAATATTTCTTATCGGGAGGTGAAAACTTTCTTATTGAGAAATATTATTGGTTTTCTTGTCTTGGGAGGATTGGAAATAATTACCCAGTTAAAAAGTGATCACTCTAAATAGGAAAACATCTCTCTTGGATATGTTTTTGTAAACGAATTGTTTTCTATGTTGCCCATATCTAGAGATTAACTATAACTCACTCATTCTAAACACCTAAGAGCCGATATTATTTCAAAACGAATATATATACGAGGAATATAAGTATAGAATACGTGACTCCATAACTGGAAGCGTATACTACATCTGAAAAAAGAAATTGCAAGGAACCCTTATAATTTTTGAAAATCTCATAAATGAGAGAAATAAATTTTACAGCCCGGAGCCCAGACTATTTATAGCGCCGTAAAAGCGCTAAAAAGGTCATAGGAAACCAGTAATGTCCGAAACCCTGGCTGTTCAGCATATCTCATACACAAAGATTATTATAGGGGTAAATCCATATCGAAATGGGGATAACTTCAGTATATTGGTGGTGTGTAAAAAATGAAATCATTCGCATTAGTCCGGGCAGACGACTCGGATAAGGTAAAAATAGCCTTACATGATCTAGAACGATACGGACATATTCAATTTTCAGCTACTCCAAAATGCATAGAACCAAACTATGCTGATGAACTTCTTGTTAGTGTAATGGGTGTATCCCTTAAGTCAAAATGTAATTCTGCAGCACTTGTGGAATTGAATAATCATGCAGGGGCGGCAATTAGTAGGTTAAAGAAAATTCATCCTCCTGCTCATATAATCATTATCAGTCCAAGACACAAAATGTTTGAAGAGCTGGCTGGCAAGTTTCCAAAATATCCGGAATTTGACCGAACATTCAATCATCAGAAGAATCCACAAAGTATGGAAATGATTCAGGAAAAAGGAGAAACTTCCAATCCCATGCATAAAGAATGAAAGAACTTCGCCAGTTATAGATATAAATTTAAATACAAATTTAAATACTAAGTTTAATATTAATTTTTGAGTTTGACTCTTAAATTTCTTTTTTAAGATATAAATTATTTGAAACCCTTATTTGAGCGGGAGCCAGTTTTCATTCTCAGTTTGGAAACATAGGAGTATAGGCTTTCTACATCTTTGATTTCTTTCTGAGAGATGAACCGGAGTTTATTTCGGATTTCAAGCTCGGGTTTCAAACCAAAACTTTGGAAATATCCTGAAAGCTTTATAGCCAGTATGTCACCTCGTCTGTCCCAATCGGTTAATATAATCACTTCGCTACCAAGCTGGGCAATTCTCTCGGAGAAATTAAAAAGAGAGTGTTGAGTTGCAAGTTCAAAATTGCCTTCAATTCCAAGCCTTTTTAGTGAAAGGACATCTCTTTTTCCTTCAACAATAATAATTGCTCCCTTTTCTGAATACTCGGAGAGTTCGGAGAGTATCTCTTCAATTCTTTCAAGCCTTTTTCGGTAAGTTTCAACATCAGCCACGTTGTCTGCAACCTTTTTATTAATTAAAACTGTAAAAGAACTGCAATTTAAAGAGAACTTCCTTTTGCTTGGTAGGAGATAGAAAAGTTACTCTTAAAATCCGGTTCTTTTTTAAATACTGTCTTTTTGAATCCGGAGTTATTTTTTTAAATAAGCTCCAAAAATTGAAATTGCCTGTTGATATGAAACTCCTTTTAACAATAAGGACTTCTTACTGCTTGTTGCCCCGCTGTGTATAAGAATATTCGAACTGCTAATTCCAAAGAGTTCAGCTAGGCATTCTACAAGCTGTTCGTTTGCCTTTCCTTTCTGGGCATTTTTAGTTAGCTTTACTTCAATTCGCTTGCGCCACTCATTATAACCGTTCGGAACTGAAATCGACTTAGAACCGGGGGTAACCTCTATATCAACAATTATACCGGATCCCAGATCTGTTATTGCCTCTTCAAAGGACATATCTATTATCTTTCTGGAGGTATTATATAAATCAATAACGGATTGACCCATTAAAGTAAAGAAATAACTGGAAACAATGGAAGATATAAAATTAAAAGATTTCAGACGGGTAAAATTGGCTCTGTAGAAGTCCTCTGGAATCAAAATTACGCTGGTGCACCTCCTACAAGCTAGCGGAATATTAGGCTGAGATAAAAATTAGATTCCATTACTCAAAGCATATCTGAAAAGATTAGAAAACGGGTAGAAATAGTGTTGTAGCCCTGGCGCACTAACTCCGAAAGCTCATCCTCTGGTTTTCCGCAGTCACTTTCAGTTACCCTCGTGCCGGGCGCAGTGTCACACTATCGATGTACCGCATTGGGGTTGTCTGTACACTCACAGTCAGGATTTTCCATTACCTCGTGCAAGGACCTATACAATGCGACGAAACTATATTATATACACAATAATATATAAAAATATCGGAGAACTATGGATTTACTATGTTGCATATATTTTTAAGGAGGCATTTATATTAAAGACCTATTTATCTCAAGAGATAATGGTTTCAACTCGAAGAGCAACATAAAGCAACCTGAGAACGTGGAAAGATAGTTTGAATAAATACAGAATAACTGTAAATTATAAATAATGACAGGCGTTCATTAAAGCTATTTAAAAAGGAAAAAAGTAATAAGCAATTTAAATCCTTAAAAAATCATATTTTCAGAAATTGGATTCTTAAAAAGTAAAACTTTAAAAGATACATTCTAAAAAGAGTATAACATAAAAAATTTGAAGAAAACCTTATATATTATGTATATATTTGCTCTACAAATTTAGCACAGGTGCTTAATGGATAGCTGAGGTGCGTATATATGTACGGCACTGAACAGATAATTCCCGGGATAATTATTGCAGGCCCTGAACTCGAACCGATTGAGGGTTACGTCTGCATAAAGAGAGGAATAATTACTGAAATTGGGGAAGAGCGTACATCCTCTACGAACATAATTGCTCCCTGTTTTGTCAATGCACATACTCACCTTGGAGATTCGGTATTCAAAGATCCCCCTCTGGGAAAAGTTTCCGGATTTCGGATTCAAAGAGATCTAGATACTCTTGTAAAGCCTCCTGACGGGTTAAAGCATAAGATATTAAGAGAAACACCATACAAAACTCTGATCGAGTGCATGAGAAAGTCCCTGCTGGACATGATAGAAACCGGAACCTGTGCTTTTGCTGATTTCAGAGAAGGGGGTGTTGTAGGGGTATCCGCTCTGAATAAGGCGCTAGAAGGACTTAAACTTCACTCCATGGTACTGGGTAGACCTGCAGAGCCTGAATTGCCTCTTCAGGTCGTGCTGTCTGAAGTAAAAAGGATTTTTCTGCGTTCCACCGGACTTGGAATGAGTGGGGCAAATGACCTTGATCTCGAATTATTGGAGGAGATTGCTACTTTTACACGACAGCACAAAAAATTATTTGCAATCCATGCAGGAGAAAAAGATACGAGTGATATAGAAAAAGCATTGTCTCTGGAACCGGATCTCCTGATTCATTTGACAAATGCTACAAAAAGAGATATTGAATACGTAGCTGATGCGAAGATTCCGGTTGTTGTCTGTCCCAGATCGAACCTTATTACTGGAGTGGGAATGGCACCTATTGCCGAAATGCTGGAAGCTGGAATAACAGTAGCTGCAGGAACGGATAATGTAATGTTAAATTCTGTAAATATGTTTGCTGAAATGGAATTTATGTCTAAAATTTATTCAATTGACGATAGGCAAGTATTTAAAATTTGTACACTTAATGGTTCCTTTGTAATGGGATCTGATTCTACGGGTTCAATACAAAAGGGGAATAAAGCTAATCTCATGATCCTGAATGGAAGTTCCAATAATCTTGCAGGAATAAAGAACCCCATAAGTGGAATCACAAGAAGGGCAAGACCCGATGATATACTATCGGTATTTCATTCGTAAAACAAATGGAGAACAAATATGATGAGCGAATTTTACCGGAACATAGTGATTGCAACAGACGGATCTGAAAACACCCTGAGAGCTATTTCTTACGGTATTGAGCTTGCAAAACTCAGCGGGGCCACAGTTCACGCTCTTTACGTAATAGATATGACTTCTTTTTCTTCGATACCTATGGATGCGGGCTGGGAAGAAATGTATAATATCCTGAGAGAAGAGGGGGAGAAAGCAATATCCGTGGTAAAGGAACGCGGAAAGGTCTCAGGAGTTGAAGTTAGAGAAATGATTTTGGAAGGTCACCCAAGCAATGAGATTATAGATTTTGCAGAGAAAAATAATGTTGATCTGATAGTTGTAGGTACCCTTGGCAAAACCGGGCTCGACAGATTTCTGATGGGGAGCGTTGCGGATAAAGTAGTAAGAGGCTCGAAAGTCCCTGTCCTGGTAGTCCGGAGTGAAAAACAAAGTTAAGACTTTCTGTTGACTGGAAGCCTTTTGAGAGAAGAGACATAGTAGAAGAAAACCAGGATTCAAAATACATAAAGGTGTAGATTACATGCCAAAAAGCATCTTCATTGAAGATATCATGGTAAGGGATGTAGCAAGCGCAACCCTTCCAGGTTCAAGGGACGAAGTTCTTAAAATTCTAAAGAACAAACACATTTCAGGAGTTCCGGTACTTAAAGATTCTAAAGTTGTGGGAATTGTAACCAGGACAAATCTTTTACAGAACCCTGAAGAAGAGCAACTAGCTCTTCTTATGACACGGGATCCGATAACCATATCCCCTGGGTCAGATCTGCAGACTGCAGCACGCTTACTTTTGGAACATGGCATAAGAAGGCTTCCGGTAGTAGATGACGGGAAGCTTGTAGGGCTTGTTACCGTGGCAGACGTTGTAGGCGCAATTGCAGATATGAACATTGATATTCCGATTAAGGACTATGTAGAAAAAGAAGTCGTTGCAATTTACAGTGAAACACCTCTGCCTGTTGCTGCCAGGATTATGGAGCTTGCAGTTGTTAAAGCCGTTCCAGTACTCGATGCAAACTTAGAGCTCGTAGGAATAATTTCAGACCGTGACGTTATTGCTGCCAGCATAATTGAAGATAGTGTAGAGATGTCAGACATGTCTGCAGGTCAGGATGACGATGCTTGGACCTGGGAGTCAATGCGAGACACCATGAGCATCTATTACAGTGTATCAAGAATTAAGGTTCCCAACCTTATCGGAAGCGATATAATGATCAAGGAACCAATCACTGCCACGTATATTGCATCGGTCAGTGACTGTGCACGGAAAATGAAGCGGAACAGGATCGACCAGGTCCCGATCATTAATTCAAACCGTAAACTTCAGGGACTTTTGAGAGACCATGATCTCCTGAAGCCTCTAATAGAAATCGAATAAGTTCAGATTAAATTTCGTTTCAAAGAATTGTTAAACCTTTTAACTTGAAGCGAAGAAGAAAAAAACTGTTTAAGAAAAAAATAAGGCTATTTGATGCCTATTCAAGAATTTTTCAAGAAAGGAGGCAAGTTTCCCGAGAAACACCTCCTAAGCTACTTTTTTCAGGAGCTAGAAAAATGGACAGACCTTTTGTTTTTATAAATTCTGCCATGTCAGCCGACGGCAAACTCTCAACAAAAAAAAGAAAACAGGTCAGAATCTCCGGAAAACTTGATTTTGAAAGGGTCGACGAACTCCGAGCCCAAATAGATGCAATTATGGTGGGAATAGGAACCGTCCTTTCAGACGATCCGAGCTTAACTGTAAAGTCTCCAGAAAGAAGAGCAGCGAGAAAAGCTGCTGGAAAAAGTGAAAATCCGGTAAGGATTATTGTTGACAGTTCAGCAAGGACTCCTCTTGATGCCGATATTTTCAAAAAAGGAGAGGGAATGAAGATAATCGCAGTTTCAAATTCTGCTCCTGCCGAAAAGATAAAAAAACTGGAAGAAAAAGCTCTCGTTATTAAAGCAGGGACTGAAAAAGTTGACCTTCCTGAGCTTGCAGTAAGATTAAAGGAAATGGGTATAAATACACTTATGGTAGAGGGAGGAGCAACCCTCAACTGGGGAATGCTTTCTGCAGGCCTTGTTGATGAAATTTACACCTTTATAGGAAACCTTATTATAGGCGGCGCTACAGCCCCAACTTTCACTGACGGAGAAGGATTTTCAGAAACTGAAATCCCTGAGCTGGAGCTGTCTTCAGCCGAAAAAATCGAAGATGGGATACTCCTTAAATGGAAGGTAAAAGACAAAAAAGCAAGGTAAAAAGGAAGATAATATTTATAATCCCTTTTTTTCATTTAAACAGTTGTTTGAATTTTTAAATCTGCTTTTTTATCTATTAGATTCCGTTATTAATCAGCATCAGGCTTGAGATCGCATTTTTCAAACCCGCCCTTATAGCATACAAACACTTCAAGTTCGCACTTGCCCTTAAGAAATTCACGTATTTTGCGGTCATATATGCTTTGAACGTGTTTCAGGCCGTTTTTTCTGAAGTGGGCTTCCACAGCTTCAAGAAACCCGATCATCTGTATCAGGTAAGCCTCTTCATAGTCCCTGGTTTCTCGCGCAATTGCTTCACATTCGGAGTTGTCAAGTTCGGAATAATAGCTTCCATGCTCGTTTAAGCCGCTTATCTGGCGCCAGTCCACCTTGCCTGAGTCGTCAGCTTCCCGATGGAGCATATAAGGATAAACCCTGCAGATTGAAGGACGTTTGTCATAAATTTTGCAGCGCTTATTCTCAAGGAAAATACATGAACCGTCTGGCTTTGTTTTCAGGGCGTAACCTGAGACATAAAACCTGCCCTTCTGGTCACAAAACTCGTAATAAGGAGCGGGAGTGATGGAATCCGGAGTTATCTGCCTTATAATGGCCAGATCGGTATCTAGCAGGAAAACGTGGTCGTTAAACTCTTTGGTACAACAGCGTGCGCAGAGTTCACACCTGAATCCCAGTTCTTTAATAATGCCTATAAATTCAGAGTCAGGAAATTTCTTTACGCCTGCAAGTTCTTCCCGTGCATCTGCAAGCCTTGTTTCAATGTCATTCTTTTTTACGCTAATCACCTTTTTAAGAAAAGAATCCTGCAAGTCTACCTGATTTTAATCCAATGTCCGTAACATTTAATTACTAGCATTTCTTTTTATGATAAACTCAAGGCTTGATGACATTTATAATTTCGCACTTTCAGGCTTTTAAGGAATATTAGATATTCTTCAAAATCATTGAGAATTATCGATTTAACACTATCGAACCAGGGAATACCTGCTTAAATATCTGTTTATTGAGGCCCTGCCGAGGAGAAGAAAAAAATCCGCGGCAACCGGCAGTGTCCAGCAATAAGCGAATACCTGGATATATTACGTGATAAATTACAAATAAATTCAGAGAATATTAAAATTAAAGTTTAACGAGGAATGATAATGGGCAAAACCGGCAGTATTGATTGGGTAAAAGTAAAAGGCAGAAAAGGCAGAGTAATCAAGGTCCAGAAGTCACAGGCTCAAAAAGCACACCCAGGACCTGCACAGCGCTTCACTTCTTCAGGTCACAAGAGGCGCTTTATCAGAAGATCTGCAAAAGCTCTTGTAAAGTGATTTTAAGAGCTTTTTAATTTAACTTTTTTAATTATTTTTCAACTTAACTTTTTTGAATTTTCTTTTGAAGTCTTCGTTTTTATAAAGTAGCTTTTTAGAAGCATTTACATTGTACTTACTTCGTGATTCCATTATGGGTTTGGGCGATTTCAAGCTCACAAACCGACAACCAGGTATGCAATGCTTACCCCTGCAAGGCAGAGTGCAACGTTAAGAAAAATATTCAGGAAAAACGAGAGATTTTTTCCTTCTTCAAGCAATTTGAAAGTTTCATACGCGAAGGTAGAAAACGTGGTAAAAGAACCTAAAATTCCCATATTTACAAAATAAACCATAGATTGGGGCTCAGAAGAAAAAGTGAAAATGGCAAGCATAATAGTACCTAAGAGGTTCACGGTAAGTGTGCCTGCAGGGATGTTCTTGATCCTGGGAACTCGGCTTAAAACCATATATCTAAGGCATGCCCCTATGAAACCGCCCATACCTATCAAAAAGAGTTTTCCCAGTCCTGGAAAGGAGAACATCTCTTTATTCCTCCCTGCCTGAAAGGGCTTTTATTGTACTCCTTCCCATAAACACACCAGCTAGGGTAAGAAACAGATTGACGCTAATATTTCCTAGAGCAGGGAGAAAGGGTAGGTTGAAAGACTGAACTGCAAACGTGGAAAATGTTGTAAAGGCTCCAATAAACCCGGTCCCGAAAGCAAGTTTTCCTTTTGGGCCTATAAACCCAATATACTCCGTGTCGTACATTATCAGGCCGAGCAGAAAACTTCCTAACACATTCACAGAAAGGGTACCGAGATGTTCTTCCATGGGCTCACAGAGTAAAAACCGGCAGATTGCTCCAAGGAACCCACCGACCCCTATGAGAAAAATCTTATCCAGATCTTTATACGTGGAAGGCATAATTTTTCACTTAAAGAATCGCTTGAAAATTTAGATTTTAGTCTGAACAATTAGCTCAAAACATTTTAGATAAGAATATTTTAGGTCGGGTTTCTCTGCTTAATTAGCCCTTGAAGTATAAAACTTTATCTAAGAAAGGGGAAGAGTCCTTCCGGAACTTCGAAGGAGAAAAGAAGGGTAATTCACCTATAATTTAACCTGTTTTCATAAAAGAAGTAGAATAAAAATTACTGTAACTCTTTTCCATAAAACAATAAGACTAAACAATAAGGTCAAAAAAGGTATTTTGAGAGAAAAAGAGAGTATTACTCGATTAAGAAGACATCTACCTCTTCTCCTTCTTCATACCCTTCAATGTTTTCTGGCACAAGGACATACCCATCAGCCTTTGCAACTGAACTCAGAACCCCGGATTTGGCTCCTGTTAAAGGACGAACCCTATCTCCTTCAAAGACAACGCGGATGAAATTAACGTATCCTATTTTCGAACTGATTTTTGCAGCCAGACGCCTTTTAAGAATAAGCTCGGGAGCCTCCGGAATTGCGGCCAGTTTCCTTAGACCAGGGCGGACAAAGAAATAGAGGGCAACAAGGCTGGCAACAGGGTAACCGGGCAGACAAACGACAGGGATATTGTGTATAATTCCAAGAGCTGCCGGTTTTCCAGGACTGACGCCTATGCCATGTACGAGTAGTTCTCCGAGAGACGCTACAACCTCAGGGGCATGATCTCTTTTTCCTACTGAAGTTCCGCCTGAAAGAATGATCATATCGGCATCCAGGTTCGATTCTATGGCCTTTTTTATACTATCCGGGTTATCAGGCACTATATCGAGATATCGGGGAATCCCACCCCATTTTTTCACATAAAGGACCGACATTAGCCCATTAGTCTCAAGCACCATACCCGGAGGGGGAACACCCACGCTCTTTTTACGGCTTACTAGCTCGTCTCCTGTAGGAATAACTGCAATAACAGGCTTTTCGAAAACCTTCACCCTATCAAACCCAAGAGATGCCAGCACAGCTACATCACACGGGCGGAGAAAGTGTCCCTCTTCAAAAACCCTATCTTCTTTTTTTATATCTTCTCCGATCTGTCCTACATTTCTGTTCGGGTAGACCTGAGCTCTGATCTCGACAAGGTTTCCTGTAGTAGAGGTATCCTCAACCACTACGACAGCATCGGTTCCTTCAGGCATTGCAGCCCCGGTATGGACCCAGATCGTACTTCCTTCCTCTATCCGGTCAGAAAGCTGCAGCATTACCGGATTTGTAGGAGAAGCTCCCATAGTGTCGGAAGCCCTTACCGCGTACCCATCCATAGCAGCACGCCGATAATGAGGCACATTCCTTTCCGAGATTACAGCTTCTGCAAGTACCCTGCCTGCACAGGTTTCGAGTGAAATTTCTTCTGTTTTCTTCAGAGCAGAAATATGCTCGAGAAAAAGTTTCAAAGCTTGATCAACCGAAGTTCGCTCTTTGAATATCCTGCCCATGATCTCCCTTCCCGAAAAAATTAGCCTCCTGAAACAGGAGGCAGGACTGCAAGCTCATCGCCATCCGAAAGAAGGGTATCAAGCCCGTCAAGATGCCGGACATTGTTTCCGTTTATAAGGACATTAATTGAACCGCACATAACAGGAACTTCACTTTCTCCTTCGGGTTTCTCAAAAATAAGATGCTTTAACTCGGGATATCTTTCAGTAAGGGACAAAAGGATATCAATAACCTTTTTTCCCGACAGTTGCAGCTCCGATGCGCCTGCCTTTTCACGTAAATTTGCAAATAATTTGATTTTTACCTCAGCCATGAGAGACTATTCCATCCTATTCCTTAAATATATGTATGCTTATAAAGAAACAGCTACACTTAAGGGTTTGGGGAATAATGCAGCAAGGTCAGGATTACAATATCGAAAACTCACCAGGGCTTTCTGAAAAAAAATATAAAATACTGGGATTTCTGATCCTCCTTTTTGCCCTGTTAATAAGATTGTTTGACCTAGGGGATCGAGTATTTCATCACGATGAAAGCGTACATGCCAGTTTTACCCTTAAACTTCTAGAAACCGGGCAATATAAATATGATCCGGCTTATCATGGCCCTTTTCTGTTCCATTCTACAGCAGTTATCTTTCACTTTCTGGGGATAAACGACACAACCGCACGCCTGATCCCTGTATTCTTCGGAGTAGCGACAGTCCTCCTGATCTTTTTACTTAAGAAGGAACTTGGGAAAAGAGGTGTACTCTGGTCGGTCTTCTTGCTATCTTTTTCTCCGAGTATGGTATATTTCTCAAGATTCTTCAGGAATGATCTAATCATTGTTTTCTGTACTCTGGCTACTGTTATAGGGGGTATTCGCTACCTTGAGAACCTTCACAGCCCAAAGCGATACCAATATCTAATCCTTGCCGCTTCGTCTCTTGCTGTTGCCGTATCCTCAAAAGAGAATGCTTATCTAATCATTCTCATGTTCGGAGCTTATGCAGGGATTTATTCTTTATACAGGTTTTATTCCGGCTGGAAAAAAGAAAAATTGAGCCTTAAAAGGGCCATTTTTCTTAAAAGCTCGGCTATTTCCCCATTCCTGCCGGAAATTCTGATTTCAGGCACTCTATTCATTTTTATAATGATGATATTCTACACAAGCCTTTTTAGAATCCCGGAGACTATTTTTTCAATTGTGGGAAGAGCTTTTTCCCACTGGATGGAGATGCACAGAATTGAACGTATAGGGGGCCCTTTTTATTATTATATTCCTATTCTTCTTGTATACGAAAGTCCGATTCTGATCTTCGGAACTGCAGGTATTGTCCATTTTCTGAGAAAGAAGGGGAAAAATGCCTCCTTTTTCCTGTTTGTATCTTACTGGGCAATTGCGAGTTTACTGCTCTATTCTTATCTCCAGGAAAAAGTCCCCTGGCTTGTTGTACACATTGTCCTTCCCTTCGGGATTCTGGCAGGGGCTTACCTTGGGGATTTCTTTTCCAGGGAGCCTAGACGAAGACAGGAGAATTTGTCAGGCATAGAAGACATGAGTTCCGGAACAGGCAAAAATTCTGCTTCCGGGATAAGATATTCAAGAGCCCATATTCTTGTCGTTGGAATTCTAGCACTTACCCTGATAATATCCCTGACCCAGTGTATTTCCGTAAATTTTTACAGGAGCATGGAGCCTAATGAACTGATGACGTATTCACAGTCATCTCCGGATATCCGGCAAGTTATGGAGAAAATTGAAGGATTCAATCAGGGGCCTGAAACTCTAAAGATAGCCGTTGTAGATCCCGAAAATCTTTACTGGCCCCTGCCTTGGTACTTAAGGGACTATGAAAAAGCGTCATATTATACAGAGACTCCTGCTAATACGGAATACGATGCAGTAATCGTGCCTGCAGCATATCAAATGTATGAGGTACTTCCGGAAGAGAAGTATGCCTCATATATTTTCTCCTTACGCCCTGGAAAAAACTTTACCCTTTACTATGATAAAAAACTTGAGAAGGATAGATAATGTCTCAGGGAAGGGAAATTAAATTTTTACTAGCAGGGAAATAAAAGCATGTAAAAGGAATAAATATGTAAATGGGGGGAATTTTTAAGTGGGGGCGAATGTGGACAGAACTTTTGAGCTGGAGAATAGCTTTTCAAGGAGGAATTTTCCTCGGGGCAGTAGAAAGGAAGAAGAGACAGAAGATAGAGAGAAGAGAGGAAAACATTCTGGCAAGCATCGGAATTCTCCTGAACCCAGTCCTCCACCCAAATCTGTAAACGAAAGATTTGAAACCTGCCTCTGGATGACAATTGACGAACTCATGACCAGAGAGGTTGTAAAAATCTACGAAAACACACCTGTGGAAGAGATTTTGTCTCTTTATGGAAAATATCCTTACCATATCCTGCCTGTAGTGAATGATAAAAATGAACTTGTGGGCATTATAGATCTCGATATCGTTCTTGAAATCCTTCTTTTGTGCCTGGTGCCCAGAGAAAAACATACCCTAATTACGGCAATTAGGTCACTTGGAGAAACAGCAAAAGAGATTATGATTACCCATCCGATAACAATCTCTTTAAACGCCACACTTAAGGATGCTTCCGACCTCATGATGAAATACAGGCTGGATCGGATCTGCATTATTGAAGGTAATAGACTTGTAGGAATAGTGTCCAAGAGAGACATTGTAGAAGAGATTTGCAGAAGAAAAACCAAAAGCTGAGAGAAAAGACAAATTAAAATCCAGACTTCTCGGGAAAAAGAAAATAAAACCAAGATTACCAGAAAAAAGGATTATTAAAAGTAAAATGTGGGGGCCAGCAGTAGTGAGTGCTCTACTTCAACTACTGTTCTTGATTATCAGTGTCAAAATCTTAGGGGAAGCTGCAGAGCGAATTGGTATCCCTTCAGTTACGGGAGAGATTCTGGCCGGAGTCTTACTTGGAACTCTTTTTCTTGATGTAGAAACCGATATAATAACTTTTTTTGCTGAACTGGGATCTATTTTTCTACTTTTCACTGCCGGATATAATGAAGTGAGCCTTAAGAACCTCAAATTTGAATCAATAACAGCACTTGTTCCGACCCTCTTCCAGATAGTCTTTGCTTTTATCTTCGGCTTCGCGCTTGGAAGGGTCTTTGACTTCAATTTTCTTGAAAGCTTTTTTCTGGGAGTAGCATTCAACCCAACAAGCATAGCAGTAGTACTCGGAACTCTTATAAACTTAAACTACCTCTCTAGCAGACCTGGGACAGCAATACTTTCATCTGCATTTCTGGACGATATTATAGCGCTTTTTTTCCTTTCAGTTGTTGTCAACTTTGCCCGTTTTAACCGTATTCCTCCGGTACTGGTGATTCTTATCATCGCAGGAAAGATCCTGCTTTTTCTACTAATAATGTATATCCTTGGAAATTACCTGTTTCCCAGGCTTTTTATTTACGCGGAAAAGATGCATGCAAAAGAAGCTGTATTTTCCCTGGTGATTATAATAGCTCTTTTTTCTGCATATCTCGCAGAATTATTCGAACTGAGTCCAGCAATAGGAGCATTTACAGGAGGTATAGTGCTGTCGGAAATTCCCCTTGCCAAACTCCAGGATATCCAGAGCAAAGTCTACGGGCTGGCTCATGGAATCTTAATCCCTATTTTTTTCGCGTTTATAGGGTTTTTAATTGATCCGTATGCTCTGAGAAACGCAGGCAGTTTTACTCTTTTAGTTATTCTTGCAGCATTTTTAGGAAAATTAGCAGGAGGTTTTATCGGGTCAAAGGCGATAGGCTTCGATTCTTACGAAAGTTTGATCTTCGGCATAGGGGTTATGCCGAGAGCAGGAATCGAGCTTGTGATACTCACTATAGGACGAGAATTGCAAATAATTAACCAGGAAATATTTTCGGCAATGGTCTTGATGGTAATTGTATCCATTATTATTTCCCCAGCTTGTATGAAATGGGCAATTCAAGCCAGTAGACGAAGGGATAGGGGTAGGCAGTGACAAGTTTTGGAATTAAAATCTGCATAGACATCTGATCAAAAATCATAAATATGATCGGAATTCGTTTTTCCGGGATTTTTCCCCGGAGAACTTTTCCTTGAGAAATATTTTACAAGTTCCATAGATATGAGCGTGGTAGAAGCAAGAGCCAGTACTACTCCCCATTCAGACAGAGAAAGTGGAACAGTCCTGAACGCAGTCTGGAGAAAAGGAACATAAATTACCATCAGTTGCAGGATTATTGTGATCAGAACTGCATAAACTAGAGGTTTGTTTGTAAAAAGACCCAGAGAAAAGATAGAGTAACGATCAGACCTCCAGTTGAAGGCATTAAACATTTCTGAAAAAACCACAAGGGTAAAAATCAGAGTCTGCAATTTCTCAAGTGGAAAACCACTATCAACCGCCCAGGTTAAAACGATTAAAGCCTGAAGAGCAATTAGCCCTCCGAGTCCCAACCCGGCTGTAATTTCTCGCCGGGTGATAAGCCCTTCCTCAACGTTTCTTGGCTTCTGTCTCATAATACCATTGTCTGGAGGCTCAACTGATAGAGCCATTGGAGGAAGCCCGTCTGTAATCAGGTTAATCCAGAGGATCTGAACCGCAAGCAGAGGTAGGATCTGCCATCCCAGAATAGAAATAAGGACTATGAAAACCTCACCGCTATGAGCTGAGAGCCCGTAAGTGATGAAATTTCTTATGTTTTTGAATATATTTCGCCCTTCCTCAACTGCTGCAACGATGGACGCAAAGTTATCGTCCGTAAGGATCATGCTTGAGGCTTCTTTGCTGACATCCGTGCCTGTAATCCCCATAGCTATCCCCATATCTGCAGCTTTAAGGGCAGGAGCATCATTTACCCCATCCCCTGTCATCGCCACGACATAGCCCTTTTTCTTAAAGGCATCGATTACTCTCAATTTATGGGTAGGGTAAACCCTGGCATAAACCGAAATCCTTTCGACTTTTTCCTCGAACTCGGCATCCCCAAGGTTATCAAGTTCTGAACCTGTAAGAGTGAGATCGTTTTCCTTTAAAATCCCGAGTTCCTTTGCAATTGCAGACGCCGTAATCTTATGGTCTCCTGTTATCATTACGGTTTTAATGCCTGCATCTGCACATTTCTGTATTGCAATCTTTACTTCCTCTCTTGGGGGGTCTCTCATACCCATTAAACCTAAAAAAGCCATATCTTTTTCAATTTCTTCTGAAGGGATTTCTCCTGAAGAAGTCTTTTCAAGAAACAGATCCTCATCCAGAGGGCAGAATGAGAGAGCCATGACCCTGAGGGCTTGGTCAGCCATTTCCCTGACTTTTTCTGCAATCAACTTATTTATTTCGGGAGATAAAGCCTTAATTTCACCATCAAGAAAAATCTTCGTACATGAGCCTAGAATTACCTCAGGGGCTCCCTTTGAGAAAGCAATAAGACCTTTAACAGGAAAGCTTTCAGACTCGATTTCCAGTTTATTGAAGGTGGTCATTCTTTTTCTTTCAGAGGAAAAGGGTATTTCTCCAAGACGAGAATACTTTTGATCAAGCTCAACTTTACGAAGCCCTGCCTTTGCCGCAGCAACCACAAGAGCTGCCTCAGTTGGATCTCCTTTAATTTCCCATTTCTCATTTTCTTTAAAAAAGTCAGCATCGTTACAAAGAACAGCTCCCAGCAAGAGAGTCTGAAGATGAAGTTCATCTCCAGTAACTTTTACATTTCCCTTAAAAAACTCTCCTTCAGGAGAATATCCTGCTCCTGTAATCTTTAAAATCTGCTCATTGACGCAGATTCTTTCAACTGTCATTTTGTTCTGGGTAAGTGTGCCTGTCTTATCCGAACAGATAACGTTTGTGGCTCCGAGCGTTTCTACAGACGGCAGTTTTCTCACAAGGGCGTGCCTTTTGACCATACGCCTTACTCCAAGCCCAAGCCCTACTGTGACAACTGCAGGAAGAGCTTCAGGGATTGCAGCAACCGCAAGGGCAACCCCCCATAAAAACATATCAAGGAGGGGAAAACCGTAAAAAACACCAAGCATTGCAACAAAAGCCACAATTATAAGAGTTGCAGCTCCAATCCATCTACCAAACTTGTCAAGGCTTTCCTGTAAAGGAGTTCTGGCTCTCTCTATTGTCCCCAGAAGCCCGGCTAGTTCCCCAAAAGTAGTATTCATCCCGGTTGTGGTAACAATCGCACTGCCTCTTCCGTAAGCAACTGAAGTTCCTGTATAAACCATATTTACCCTGTCAGATTCAGGAGTTTCGGAAGGAAGGACTTCAGTGCTCTTCTGAACTGGCACGGATTCTCCCGTAAGGGAAGATTCGTCAGTTTTGAGATTAAACCCTTTAATGACCCTGGCATCCGCTGGAATGCGATCTCCAGTCTGAAGCAGAATAATGTCTCCAGGAACGAGCTTTTTTGAAGGAATTTCTTTTTCGACTCCATCCCTTATAACAGTCGCTTCTGGAGAGGTAAGAGACCTTAGAAGTTCAATGGCTTTTTCGGCTTGATATTCCTGCACGAAGCTGAGAATGCCTGCAAGAAAAACTGTAAAAAGAATCACTGCAGCATCGATCAGCTCCCCAAGAAGGACCGAAATGATAGAAGCAATTATCAAAATAACAATTAATATACTTGTAAACTGTGAAATGAAAAGCCTCAGGATCGAGATTTTTTCCTTTTCTTCAAGTTCATTTTCGCCATATTTTTTAAGTCTTTCTTCTGCTTCCTGAGAACTCAAACCTGATTCTGAGACCCCAAGTTTTTCAAAAACGGAGTTTATTTCCTGGTCGTAATACACCCCTTTATCCCTCAAGCCTCCGGGATTATCCGGAGGTATCTCTCAATTAATATATCCTCTTCTCTAATATAAGTTTCAAAGCATATATAGCGGTTAAGCATATCGATATGCTAAGAGATTTTTAAAGGAATATTGGTTATACGAGGCTTTGGGAAAAAGAGATATAAAACTTTAGCAGTTTTCATACTAAGAAGGGGTCTAGAATCTGTTTGAAATCTTAAGGGACATTAAGATTCTGTTTAAAAGCTAAAACAGATAAGGGAAAAATTGGATATGAAAATCGTAATAATAGGAAGTGGGCTTGCAGGGTTGTCAGCCGGGTACAAGCTCTGCAAATCGAATGAAATTGTTATTTTTGAAAAAGATGAAGAAATTGGGGGGATGGCCGCAAGTTATTGCCAGGACTATAAAGGAAAAAAATATTTTATAGAGAAGTATTATCATCATATATTCAGGAGCGATTCGGAACTTCTTGACCTGATAAGGGAATTAGGACTTGAAAGTCAAATGATGTGGCTTAAGGGGAAAAATGCCTATTTCGTAGACGGTAAAAATTATCCTATGAATACTCCTGCTGAAATTCTAAGATTTAAACCTCTTTCGTTTACGGATCTGGTAAAACTTGGGTTGCTGGTGCTTAGGATAAAGCTAATAAATGATACGACTTCCTACGACAGAATAAAGGCGAAAGACTGGATTCTTGATACTGCGGGACAATCTGTATACGAAAACTTTTTTGCTCCTCTCATGAAAAGCAAATTCGGTGAAAATGCCGAAAATGTTTCTGCAGCCTGGCTCATAGGGCGTGTGAAAATAAGGTCAGATAGAGGAAGTGAAGGAGAAAAACTGGGGTACCTGAGAGGAGGGTTCAATTCCCTGATAGAAGCTCTGGGAAGGGAAATTACTGCACAGGGGGGCAGGATCTTACAGAATAAAGCAATAACGGAAATTGTAATTAAGGACAACACAGTGCAAGGAGTGGTCACGGACGGGGATTTCATGCCCTGTGATGCTGTGATTTCAACGGTTGAACCCAGGGTACTGGACGCCCTCACAAAAGGCAAGCTTGGAGCCCTTCACACAACTCTGCAAAGCATCCGCTATCAGGGAACTGCGTGTGCACTTATAGGCCTTGACAAAGGGCTTATGAAAGATGGAAATTACTGGTTGAATATAAAAGCTGACGTGCCTTTTGGAGCCGTAATCGAGCATACCAATTTTATGCCTTTTGAGGATTATGGAGAGCACCTTGTCTATGTGACCTCCTATTTCCAGGATGAAAACGATGCTCTCTGGCTAAAGAAGGAAGAAGAAGTCCTGGATTCTTACCTGAAGGGTCTGGAAAAGATGTTTCCTGATTTTTCGAGGACTAATATCCACTGGGCAAAACTCTTCCGCAGAATGGATACTGCCCCTGTGTATGAACAGGGATACCTTGAAAAGGTTCTGCCGTTTGCTCCAGGACCATCCGGGCTTTACCTGGCAGGAATGTTCTCATCAACCAATTACCCGGAAAGAAGCATGAACGGCTCTGTAAAAGCCGGGTTTGAAGCTGCAAAATTCTTCATGAAAAAAGACGATAAATGCGAGGTTTGCTGGCTCGACTGAGAGAGGTACCTCCTGTATTTTCATTTCCTGTATATTCATTAGAAGTTTTGTGCATTTGAAGAAGTTTCCGGACTTAATATAGTCTTTTAGGACGAACTATTATATAGACAAAGGGATGATAATATACTGTCTGTATCTGCGTGCAGAAAGAAGTTCTGCATGATTACCTGTCCTTCCGGATTTATCATTCACGGGGATTTAAGAAATGATGGATTAGGAAAAGACAGTAATACTCTAAAGAATCTGGACTTCTGCCGTTAATCGGCATTTGGGGGCGTGCTGGTCAAATCCGCATTTGTGGAGATGGCGCAGGAGAATAGACTTGTTTTCCCTTGAGCTTGGCTCTCAAAAAGAGATCTCGGATGCTGTAAAAAGCTGCCCTGGCTTCCGGGAAGGGGTATTGGCAGCGTGAAAATAAGAGGAGTGGTAAAAGATGTTATTCATGGACGTTAGTACCTGGGACCCTTCGAACCGCGATAAGATCCTTGAACATTTTAAGAAACTGGAAATTCCAGACGGAATCAATATCATAAACCAATGGGTTGACCTTTCTGGAAACCGGTATTATATTCTTTACGAAGCAGAAAGTGCCGAGGCTTATGGAGCTTTCAATCTGCCCTGGTCGGATATCTGCGTAATTGACAGCGTGCCGGTTATGGAAGCTTCCGAATTCATGCAGCTTCTGCCTAAATATTATAAAAAGTAAATTGTAGAACTTAGTATTTCTGTAATTTATTGATACGGTATTCAAAAAAGCCCGATGAGCTGCATATTAACTGGCTCATCGAAAAATCTTTATTTTATTGTTCTTAAATGACAGGGCTTTTTCATAGCTTATTTTTGCTCAGTGCATCAATTTTTTAGCACTACTACATTCAAATTTTTAGCATTAATGCTTTTAGATCAAGATATTCAGATAGAGCATCAGGCCCATTTTCTTTTCCTATTCCACTCTCTCCGGCACCACCGAAAGGAACTTCAGGAGCGACCTTAAGGTGCTGATTTATCCAGATAATTCCTGCATTCAGTTGTTCGCACCCTGTACGGACTCTATCAATATTTTTTGTCCAAATAGAGGCCCCAAGCCCATAACAGGTATTATTTGCCTCTTCAATTGCTTCCTCAAGGTTTTTTACCTGCACTACAGGCAATACTGGGCCAAATACTTCTTCTTTCAAAAGCCTGGATTCCCTTTGTACATCTACAACAAGAGTGGGCTCGAAAAAATATCCCCTGCTGTAGGCGCTGCCCTCTGGAACTCTGCCTCCTGCAACTATTCTTCCCTCGTCCTTTTCTTCGACATCTGCCACAAGCTCTTTTATATATTCCCGCTGCCTGCAGTTATTAAGGGGTCCCATATCAATGTTTTCGTGTAGCCCATTTCCAACCCTTAAGTTCCGGATACTTGCTTCAAGTTTTTTTATGAACTCCTCAGCTACAGATTCAAAAACAAACAGTCTCTTTACAGCAGTACAGGTCTGTCCACAATTGTAAAATCTTCCCCGAAGTGCCCCTGAAACTGCGGTCTCAAGATTTGCATCATCACAGACGATCATGGGATCACTCCCCCCAAGCTCAAGGGTTACTCTTTTCATCCCACCGGCTGCAAGTTCGGCTACACGCTTCCCGGTTCTGGCTTCTCCAGTAAAGGAGATCTTTTTCACCTGAGGGTTCTTAACAAGACTTTCTCCCACAACCTCACCAGGGCCTGTAACGATATTGATCACACCTGGAGGAAGTCCTGCCTCACTCAGGATAGAAGCCAGGGTAAGGTTAGTAAGGGGAGTATTGCTTGCAGGTTTCAGAACAAGCGTATTTCCTGCAATCAGGGCAGGGCTTATCTTCCATGCCATAATAAGCGCAGGCATGTTCCAGGGAATTATGGCTGCACAGACCCCTAAAGGCTTCTTTATGGTAAAAGAGTACCCATTTTGTGGAACCGGAATGAAATCTCCGTGAAAACTGCTTACAAGCCCGCAATAATACTCAAGGACATTTGCAAAACCTTCAATCTCGTTTTTGGATTCGGCAAAAGGTTTACCCTGTTCCCGGGTAAGCAGGATGGCAAGTTCGTCCTTCCTCTGTCTTACAACTCCTGCAGCTGTGTAAAGAATCCTGGCTCTTTGCTGCGGAGATGTGGAAGCCCAACAATTAAAAGCTGAAGATGCAGCTTCAACCGCTATCTCCACATCATATTCCGTGCCTTTCGGAACCTGGTCAATAAGTTCACCTGTTGCCGGGTTTATGATATCGAAAAACTCGCCGCTGTACGATTCTACAGCCTTTCCGTTAATCTGCATTTTCATATCTATCAGTATTCATAAAGATCTATATTAAGATAACAAGAGGTACTGGAGGTTATCTGAAAATCAGATAGTCGATGACAATAGAACAAATCCACTAACTTCTTATCGCGCTTATTCATCGATCAGCCTGTCAAAAATAAGGAGCTTGAATTCCGATTCATGAAATTTAAATTAAGCCTTACGTATCAACCGCCTGAGAAGTTCTCTTTCTTCCAGTGTGAAATCCGAAAGGAGCATATCGGCAAAAAGAACCAATTTTTCCAGAATCACCTTTCTTACTTCCTTTCCTTCTTCAGTCAGATAAACCCTGTAAGCCCAAAGGTCATTTTTATCTCTTTGTCTGTACACGTAACCTTCTTTTTCCAGGTTCTTGATCGCTCTTGTACTTGTTGCTTTACTAACTTTAAGCGTTTTTGCAAGAATTTCCTGAGATATGCCATCCTTGCGGTATAAAACCATTAAAAAATAAAATTGTCCGCTTCCGATCCTGTAAGCTTCGAGTTCTTTTGCCATACAAGCTAGATGGCTCCGGTAGATGATGGCGATCGAACCGAGGATTTCTCTTGGATCTGCCATGATTTTATCCTCCATTTTATAACACCGGGAAGTTTGCTTTGGAATAAGCTAGTTAAGAATTAATAACGAATGAAACTAATTTGAGATTATAATCGTAGATTTTTAGGTTTATATCTTCTTTCAGACACTATTTAGAAATGTCCAACGCCTTTGCTGCGCATAGCTTTTTTCCCATGTAATAAATAATACAATATCAGGCACACCACCGCAAAAACTGCCATGCGCATGTATATTCCTCTGTAACCAGTAAAAGGAATAATAAATCCAACCATTAAAGGCCCAATTCCCATTCCTATGTCTGAAAACGCAAAATAGGTTGAATTCGCCAATCCCATACGGTTTTGTGGAGTTATTTTAACAGAAATGGTCTGAGTACTGGACTGTATAGCTCCAAATCCAAGCCCTATCAAAGCTGCGGCTAACAAAAGTGTATAACCGTGATGAGTTTGGCTAAACAGTATCATTCCAGCCGTAAATGTAAGAATTGCCGGGTACATGATTGCATTTTCACCTTTGGAGTCAAACAGTCGACCAATAATCGGCCTCGAAACTAAAATTACTGCGGCATATACTATGAAAAAGAAGCTGGCTGCATCCACGAGATGAATTTCCTTGGAGTACACTTCAAGGAAGGACACAACACTCGAATAACAGCTGAAAATAAACATACAAACAACTGAAATTGGAATTACCCTGGGTTCAAAGAAGTTGTTAAATTTAAATCCCTTCATTTTCTCCAGCTGTTCTTTTGTTAATTCCATTTTATGTAAGGATGATAAAAATGGCAGAATTACAAGACTGATTGCTGAGGCAACTGCACAAGTAGCAAAAATCATGACGAAACTGCCATACTGGCTAATGAACATACCTAAAAAGGGGCCGATAGCGGTTGCGAGTATCTGACTTAATCCGAAATAGGCAATCCCTTCACCCTTCCTTTCCATAGGAATAATATTTGCAACGATTGTAGCCGTTGCTGTAGTAGTAATACCAAATCCCATGCCATGAAGAAAGCGGACAGTAAACAGATGAAAAATATTATTAATCCTAAAATATAATAGCGTCATAATTAAGCTTAAAATAACTCCCGAGTAAAGGGTCTTCTTATGACCGATTTGTCCGATCCATTTTCCGACAAACAGACGTGCGATAAGTCCGCCAATTATGAATATGCTGGCAGAAAAGCCCGCTTCACCTGGGGATGAATTAAATTTACTCATCGCATATCCAGACATGACTATCATTAATAAGTAAAAACTTAAAGCAGCTATAAAATTTTCAACGAAGATGACTACAAAATCGTTAGTCCATAATCTTGATTTTTTTGAATTCATATATTATGTCTCGTTATGTCTCTTTTTTCTTTTGAAGATCTCTTAAGGTTAGTAAAGCGTGCTACTTTTTGTGTATTTAAAAAGCCATAATCGAATTCGGAAAGCTAGCATGCAGGTTTACCGCATCTGTTTGGCGGCAGACTAGACCAGAGGTTGTTTCGATCTAGCCTTTTTTCATATGTTGAACTATTATCGGATAACTATTCTCGAACAACTATTCTCAGATAACTGTTCTCAGAGAATTATTCTAGAAGTACTATGTTTGAATTAGTTACATTGTGAAACTAATTTGATCTTTATACATTTTTAACGTATATATTAGTTACTAATGAAATCAAAATAGGATACGAATTAGCGAGATAAGAATTAGCAAAGCCGAACACAAAGAACAAAAACCTGAATACAAAGGAAATACAGAGGAATAGTGAATAATGAAGGCTTGTTACAGGCCTCTAGAGAGAATTCAATCATGTAAAATTTAAAAAAGATAAAATTGGAAGAAAAAGAAAATTTTTTCCATACGATAAAAATATAAATCTATTTACAAAATACATATTATTAAAATACATATTATCGGCACTTATGTCAGGTAAATAAAAGTTGGGGAACAGGAATACCGACTGCAAAAGTATTTGGAAGATTTAAATAACCTCTCAGAACCAATATTGACCTTTAGTGACCTTTCAGAACCAACAAAAAGCTCAGGCTTTGAATACAGGTTTTGTGCATGAAAAGTACACTTCAATAGAGTGGGGCTTTAGAAAGTGTACGTTAAAAAACCAATTTTAAAGGGAAGAGAGCTGTGTTAGAGTATCTTCATGTAATTTTCTGGTTTGTTTTCATTGAAGTACTGGGCTTGATTTCCATACCTCTTGCCGGAATAACTGGAAATCGGCTTGCTGACAGAGGATATTCTGCAGCGAAGACCCTGGGAATAGTGCTCGTTACGTATCTTGCCTGGCTTTTTTCTTATGTATGGGGTTTTAACAGACGCACGATCCTGATCTCAGTACTTTTACTTTGCCTTATATCGATAATTGTTTATCGAAAACAAAGGACTTTACCAAAAAAGAAGATTCTGTTATCAAATGAACTTTTATTCGCTGCAGGGTTCTTTTTTTTCCTGCTTGTACGCATGTATCTCCCTGAGATTTACAGGCATGAAAAGTTTATGGATTTTGCTTTTCTGAACACAGTAATGAGAACTTCTTCGTTTCCTCCGAGAGATCCCTGGTTTGCAGGCGGCTCCCTCGAATTTTATTATTACTTTGGATACCTTTCGGTTGGAGTTCCGGGAAAACTGCTTTCTGTCGAACCATCCATGCTCTTCAATCTGGCTATTGCACTCACTTTCGCCCTTTCCTTCAATCTCCTTTTCGGATTTGGATACAATCTTACTCATGGAAAAATCAGATGTGGGATCCTCACTTCAGTATCCGTAATCTTGCTAGGAAATTTACAGGGGCTTAAAGAATTCATATACGTATATTTTACCAAGGAGACAGTCCCAATGGGATACTACTGGAGCAGTTCGAGAGTTATCCCGTATACGATAAACGAGTTTCCGTACTTCAGTTTCATACACGGTGACCTGCATTCTCATATGCTTGCAATTCCTTTCCAGCTTCTGGTACTTGCTTTCCTCCTGAACATATATATCAGGAAAGATAGCAACCGAATCTTTGAAAGTATGCTGGCTCTTCTTATTTTTTCAATATCTCTTGGCTTTTTATTTCCTTCCAATTCCTGGGATTTCCCGATATATTTTGGCCTGATGTTTGCAGTTATTTTTGCTTTTTACTACGGGCATTATATTCGTAATAAAAGACTATCTTGCTCCATTACCGGCTTTCTGGGAACAGTTTTTTTGGTTTCTATTTTTAGCCTTCTTCCGTACTTGCCTTTTTACCTATCTTTTAAACCTCAAGCCGCAGGTGGATTTGACTTTGTTCAGCCGGAAATCAGGACAACAATTGAAGAATTCCTTATCCTGTTCAGCCTCTTTCTTTTTTTGACCTTTTCTTTCCTTATCGCACGCCTAGAATCCAAACGAAAAATACAATATTTCATCCTGTGGACAGGAATAGCTGCATTCTTTGCCAGAGAATGGGCTACTCCCCTGCTTGTGATCCTTCTCCCTTTACTTGTCCTTTCACTCTATTCCTTCATAAAAGACCTTCCGGAAAGGAGCAACGCAGGATTTGTATCTCTCCTTACAGCAGCAGCTGCATTTATAGCCCTTATCTGCGAAATAATCTTCCTAGATGACCCAATTTCTGGGAGCTTCGCCCGCATGAATACGGTTTTCAAATTTTACATGCATTTATGGATTTTTCTGGCTATTGCAGCTTCTTATTCATTCTATGAGCTTTATCTCCGCTACAGAACCATGCATGAGAGTAGCCTTCCTTCGAGCATGGTTTATGGAAAGAAAGTCTGGACGATCTCACTTTTGCTCCTAGTTCTCTCGTGTAGTGTTTTTCCTATAGTAGCTACCATTACAAGAATAAAGGATATGAATGCAAAACCTACCCTTGACGGCATGGAATATATGAAAGGGATTGATAAGGGGGATTATGACGCTATAAAATGGATCCAGGAAAATATCAAAGGTACTCCAGTAGTTCTTGAAGCTTCCTCAGATGATAGCAGTTATAGTTATATCTCCCGTGTCTCGACAAATACTGGGCTTCCTACAGTTATTGGCTGGTCAAGACATGAACAGTTCTGGGGAAGAAACCAAGAAGAAATCAGGAAAAGGCTTGAAGACGTAAATTCCATTTACAGTACCGACAGTAAAAAAAAAGCTCTTGAGCTTATGAATAAATATAAAGTAAGCTATGTGTATATCGGTCAGCTTGAACGGCAGATGTATGATATAAGGACGGTTAAGTTCGAGGACGAAACTTATTTTGAACTGGTTTACCAGGACTCAGTCCAGATTTATAAAGTAAAAAGAGAATTCTGAGTTTTCGGTTTTTAGGGGGAACCTTAAACTTGGGAGTTATATAAAAGTCTATTTATACAAATAGGAAATTCGCTCCTAATACTGGAATGAAAATTAAGGGGGGTTATCCATTACCAGCGTTTCGGTGGTTCTACCGGCGTATAACGAGGCAGCGAATATAGAGGAAGCTGTCTTAGTTACAGCTGAGACACTTTTAAAAATAACTGATCATTTCGAGATCATTATAGCCGAAGACGGTAGCACGGATGGTACTGATCGGATTGCTTCCAGTCTCTCGGAACAGTACTCTTACGTTGTCCACTTGCATTCGGACAAACGGCAGGGACGGGGAAAAGCTCTTAACCGGGCTTTTAAGGCCGCTTCAGGAGAGGTCCTCTGCTATATTGATGTGGACCTTGCGACAGATATGAAATATCTGGAAAAGCTGATCAGGTCTGTAAGCACGGATGACTATGATTTTGCAACAGGCTCAAGAATGATGCGCGAAAGCGATGCGAAAAGACCTTTTAAGCGGGAGTTTGCAAGCAGAGGATATAATTTTCTAGTTAGGCTTTTTCTGCACTCAAAACTCTATGATCACCAGTGTGGCTTTAAAGCTTTTAGAAAAGAAGCTCTCTTTGAATTCCTCGATGAGGTAGAGAATGAACACTGGTTCTGGGATACTGAAGTACTCGTAAGAGCCCAGCACAAAGGATACAGGGTAATAGAATTTCCGGTTTACTGGAGACATGGAGGGTCAAGCAAGGTTAATCTGGCAAAAGATGTCAAAGGAATGGGGTCTGAAATATTCAGACTCAGGAGGGAACTCTCATTCCCACTTGAAGTATCAGGAAAAGGAAAATTCTATTTAACAGCCACCCTCGCAATCCTGATCCTTGCATTTGTTGCAACCTTCCTGGGCGCATCCGATATTCTGGAAAATATAAAGCAGGCATCCTTCAGGACTCTGGGGCTTGCCTCTCTGGTATACTGTATTTCCTGGCCTATAAGAGGAGTCCGCTTCCAGCAGATCCTTAAAAGACTCGGAAATCAATACGGGCTTGGATTTCTTACAGGAAGCATTTTTATCAGCCAGTCCGCAAACGTAATTCTCCCGGCGCGGATAGGAGATCTAAGCAGGATGTATATCCTGAAAAAAAGCAAAGATCTTGACTATACAACTAGCTTTTCCTCACTAACTGTAGAAAGAGTCTTTGATGTAGTTGCAATTACTTCGATAGCAATACTTGCGTCTTCAGGTGCTGCTTCCCGTTTTAAACTCGCCCCATGGATGGACTCCCTGATAAAGCTGTCTGGACTTGCAGTAATACTTTTCTTTTTAATTCTATTCGTTGTGTCTTTCCGAGAAAACTTCACTACAAAAATGTTGGGAACGGATAATTCCCAGAATGGGTTTTCTGGAAAAATAAAAAGCTTTGCAGCTACTTTTCTTCATCAGATGAGTATCGTTGCCGTACAGCCGAGTGCGTTTCTTGCAGTGACCGCATCTTCTCTTCTTATATGGGGAACAGATATACTCACCTGTTTCCTTGTCCTCAAATCTTTTCCGACAGTAGGGGTGAACATCTCATCTACATATATGATATCTCTGATTTTCCTGGCTGTAGCTCTAGGAAATATAGCAAAAACTTTTCCTATAACGCCTGGAGCTATAGGAACATATGAAGTTGCCCTTACTGCAGTCTTTGGAATTGGGGGAATCAACCCGGAAATCGGGTTTACGGCTGCCGTGCTTGACCATATTATAAAGAATTCAATTACTTTGATCGGAGGCGGCTTTTCCCTCTCGGAGCTAGGACTCAGGTGGAGAGAGGTACTTTGCACGGACAAGGAAGTTTTGAAAGGATGAGCAAATAACTGGTCAAGATGCTTTAAAAAATCAAATTGCGTGTGGTTATTTTATTTTAAAGGATGGGGTATGCTTCGGGCCGCACGCTCGGTTTCAAGGAGT
>NZ_DAGK01000009.1:0-17641 GCF_002495725.1 Methanosarcina sp. UBA411
GGCTTCGAGTCTGGAATTCCAATCACGTAAAATTCTATGATAACGTAATAGACTCCTTTTACCACTGGAGTGCAGGTGGCTCTGCAATTCTGATTGAGAAAACGACAGGTGTCGTTAACGATGTAGAAGTATACAATAACACCATTCATCACACTTATGGCCCTGGAATCTGGCTGATAGGTTACGGAGCGTCTTATCCCCAGGAAGAGGCACAGAATGTTCAGATTCACAATAATATCTTCTATAGCACTGGTACGAACCCAAGTATTGACTGGGTAGGAGGTATTGTAACAAGTGGATTTTATGATACTCTTATTGAGAATAATGTGTTTGATAATGTGTATCATGCAGCAATTATCCAGATGTATCCTTCTTCCACAAGCGCAGATAATTCCGTTGATCTTTCACCTCAAGGTACAGGATTCACAACAATCGTCCGCAATAACATAATAGTAAATACCCAGAATCGTACGAAAGACCCTGATGGAACAGGATATGGAGTGATCAATTACCTGCCTTCAACACATACCATTGTGATGGAAAATAACTGCCTCTACAATAATGTGGGAGGAAATTATAAAAATGCAAACTCAACCTCTGATATCTATGTAAATCCCCTCTTTGTAAACAGGAATAAACATGATTATCACCTGAAATCAGATTCTCCTTGTACTGGCGCAGGCTATACATTATCCAATTCTACAAAAAAACTAGAGGAGAATAGTAATCAGGTTAACATAGGAAGGTACAGTTAACACTTTAGGATTTACGCAAAAAATCAAAGATCGTTTCCTAAAAAATCCGTTAATTTGAACTGCTTTGAACTGGATAATTTTGCCTGCATGGGTTTCACATAGTCCCAGGACAGATGGTACTTTTCCATAAGAGATCTGAACACTCTGTAAAGTTCATTTTTATAGATTCTATCAGCTCCTCCTTTTGCATACATTTTGAGGTAAGGGTCTACAATTTCGGGAAATTCAAGTTCAAGTAAATTGAAAAAATGCTTTCTGGTCTCGCCCTTGAGGTAAAGAATGCTAGGAAGAACATAATCTAATTCACATTTGGCTGCAAGAGAAAGAATTTGCTCTAGATTCTGAGGGCTATCGGTAAGAAAGGGAAGAATTGGCATCATATGAAGTCCGGTAACAGCTGCTGTATCTTTAAATGCCCTCAGGACTGAAAACCTTTTTTCAGGAGGCGAAGCCAGGGGTTCCAATTGAGCGCTTAAATTCTCATCCATTGTTGTAACCGTTACCGCGATATTTACATATGTGATCTCAGCAAGCTCTGTAAGAAGATCAAAATCTCGGATAATGAGGTCCGATTTTGTAGATATAGTAACCGGATTTTTGTACTCTATCATCAGAGCCAGAACTTTGCGCATCAGTCCATAATTTGCTTCTGCAGGCTGATAACTATCACATACCCCACCTAGATTAATTACTTCCTTTCTCCAGCTTCTTGCTGCAAGTTGCTTTTCAAGTGCTTCGTCGATATTTGTTTTTACGCAGATTCTCTGAAAGAAGGTACAGTTCTTTTCCACTGGGGATTTTTTTCCTGGAAAAGAATTTACTTCTTTTTCCAAATAACGGTGAGAATACATTGCATAGCAATAGTGGCAACCGTGTTCACATCCCCTGTAAATATTCAAATCCCATGAGTATGGTAGCGCAAGTCTGCTCGTTACTTTTATTTTATTCAGGGCTTTTGTAACCTGGATTTCCTCAAACATCCAGAAATAGAATACGGCTGATAGCTATAATAAACTTAACAAAAAGAGTAGTAGCCCTGGATAAAATCAACCTTCTGTGCCTGAAAGTATCACTTAGTTTCTTGTAACTTGATAAGCAGTCGAATCTATATCTTTTAACATGTTGGGAGAAAAACAAAAAGATTCTGGCGCATTGAACCTGTTTTCCCCGTCTCCTATACTGAAAGGTTATATGTACGGGGCACAGGAAGCCCATGAAGCCAGAAACTCAAACAGGCTTTTAGCCATACGCCTTGAAACGAACAAATCTTGCAATCTCCGCTGCCGCTACTGCTATGCACAGAGTGGAGAGGATTCGGCAAAAATAGCCGATTTTAATAACCTCAAACGTATTATTTCGGAAGCAAAAGAACTCGGGATCAAGTCTGTTGTTGTGATCGGGGGGGGAGAGCCAACTTTGTATCCGGATTTCAGGGGTCTAATAGCCTACATCGATTCCCTGGGAATAATTCCCGTGCTTTTTTCGAATACGGTTTTGATGACAAAGGAACTTGCAGGTTTCCTATACGAACACAATGCCTCAGTAATGGGAAAGCTTGATTCCCTTAAGCCTGAAGTCCAAGATTACCTTGCAGGAAGAGAAGGGGCATCAGAACTGATCAATGAGGGACTTGAAAACCTTGTTAAAGCAGGATTTTCAAAACCAGCAGCGCCTGGAGAACTCCGTCTGGGAGTCTCTTTCGTCAGTAATAAAATGAATCTTGAAGAAATTGAGGAGATCTGGCATTTCTGCAGGCAAAACAATGTTTTTCCTAATATGGAAATTCTAACGCCGACAGGCAGGGCAAATGACGAACTTGAGGATAAGCTGCTGACTGCTGACGAGATAAAGGAATACAAATTAAAACTGCTGGAAATAGACCGAAGATATTACGGGTATGACTGGCTGCCCTACACACCAATTACTGCAAGCGGTTGCCTTCAGTACCTTTACAGCTTGTATATCAATATCGATGGAAATGTTCGGCCCTGCGCGCCTACGAAGCTTGACGAACATCCCGCGCTTAGAATTAAAGGGAAGTATCCCTACAACATAAATAAAATGAGCCTTCGGGAGATTTATGACTCCGATCTTTTCACATATGTTCGAAACATCGATAAAGTACTCGAAGGCAGGTGTGGTAACTGCGAACATCTGGAAGAGTGTATAGGCTGCCGTGGATACGCCTACAGTGTAGGAGTAAACAATGGTGTCGGCCCACTCGAAGCCCTCAGAATGGAGTGCCAGCAGTGTTTCAAATAAATGGTAGAAGGGGTAATAAACGGGACCTGAGTGATAAGCTGGAAGAAATGACAGGTAGCTGCTGTTGAATGATTCGTGGGTCAGGTGAGAAATTGAACAGGATAGGAAAAGTGAATTTTGGGTAGGTTTCGGAAAATAAGGAAAAAATAGTAATTACCGGTGAGAAGAGTCTAGAAGAAAAACTCTGTGAGTGCCTGAAAAACCATGAGCTACCTGATTATCTCCTTTACACAGGTGTCGGCGGAGCAAAAAACTGGCTGAAACTTGATGGGACTGAGACATTTCCTGTAGCCCGGCAGCTTAAAGGCATGCTGGAGAAAAATCTTGAATCAATAGTTCGATTTATTCCGACAGGCATGAATCTCGTAAGTATGGGGGTGGGAACCGGGGAAAAGGAGAGGATTTTCCTCGAAGCCCTCGTTAGAAAAAACCTGGCTGAAAATCAAGCTTCAGGAAAAGTGTCTATACGCTATTACCCTATCGATATAAACAGTGAATTTGTGGATCTCGCCCTTGAAAAGGTTAAAAACCTGCCTATCGAAAAGACAGGAATAGTTGGTTTCATAGAAGATATGGCAATTCTTAAAAAGAACTGGCGTCTGCCGGTTCTTTTTTGTATCTTGGGAAATACCTTTTGTAATTACGAGCCAGAATTCATTCTTCAGCTAGTCCGTGAAAATCTTGAGCAGGGAGACTTTTTTTTCTTTGATGCAAACCTGCTCCCTGCTGAAGACCAGGAAGCACAATCCGCAAGGAAATCCGTAATGGGGACATATGCGTCAAGAGAGAATGCCATCTTCAATATGTATCCTCTACTTCAGTACGGAATGGCCCCTGACGATTTCGATTTTGAACTCTTGCTTGCGCATGTGAACTCAAGTATAGGGGAAGTATGCCGAACCAGGAAAAGCGTGTATATTCTGAAGGATACTGAAATCACAATCGGGGCAGAAACCATAGGCTTCAGGGAAGGAGATGTCATCCGTATGGGTTTTACTTATAAATATACATATGACCAGATTACAGCTTTCCTGGAGATTTGTGGATTTGAGCTTCTCAAGGCCTTCCTTAGTGAAGACCGGGCAAATGTTATAATCCTTGCAAAAAAACGCATATGAGAGTGACATGGATAAAAAGGGAGGTTCAGAGTATGGGTTGCGAGATAGATGAACTGGATGGCGCCGAAAAAGCAGGGCAAGGTATCGCTTACGGGTGCGAGGAATTTGGAAGGCTGAAAAGCGTACTGATGCATACTCCTGGGGAAGAACTTTCTCTACTCAACGAATCGAACTATAAATACTGGCTATATGATAAGGTTCCTGAAATTTCCGGGTATATCAAAGAGCATAGAGGCTATCAGGAGCTGCTCGAATCAAACGGCGTCAGGATCTATGAACTTGAAGATTATGTGAACGACAATACAGCTCTAATGAAGAGGATGCCAAATCTTACTTTTCTGCATGATGTCGCAGCTATCTCCGAAAAAGGGGCTATTCTCTCAAGAATGCGCCCGCCTGCCAGAGAGAAAGAAGAAATTGTTGTAAAGGAAGCCCTGAAGAATCTGGGAATTCCTATTCTCAGCGAATTCAATGGAGGCCAGGGTTTTTTCGAGGGCTGCCTTCTGCTCTCAAAAGAAACGGTCTTTGTAGCTGACACTGAAAGGCATACTTACCCTTTTATAAGAAAATTTATTTCAAATATTCAAAACGAATTTAGTGAGGTTATTTACGTCCGGGTCCCGAAAGCCAGACGATACATGCATCCTGATACTGTTTTCAACAGAATAAGAGAAGACCTTGCCCTTGCTTATCTACCTGCCTTTGAGGAGACCTGCCTTTTTACGGAAGATTCAAGAGAAAAAATCGATTTTAAATCTTTCATGAGAGAAAAAGGAGTGGAAATTATTCCTGTTTCGGATTCTGAGCAACGTCGCCTAGCCTGTTCTTTTGTTCCTCTTGAAGGCGGGTCCATTTTTCATTACGATATTGCATTTGATCTGAAAACCAGGAAAAATCTTGAAAAGGAAGGCATTGAGATTATTCCTTTCCACCCGGATGCCCTTCTTGCAGGGGGAGGAAGTCTACGCTGCCATACTCTAAGACTTTGCAGAAGGAAAAATTAAGTCTCTACGGAAGAAACCGAAAAGAGCGGGAGAGGGGGTCAGAAAGACCCAGACTGAGAAAGAGCCAGATTGAGAATGAACCATAATGAAAAAAGGTCATACTGGGTTAAAAAATAAAATCAAGAATAATCGAGATTGAATAGATCACCAGTGAAACATGATATAGGAAAAGAGCAAGCAGTCCAGCTTTTTGACTTTTTTTCTAAGGAGTTTATAATTTGCAAACCCGAGCACCAAAAACCCTGACAGAAAGCCGTAAAATGCAATATCTCCAAGTTGTTTTAAAAAAAGGAATGCCGTGAAATAATGCACAAGCGTAAAACTCGATATCCAAAGTAAAGTTATTTCAGTGCCATAAAGTACAGGAATTGATTTTATTCCTCTGGCTCTGTCGTTTTCCGTATCAATGAAATCATTGACTGCAAGATGGGCAAGCGTCCAGGGATAAAAAAAGAGCAGGTAGAGCAGTACTAACATATCAGGTTGCCCATAGCAGAGATAGCCTGCTACCGGAAAAAGCGTAAAATCCATTCTTCCTGCAAGCTGGGCTATAGGGAAATTCTGTTTCTTTCTTTTAATCTGATAGAAATATTCAAGAATACAGGATGAAAGCATTGCGATGAATACGTAAAAGGAGTTCGGATAAGGTAATGTAAACATTAACAATCCCGTGAGCCCAGAAAAAAGCAAAAAAACTATCAGAGCAAAATTAGGGGAAATCCTTCCAGACGGAAGCGGGCGACTTTTGAAAGGTCTCCAGTAGGCTGTAAGGGAACCCTCTACATCAAGTCTGTCTTTTTTCCGGTCAACGAAATCGTTGAGCACAAGCCCGCCTTCAAACCCGAAAACCCCGATCAAAACGGCCTTGAAAGTAATTGGCCAGGAAAAGTCTCCATAATTCTCGAAAGCAAGTGCAAGGCCTGAAGAGAAAAGCAAAATCCAGACAGGAAAAAAGTGAGCTCTTGTCAGATCTATCAAGGCTTTTATGGTTTCTTTCGTGCCCCTTTCCCCCAAGTAATATAAAAGTAAGTTATATGTTTATACTTTTTGTAACGGGAATAAAGAAACTAACAGTATTTTACTCGGAAAATGATCAAAAATTGAGAAATTAAAAACTGAGAAAACAGGTTGGGAAAAAAGAAACTCCAGGATACCTTCTTGGCAACACTATTTTTTCCAACTCAGTATACTAGAATGACTCAGTATATGAAGTCTAGAATAATCGACACCGCGTAAATTACAAGAGTCCCATGGTAAACAGGCAGTATTTTCATTCCGGCATCTGGACTTTTTTCTTTCCACATGTAAAGATTTGACCCTGCAAGGAGTACAAAACCTGCAAGGAAACCATAAAAGGCAATATCCCCAAGATCTTTGAGGAAGAAAATAGCTGTAAAGAAGTGAAGGAGCGTAAAGCCTGTAATCCAGTACATGGCCCCTTTTGCGCCGTAAAGGACGGCTATAGCGTTCATGCCTCTTGCCCGGTCGTTTTTCAGGTCTATAAAATCGTTCAAGCCCAGATGCGCCATTGTCCAGGGATAGAGGAAAATAATATAGAGAAATATTGTCATGTCAGACTGCCCGTAGCAGAGATAGCCTGCCACCGGAAAGAGGGTTAAATCCGTCCTGCCAAGGAGTTGCGCGATAGGATACTTCTGGTTTCGTTTTTTAATCTGGTAAAAAGCCTCAATACCGTAAGAGTACAGCATTATCAAAAAGACATAGAGCGAATTCGGATAGGGAAGCGTGAAAATCAGAGCTGAAGCAATTCCTGCAAACAGGATAAACAGCAAGAAGGCGTTTTTTGAAGAGACCTTTCCTGACGGAATGGGCCGGCTTTTGAAAGGTCTCCAGTATCTGGTAAGTGTATTCTCAACGTCAAGCCTGTCCCTGTTTCTATCCACATAGTCATTAAGCACGAGTCCAGCTTCGAAACCAAAAAGGCCTATCAGAGCAGCTTTAATTATTAGCGGCCAGGAAAATCCGCCGGAATTAGCAAAAGCAAGCACTAACCCGGAACAGAAGACCAGGGGCCATGCTGGAAGAAAGTGAGCACGTATAAGGTCAAAGTAGGCTTTTAGGGTTTCTGTCATATTGTGGCCTCAATAACAATGGCGGTAAATAAGGAAAACTATTACATAAAAATTATGAAAATAAATTAAAATAACTATTAAAAAATAATTGTTTTAAATATATACAAATCCAAAACCTGAAATTTATTTTCACCCAAGGTAAAAATGAGAGGCTGCTATATGTAAAAATTCTATTTTTTACACCTGCCATTACAAAATCTTGCTCAAAAACGATTTCGTCCTTTCATTCTGAGCATTAAAAAAGACTTCCTTAGGTGTGCCTTTCTCAACTATGACACCGTCATCCATGAAGAGTACTCGGTCGCCTACCTCTCTGGCAAAACCCATTTCATGAGTTGCAACAATCATTGTCATACCTTCTTTTGCAAGATCTTTCATAACGTTTAAGACTTCGCCTACCATTTCTGGATCAAGGGCAGATGTAGGTTCATCAAAAAGCATAACCTTCGGGCGCATTGCAAGAGCTCGGGCGATTGCGGCCCTATGCTGCTGGCCTCTAAATAAGGAACTGGGATAGGCATCGGCTTTGTCTTCAAGCCCTACTTTTTTCAGGAGATCACGAGCACGATCGTAAGCGTTTTCTTAGAAAGCCCTCTAACTTTTATAGGGCAAGAGCCACATTTTTAAGGGCAGTCATGTGAGGGAAAAGATTGAACAGACTGGGGAATACGGCAATAGCGTGATGAAGATAGGAGGCTAAAAGAGACAAACTTAGACCTCAAATGTCATTTGTTTAATACAATATAAAATAAATAATTCATCTGTTATAATTATCTACTCTGATAATTATATTCTTCCAGAGGAATATGAAACACAAAAAGTCATAGGATTAGCTTCAATCGCCTTGAGTCTAGTTTTTATTAAAACTTAATTTAATAATTATCTATGTATTCTCAGACGACAGTAATAAAAAAAGAGAAGACAATCACGTTTAAATATTTCTAAAGATATTCAACTTATTTCTAATTATATTTAAAAACTAAAAATGTAGCCTTTTAAAAGGCTACTTGGATAATTCCTTTTTTACGCTGTTGCTGAATTAAACCGTTTATTCTTCTTCTGCATCTTCATCTGCAGCGTTTTCGTCAGTGACGTTTTCGTCAGTGACGTTTTCGTCAGCGACATCTTCGTCAGCGACATCTTCATCAGTGACGTTTTCGTCAGCGACGTCTTCGTCAGTGACGTTTTCGTCAGCGACATCTTCAGCTGCAATATCTTCAGTTGCGTTGTCGTCTTCAACGACTACTTCAGTTGCATTGTCTTCATCTGCAACTTCAGCTGCAGTTTCTTCTACTACAGCTTCATCTCCGGCTGCAGCTTCATCTGCTACTGGGGCTTCATCAGTCACTTCTTCTGCAGCTCCTTCTTCTGTTGTGTCAGCAGACTCAGCACAGCCAGCTGCAAAGACAACAGTAGCAATAATAAGGAGCATTGCCATAATCCTTAACATTTTTTTCATTAATAATACCTCTAAAGTTCTCTTCCTTTTTTACACCCAGCTCATACAAAATTATGAGATTTTCATATGAGATATTTATGCATGACCAGCCAATAACATTAAAACTTTTCGATTTGGTAAAAAACTAATACCGCAAGATTGGACATTTTTTTATGAAATATATTCAAATCAGAAAATTTTTTGAAATATCTGATTAATTATACTCCATATATACAGTCTTTTCCCAATATACCTGAAATAAATATTAGAAGGCGAATATATGCATAAAGGTTAAAATAGGAGAACCATTTTGCGGAGAAAAGTATTTAAATGGGATGTAATATCCCTCCGTTGAGTAAGCGCAAACCTGTAAACACTCGGTTTGGACAGAATCTTAAAGCGGTTTGAGGATAAAACACTGAAAAGTTACAGAACTCTCAAAGGCTGTGGGAAGGCTCAGAAGGAATTCAAAAAATCCCTGTTCATAAGTTATGCCAGACCTGTGGAAAGTGAAGCTGAGGCAAAAGCTTTCATAAGATATATAAAGGAATTACACCGCGATGCGAACCATAATGTTTCGGCTTATTTTATTAATGAAAATAACTCTTTTGCTCTAAAATACGATGATGACGGGGAGCCTGCGGGCAGCTCAGGAAAGCCTGTTTTTAAAGTACTCGAATCAAAAGAAATCCTGAACGTGGTTGTGGTCGTGACCCGGTATTTCGGGGGAACAAAACTGGGTTTCGGGGGACTCTCGAGAGCATACCGGGATACGGCACTTGCTGCTATTGAAGAGGCTGAAGTTATTGAAGTCTTCAATCAGGTCAGATTAAGAATACGTCTGAGATATGCGGAAAGCCAGAAAGTAAGAAACCTGATGGAAAAATACGCAGAAATTCAAGAGGAAACGTATATGGATACTGTAGAATTCATTCTTCTTGTAAGAGAGGAGCTTGAAGATGAGTTCACTAAAAGAATAAAAGACCAGACAAAAAATAATGTCGCGCTTGAAAGACTTTAACTTCCTCAATCAAGTTTGTACCCTGACCAGATTCTCCAGTAACTTAGCTGATAGGTGGAAAAATCTATGATATAAATTCAAAAAGGTGTAAGGTCACGAGTTCCAGCCCAGGGAAAGGAAAATAATCTGCAAATACACTTTACATCGAACCTACAGACACACTTATACCTTACAATTCGAGATCTCTTATGTGGTGCTCGTACTGTTCTTCCCAGGCCGGAGCAGTTATGCAGACCTACTTGAGATTTCCATGGAACCAGAACCTTTTTCCTGCAGGTACGACGACTACATCTTCGGCTCGAGCTTCAAACGCTCTGTCCTCAACTATCCAGACCCCACTGCCTTCAAGGATATAACAAATAAAATCCTTTTCTCATGCAGGAATTCCTCTATGTGCCCTTTCTGTGTTTCCTGATAGAGTACAGCGGCATTTCCTGACTCGGTTTTAGTGGTGTAGAGTCTTATCTTCATTACCTTTTCCTCAATTATTGCCGCGTCCTCAGGCTTGAAAATCACAGGCCTAGATTCGGGTAGAATCAGCGGAGCGTAATTCTGGAATGAAAACTATCTTCGGATGGATTAAGAAGGAGAATGTTTTTCTCAAATCCGCCTTTTTCCTGTTTTTTCCGCTGCCTTATTGCCTCAAGTTCCGCTTTTGAAGAACCTCTGAGTTCTGCTATTCTGTAAATTACCTCAAGCAGGTCGACAAGCTCCTCAAGCTCCTTGCTTTCAAGATATTCCTTCAGTTCCTCCTCGAGCTTATTTTCAAGCTCAGGAAGAAAACTGGAGTCTGAAAGCTCACGGATCATGCACTCCCTGCCTGAAAGTTTTAGAATTTCAGGTATAAGGTCCCTAACTGCTTTCGAATTATTTTCTGCCATAGTTTTACCCGGGTCACAGGAATTTTTAAGGTCAACTAGATCAGCCAACAACTGATTACCCCAAATAGAAAACTCTGGAGTTTCAAGCTTCATTCTATGACTTTTCCAGCAGGTATATAAATACTACAGGCATATCCGTCTCAAATGTTCCTGAAGGGCAAAAAGCCGCATCTTGCAGTAATTGCAGGCTGCATATTCTATGGCATGAACGGACTTTTCATAGATCGTATCCATGATATGGCCATAACTCCTATAATATTCTACAGGCTATTTTTTGGCTTGCTGTTTCTTTTTATCTATATAGCTGGCATGGGGAAAATCTCAGACCTGCGATTGAAGAAAAGAAAAGGAAGCCTTTTCCTGCAAGGTGTGCTTGTTGTCATGTGCATGCTGCTTTACTTTACTTGCCTAAAAATTACCTGTGTTTCTATTGCCATTCTGCTCCAGTACACAGCTCCTGTTTATGTAATGCTTGCCTCTCCCCTCATCCTGAAGGAGAAAATCGGAAAGGAAAGTATAATTGCCCTCTTTATAGCAGTTACAGGAGTATTCCTTATCGTAAGGCCAGATAGCCTTTCGGGCATTGAACTTACAGGCACCTATATTCTCGGCATTGCAGCTGGATTACTCTCAGGAGTGATCTTTGCAGCATTGATTATGAACGTAAAAATTCTGAAAGCAGAATACTCGGAGCTTGCTATCATTTTCTGGCCTATGGGAATCGCCCTTTTGCTGCTAAGCCCGTATGCACTCAAGACTTCTCCTGAGATTCTGTATAGCAACCTGAAAGTGCTTATCGCCTTTGGGATAGTATCAATAGGTTTTGGAGAAATATTTACGATACTTGGGTTTGCCAATCTCAAGGCCCAAACTGGGAGCCTTCTTGCTCTGATAGAACCTGTTAGCGGGGTATTTTTCGATATAACAGTACTGGGAGTTGGGCTCTCTTTCGATATGCTTGCAGGCTGTGCCCTTATACTGGCTTCTGCAGCATTCATAAGCTTTCGAGGTTCGGAAAATATAAAGGAAAGAGATCGAAAGAAAGCTCCTTTTTAAAGAGATTTACCGATTCTCTCAACGAAAATTCACTGTGAAAAGTAATTATCTCTTGCCCTGATTAGCGCTTTTATGTTCTCAAGTGGAGTATGAGGAGCAAGTCCGCATCCTGGAGCAAGAATATCAATTCCATCCTCAAGGCAGGCAGTAGCTTCAATCATAACTGCTTTAGGCCCTTTTGTCAGCAGGGTATCGGACGGAGAAACATTTCCTATAAGACGTACCCTATCGCCTGTAATCTCTTTTGCGAAACTTACACCTACTTTTTCTTCAATGCTTATTCCTTCAAATCCTGCATCTGCAAGTGGGTCAAGAACAGCGGTGGCATCGCCGCACATGTGAAGGACTTTCAGGCCTTTTACTTTCCTGCAGAATTTCCTGTAAAGTGGAAAGACTGATTCTTCGAACATTTGAGGGGAAATAATATCAGGTCCAGCTTCAGAATCTATAAGGGTTATGGCATGTGCGCCTCTTTCAAACAATCCATTGGCATATTCTATACAAGCATCAGTAAGAACTCCCATGAGTTCCTCAACAACTACAGGATTCGTCACAAACCACATAAGATAATTTCTCATTCCTGCAAGCATGGAGGCAAGTCCGGCAGGGCCTACGACCCCAGCAACCACAGGTACGTTTTCTCCTACGTTTTCATCCAAAATTTCAACTGCATCCAGCACTACCGAGGTCCGCCTACTCTCAAGAAGAGAGTCCGGAACCGTTATATTCTTTACATCTTTCTTGCTTTTACAGGGAAAATCCGTTACATAAGGCTGTATATCTATACTTCCTTCATCTACCGTGCACCCAAGCGTTTCTGCAAGCACGGTAGTATCAAAAGGACAGCGTACATTCTCGAATCCTGCAACCTCATACCCTGCAAGTGCAAGCATAGCCATCTTTTCGGCATTGTAATTTGCCTGGGGCCAGTATGCTTCAGTAATTTCCATTAATTCAACAGTGCCGGTCTGGGTTACCGAACAGACAGGAACAATATCTAAAGCCTCTCCTTTGAGTGTTTTTTCAAACCTCTCTTTCAGGGTAAATTTACTCATTTTTGTCACCAGAATGTAATTATCGGCTGAGTTAATGGTTTTAGGAGAATTTTTTGGTCTGATAGTATATGAAGCAAAGATATAAAAATATACAAATGAGAAAAGCGAAATAAATAATGGATTTGATGTAATGGATTTGATGTAATGGATTTGATATGAAAAATCCTGCTCTTGTCTTTAACTTGGGGTTTTTAAATATATATTTATTTTATTGGGAAGGATTTTCTCTCCAGTTTCCAGGAGGTACTGTAATTTCAAACGTCGCACCTGTTCCCTGAACTCCGGTTTCTTTAATCTCCATGCCTGTAATGGAAAGAATGCCTTTGACAAGGAAAAGTCCAAGCCCGGTATTTTTCCCTATGGATTTTTCAAAAATCAGCTCTTTCATTATAGGAGAAATTCCTATGCCATTGTCTTTTACTTCTATTACAAGATTATCAGCACTTCTGCGGGAGCTAACACTGATTTCAGTTACATGTTCTCCATGTGCTCTTGCATTGTCAAACAGGTTGTAAAAGGCTTTTTTAAGCAAAGGATCGGCATAGATTTCCACTGCGCTTTTCTCGATAGAAAACTTCAAGCTCTGGCCAGAGAAAGGAAAAGATGCTTCTCTTGCTGTATTACTCACGGATTGCCAGATTGGAGAAACTACTCCGAGTTCTTGGTAGTCTTTGGTGAAAACAATCTGGCTGTGGATTGTCTCAATACTTTTATTGAGATTTTTTAGATATTTCTCTATTCTAGGATCATTCTTGGTATTTTCTGGAAGAGTTTCGGAAATTAATTCAGTGTAACCGGAAAGTACATTCACCTGGTTAAGAATGTCATGCCTTGTAATATTGCTCATGAGGTTTATCTTCTTGTTAGCTTGTCTCAGAGCTTCTTGATGTCGATATGTTTCAGTAGTGTCATGTATCATCAGCAGCTTGCCTTCTGCATTATCTTTTGTCATAAGGGGGCTGACACTGAGAGTGAAGAATTTCGTTTCAAGCCCATTCTTCAAGGAAATTTCTTTGTTGAAATTGCCTTCATTAGCTTCACTCTGAGGAATTTCTACTTCATCCCCAAAAAGCTCATTTAAGTTTCTTCCTATAACTTCTTTTTTTGTTTTCCCTGCCAGTTCAAGTGCAGCCTTATTGATGTCCACGATGGAGTCTGCAAGGTCTACTACGATATATCCATCACTCATAGACTCAATTACATTTTCCCTTGCAATCGGAATAATATTGAGAAACTCGTGTTGCATGATGCCCCAGAAGAGAATCAACCCTGTAATTGTAAATGTAAACGGAGTTGGGTCAAGGAATGCAAAAGGACCTATATTTGCGATATGGAGAATATTCCCTATGACTGGAATGCAGACTGCTATGAGAGCGACTGCTGCCTGAGCTCTGTATGGTGCAGTTAGATGGACAAACTGATTGAAGAAGAAAAAAATACCGAGCAGAATTAAAATAAAAGAATATATATAAAATATCCAGAAAAAAGGCCCATGCATGACTACAAGAAGAGGAAAACCCTTTGACGTGTCAAGATAATAGTTTACAAAATACGTTTTATGAAGGCCATTTGTAAGCATTGAAAGGATTATAAGTAAAGGAAATATGAAAAAGGCTTTCTGATGCTTTCTTACAAATTCCTTATATACCCCTGAGTATTCAGCTGCAAATAGAAACCACGCTACTGGAGCAACAGCAATCCCAATATACTCTAGCCGGGCAAAGAAATATTTGAACTTAATGTCCGTAAGTCCGACTTCAAAGGCGTAATTAACGGACCAAAGAGACATACTTAACATAATAAGTACGAAATATTTTGAAAAATACATCCTGCGGTAATTAAAAGCTTTGTATGCTTTGATTGCAAGTAAAGTCGATATAAGCGCTGAAAATATTAATGCCCCCATGTAGGGAAATGCAGCGGTGTGAATTTGCAGGACGATAAGACTACCTTCCTTCTATGAATCAATATCAAATGAATCGGGAGGGCTAAGTAAACGAAATTAAAAAACATAAAATGTTGTAATTATTACGTAAAGCCCGAGTATATAAATATATGTATTAAGTAAGAAAGTATACGGAAGATTTTCGATACACAGGTTAAAACCGATTGCATTCGATGCAAAAGGAAAGTCAAGGACAAAAGAAGAATGGATAAATTAGATTCAAGAAAATAATCTTTAAATCCTCCTATATAATTATTTTTTGAAAATTTCAGCTCAATTAAGGTTAAAATCCTCTCAGGGCGACCCATTTTAAGAATTTTCGAGTATTAAGGAGGAATAACTCGCTTGATTCACTTCCAGACCCCCGCGGCATAGAGCTCTGAATTCATCCATTAAAGCAACAAAGGTGTCTTGGTATAACCTATTCTACCGGAAAACTAACTTTTCTACCCTGAGAGCACTTTTACCCCCTGAATTAGGGTGAGTCAAAATATATAAACTTATTGATATAAATCTAAATGTAAAATAATGTAAGATAGAAATGTAAAAGATTCTCGGCAAAATAAATTCACCGTTCTTTGAGCGAATAGAAGTAAATCCATTGTTCTTTAAGATATAAATTAAAAAGGGAGTCTCAGAATTCTCCACTACTTGGAGAGAAACTGAGCATTCCAGGCAGTCCCATATTAAATTTGGACTTTTCCGAGTTTGCAACTTCAAGAATCTGCTGCTTTATATAATACAGTGCGCTCAGAATGCTATCATTTTCTTCAGAATTCATATCTCCAGCATAGGGGTGGACATTTTCTTCAAGGGCATTCATCAGCTCCGGATCAAGGTCATTTACGAAATAAGTATCCAGAACTAGAAGGTTCGAAATCTGCTCGTAGAAAACTGTAAGTTCCCTTAGCCATTCTGGAACTCCGTAATCCCTTGCATACTTCTCCTTGTTAAGGAAGACAAGGTAACTGGAGACAGTATTTATGAGGTCTTCGGTTAGCCTGTTATCAGGAAACACTATTGGGAACCGCTTAATCACTGCAGGAGCTGTGTAGCTAGAGTACATCATTTCAGACTTACAGACTGAAGGAAAGAGCCTTGCAATCGAACTATTAAGCACTGCAGTAATATAGGCATACCTGCTAGGATCCTTGAGAACAATGCCACACCCGTTCTCAAATATATGATTCCCTGCAGCATCATATGCAGCTTGAAGATGATAGCCTTCAGTAGCAATAATCTTCGGAGTATTAAAGTATTCCAGAAATTTTCTGCCTTTAATACTATAGTCTGCAGTTTTAAGGGGGGAAGTATCATGACGGAACTTTCTTTTGAATTCCAGAATTCTCTCGTAAGCCATAGGGAATCTTGTCTTGAGTTCTTCGGGCGGAATTACCTTGTATTCTTTCTTTTTCCCCGGAGCGGATGATAATTCATAAGGCAGCATGAAACGGTAAGGTGAAGGGCGAAACGCAAATTTTTCGGAAAAGGCACCTGATACATAAGGATATACAAGCTCAGGTTCTAAAAATACAGGCCTACAGAGGCCTTCGCAAAGATAATACGAATCGGAACCGCCCTCCTCCGGAAGGGCAAGCCTGTGGAGTAGACTGTTTTGTGTGCTTATACCCCCAAAGATGCTCTTGGATATATCTCCAAGGGTAACCGGAATTTCACAGATTTGTTCTACAATTTTGTCTTGTTTAGCGAACATCTATTTTTCACTTCTGTAAAAGTACATTGAGAAACATATTCTCTTGTGCTTTTCATTTTCAGGACGTAATTCCTGGATGGATTATGTCAATTGTTTGACCACTCAAGAATCTCTGACTTCTTGACCCCTGTTAAAAACATCGAAGTCTTGCCTGAAATATAGGGTAGGATTAAATTACTTCGCAGAGAATAATACAATATCATAAGTATATAAATATAATCTCACTGATAATATATTATAAATATAAATCATGATAAATAAGAGTACTCAAGAAAAGAGATTCTCACATATATCATTATAATAATAAATGAAAATTAAGTAATTATGTCAGATGTTTTCTTATTTTTTAAATATAAAGCGTAAAATCTCTAAGACTTTAGCCGGGATGATATCAGAGTCAATGTCCCTTTGTTTCTTTGTTGTTAAGCTTTAAAGTTATTCCATCTTATATATGATTTCTTCTCAGAGAAACAAGTTAAAGTGAATCAACCAAGTTAAAGTTTCACCTGATGAATTCGGGATTGTATATTAAAAATCAGGAGGCTGGTAAGCCTTTAGCTTAACAGTTGTTCAAAAAAGTAAATACCGACCAAGATTTGATCGGCTTACATGATTTTTAATTTGATATAATGAAGCTTATAAAGTCCGGGCTGAGTCTTGTTTCTCTTACCAGCCTTTCAATGGTGTCTTCTTCGGAAAGCCCTTCTTCCTTTAATTCCTGTATGCGGTCAAAAACATGCTGGGATATTTCAGAATACTCATTGATGTCTTTTCTGTGACCCCATACATCGCCCTCAAGTAAAGCAATATTCTGCATGGAAAGATACATTTGTGCAGAACTGGAAATTGTTTTCTTATATGAGCTTGGGATGTGGATCGCTTTTACCTCTGGACACTTCAGGATGAGTTTAAAAATATCCTTGTTGGATGGTCTGAATGCAAGATGGACGATTTCCTCATCAAGTTTTAAAGTGTCTATCTCTTCTTTTGAACTTACAACTCTAATTTTCATTTTTATCACCGTTCATTTTTCCAGGTATTTTTAGCTTTTTAGAGCCTTTTAGGGTTTCTTTAGGGATGCTTTAATTTTTAGAATCTTCAGAGTCTCTTCAGAAGCTTTCCGGAATTATTTGGAGTTCTTTTAGAGTCTCTTCAGGGTTTCTTTAAGCTTCAGAATTTTTAGGAGTCTTTTTAGGATTTATAGGGTCTCCAGGACTCCTAACATTTTTATGTTTTTGGGATTTGTTTTAAGTTCTTTAATTTTTATATTTATTAGATTTACTTATTTATTTATTTATT
>NZ_DAGK01000016.1:0-53319 GCF_002495725.1 Methanosarcina sp. UBA411
TTCAGCTGCTCGGCAATGGTTGTAATCTTGCCTGCGCTCTTCTTTGCATCAAAGCTGACATATACAACGCAGGTTGCGTTCTTTGCGAAATCAAACTTGGCAGGAGTTCCACTCGTAACCCGTACCTGGGAAAGTTCCTTTACTTCTACGTTTCTCGCAGGTTCAGGGGAACCACCGCCACCACCGCCGCCACCACCGCCGCCACTACGGTGGCCGCCTCCGTTGCTTGAACTGCCTTTTTCTGTAACAGATATTGTAGCAGGTTTTGCTTGCGAAGTGCCGTTTTCATTGATAGCGGTTAAACTAACAGGATAGGTTCCAGGATTAGTGAACACATAAACAATACTTGGATTCGTAGACTCAATAGTTCCGTCATTGCCAATATCCCAGTTCCTTGAAGTTGCATTTTGCGATTTGTCCGTAAGCAGGACCGAAAGAGGAGCATAGCCACTCGTTACATTAGCGCTGAAGTCTGCAACAGGATAGATTAAAAATTTCTCTACAACTATTTGCATAGTTTTTGAGGAATTATCATTTTTGTTACTTGCTGTCAGAGTGACAGTATAAGTTCCCGGCTTCTCGTACACGTGGACAAAGCTTTTATTGGTATTGTTCGGGCTTTTGTCACCAAGATCCCAGATTATCGATGTTGCGTCCTGTGAGCGATCCGTAAACTGAACCGCTAGAGGGGCAATACCTTTTGTGGTGTTGACATCGAAGTTTGCGGTAGGCAGCACCACACGTATCAGCGGATAGTTGTCTGTAATATTTCCATTGACTGAGGAAACGATACCATTGCTTGAAACGAAGGGGACATTAATATCAATAATACCGTCATCGTTTTCGTCAGAGTTAGACATATTTTCTGAGAATCCCATCCCTGCCGGGGTTCCCCAGAAGTTTCCTCCAATGGTTTTTCCACCCATAACATTTTTACCTGCTTTCTTTTCGATGTACCAAGTGCTTCTGTTATTTCTTATTTTTCCATTACTTTCAATATTATTGAAATAGTTATCATAAGCCTTATTTCCATAGCTTCTGGGACACATGTAAATTCCGTTACCGTTTAAACTAACGTTATTGCCTGAAATTTCATTGTTCTCAGAGGAGTCAAGAGTAATGCCTTCTCCATTTCCATAAGCTACATTATTGTAAAGGGTTGCATTACTGGAAACCGTGAGATATAATCCAGAATCAGTGCAATCAGTAACTGTATTTTTAGAAATCGTGTTATTTAATGACCCGGAAAGGGTGATACCCATTTTATTTTTCTGCGCCGTATTGTTGATCAGGTCACTGTTATTGGAACTTGTCACATAGACTCCATTCCTACCGTTCAGATTTGCAATGTTGTCGGTAACATCATTATCACTTGAATTTTCAAGAAGAATACCGTCAGCTCCGATGCCACCATTACCAGTGTTAGAATTTGCAGTGTTGCCTGAAAGTGTGTTCCTGCTAGACAATGAACTTACATAAATGCCTCTAGCGTTCTTGGATGCACTGTTGTTGAACACTTTATTATTGCTTGAATTGTCCAGAATGATACCCTGGTTGATGTTCAAATTTGCTTCGTTGTTTTCAACAATGTTATCCCTGACTCTATATAGACTAATACCGGAACCTCTGTTTGAATTTGCTTTATTGCCCGAAACTGTGTTCCCGCTGGATCCCAGAGTTATGTAAAGGCCTATACTATTGTTATATGCAGTATTGCCGGTCAGTTTGTTATTGTGAGAAGACCTTACAGCTATTCCGTATTGGCTGCTTGAAACCGTATTACTTATCAGATTGTTGTAGCTTGTGTTATCCAGCATAATATCGTGTTGACTGCTGAAATCTACGGTGTTACCTGAAACTACATTGTTACGTGAGATGGCACCTGAAATTATATTCTCAGGAGATGTTACTAGGTTAATTCCATTGGTTCCATTGTATACTTTATTACCTCTCAGGACATTGTTACTTGAATCCGAAAGAGAAATTCCATATCTTGCATTTGATTTTACTATATTGTTTTCGAAGGTATTATTGTTTGATGCTTTTTCAAGAACTATACTGTCGTTAGTACTCTGGCTTATAGAATTTCTTGAGACAGTACTAAGCCTGGATCCGGAAAGATAAATCCCAAACCTATGATTTGAAACCGTGTTGCTCGAAACAGCGGTTAAATCGGATCCCTCAATGTTAATTCCTCTACCAGTTCCAACTCCACTTGTTTTGATAGCTGTATTGCTGCGTATAGTAGTATTCAAGGAAGACCGTACATATACTCCCATTGCATCATTTAAAAATTTGTTATGCTCAATGGTTGCATTATTGCAGCTACGTAGATAAATTCCTGATAAATCTGTTGCAGCTCCGCTGATCGTGAACCCTTTTATTACTAAATTGGGTACTGAGCTAGCAGATATCACACTTTTATTTGTGTTATTGGAAACAATTATCGTTTCATTAGTTATTGTTTTATCAATCTCCGACGCTGCGATAAGTACCAGATTACTATTTTTAGTAATCTCAATATTTTCAGCATAGGTTCCCGGGTATACGATAATCGTATCACCATCAAGGTTTGCACTGTTCACGGCGGCTTGGATTGAACCTCCTGGATGAACCTCAGCCGCTGCTCCAATGTAGGAGCTTAGCGTGAATATTAAAAAGGTTAGTAACAAAAGTTTTACTCTGTTTATTTCATATTCCTCCCTACAGGTAAAAGAAATTAGAAATATAACTTTCTTAAATTAATTAGAATCTAATTACAAATACAATATAAACATGTCGGTTTTAATTACTATTTATATGAATATAATAAAAATAATGAAAAATTGGAATTTCAAAATGATGCCATAGCTTACCGGAATCCTCTCTTGATTTCTACCCCTTATCTCCCTTTATTTTCCAATATTTTTTTTGTTTATATAAGACAAAAATAAGTTAACGCTGACTACATTTCGTTTCTCCTTAACCTACCTGACTGCTGGCATAATGATAGAATATGTATTTTTAGCTCCTTTCAGGCCATTCATTTACGTTTTTAATTTTCATTGAACCTACGAAAAACCTGATTCTTTGAGTCTCAAGGGTAAAATTAATATATTTAGTAAGTTTCTCTAAAAAGTAGTGTCTTCTTTACAAATTATATCATAAAAAATATGTATATATTCCTCTGTTTTCTCATTCATAAAGAATACAGACAAAAAGCGCTATAGTCTTGTACACGATGCTTAACGGTGCTCAGACGTTATCCTATAGCTATCTCAGATGTTGTCCTATAGCTATTGGAGAAATATGTAGGCTGAAATCCATTTTATACCCGGATAATAGCTAAATTAAGAAAGATGAAAAAGAAGAACGAAAAAGAGGAAGAAAAAAGAGAAAGAAATACAAAAAAGAAATGCAAAAAAATAAAATGAAGAAAAAAGACCTATATATCTTTTAATATTCTTCTACTTAAAAAGTCTTTTTTGGTCTCAATAAACTGTTTCCTGCTTTGTCCTCATATTATATGCTCTATATTCGTCTTCTTTTTTATCCTGTAGGTAGACGTACTCGTATTCCGGATGATTTAGACTTTTCCTGTACTCTTCCTTGGCTTCAGCCTGACAGTTCTCACAGGCATAGATCGGAATTGAAACCCCGAAGATCCGGGTATCATCTCCACTTCTATGGGCATGGGAGTCTATGGTTTTGTATCCCTGGCAGTCAGGGCACATCCGTATCGTTTCTTCTTGGAACTCCTGAATCATATCTGTATCGTAAAAGATCTGCTTCTTCCGGCGGTAAAAGTCCCCGTGTTTTGCCACCTCAGACTCTACAAGCCTGTCTCTGTTTTTCCAGTTTTCAAGCTGGGCTGCAGCTACTTCTTCCAGGGTCTTTCTATCTCTTGCAGCTTGGACAAACATGCCTGGCTTAAAGTCAGGTTCCCTTACGCAGGAATAATCAAGCCCTGCCATTGCAAGGATTATGCCTGTATTAACATAAGGCAGAGCACTCTGAATTGCATAACCTCCTTCAAGCACGGCCATATCAGGGGCAAGTTTCTCATTCAATTTCGCGTATCCCTGTGCGGAAAAGCGCATATTTGCGAGAGGGTCGGTATAATGGTTATCCTGTCCTGCAGAATTCAGGACAAGTTCGGGCTTGAAGTCCTTAAGAATCGGAAGCACCAGAGTATCGAGCACGTAAAGTATTCCTTCATCAGGGGTACCGGGCGGCAGGGGAATATTGATTGTCCTTCCAAGGGCTTTTGGGCCTCCCAATTCATTTATGAAACCCGTACCCGGGTAAAGGGTCCTTCCGTCCTGGTGGAAGGAGATAAAAAGCACATCCGGATCATTATAGAAAATTTCCTGGGTTCCATCCCCATGATGCACATCAGTATCCACAATTGCAACCCTGCGGATTCCGTATTTTTTCCTCAGGTACTCGACGAGGATAGCTTCGTTATTGATATTGCAAAATCCCCGGTTCCCATGTGCTACAGTCATTGCATGGTGGCCAGGCGGGCGGATAAGCGCAAAAGCGTTTTTGACCTCGGCTTTCATAAGGGCATCCCCAAGCACCAGGCAACTGCCTGCTGCGATCAGATGAGGGGTTGTAGCTTGGGCTTTTATATCAGGCACACAGAAGTGAACTCTAGCAATATCCCTGTACTCTGCAAGGCGGGGTTTATATTCGGCTATTTCTGGCAGGTCCATCAGGCCCTCTTCAAAGATCTGGTCTCTGGTATAGAGAAGGCGCTCTTCTCTTTCGGGATGGGTTGGCGAAATTGCCCAGTCAAAGGCAGGGAAGAAAATAAGTCCTGTCTTATCGGCTCCAGTGCGGTCTGCCGGGGATAATGGTTCTTTTTTCGGTTTCAGCCCTGTCTTTCTCAATTCCATTGTATTCCCTTCATTTCTCTCGGATATTTCAGGCTTATTTTCTTCATTTTTTATCGTCTGCATTTCTTCTTTCTCGGCTTTATTTCTCCCTTCGACATGCTTTTTCTCCCCTTCTCCAGAACATGAGCCGGTTTTCAGTGCATCCCTGAGTCTTCCGAGCCCCAGTTTCATACTTTTTCCCTCCTTTTCCATTCCGGAATCAGGCCTGCAGGAATCTGCATATTCACGTCAAAAAGTCGCCCTGTAGTATACCAGCCGTTGACGACATTGAAAACTTCACTATTAACAACCTCGGCTTCGTCCGCATACTCGGAGATTCCAAAGTTTTCCGCACGCTCCCTCAAGAGTTCTGCAGCCATGGCTTCAGCTTCATCGAGACGGATTTTATTGAAATTCCCAAAGTTTGTTGTGTTTAGACTGACAATCTCCCCCTCCTCGGCGACGGAGTAGACTTTCTGTTCAGTGTCAATGTGCAGGTTCAGAGTAAGTGTGGGCCTTGCAACAGCTGCCCCGATTGCATTTCCCACCTCGGCGTATTCGGGAATAACCGGCTTTGCATCAAGTTTTTTCGCAATCTCGGTAATAAGCCCTTTCGCCCCTCCTCCTATCCCGACCACATTCTCAGGTCTCGCCTTCTTTTCTTGCAAGACTTCCCATACCCTGTAAGCAGGTTCCTGTTCCCATTCAAAAAACATTTCATTGACTGCGTCAGCAATCCTCTGCGCAACTTTATCAACAATCAGGGATGCGGTTTCAGTTTCGGATTTTCCAAGGGCTGAAGCCATGGCTTTTATCGCCTCTACTGCACTTTCGGGGTTTCCTACCTCAATAAGCCCGAGGAATTTCAGAGCATCAGTCGGAGTAGTTTCTTTTCCTCCCATGCAGTAAGCCGGGCCTGCCCTATCAGGACCTATTGTTATCTGTTTTGTGCCGGCATCCGAGTCCCTAACCCTTACAACACTGTCTCCACCCACAGCTATCGAGCGGACTGCAAAGGCCCGGACATGTGTCAGGAAACCTCCAAGTTTTGCGCCTTTAGAAGCCATAAGGGGCTTGCCTGAAAGAATTAATGCAAGGTCTGTGGTAGTTCCTCCGATATCCACTACTACTGAGGTCTGTCCCTCCGGAGTAAGGGCAAGAGCTCCAATTGTACTGGCAGCAGGGCCCGAAAAGATAGTTTCCACAGGAAATTCTATTGATTTCTCAACCGGTAAAGTTCCTCCGTCGGCTTTTAGAATATACACTGGAGCTCGGATATTTCTCTCCTCAAGGGATTTCTTGATTTTCTCAACAAATTCCTGATAGTGTTCCCTTGTAGCAGAGGTAAGCATTGCAGTTGCTATCCTTCTTGGAAAATTCAGCTTTCCCGAAACCTTGTGACCAAGTTCAAGTTTACATTCCGGATAAATCTCTCTGAAGATCTCCTCTATCCTGAGTTCATGGAAAGGATTTCTCTGCCCGAATTTACTTATAATGGTTGCTCTCGAAAATCCTGATTCCCGGATCAAACCTACAGTTTTCCTGATCTCGGCTTCGTCAAGGGGATGAATTTCCCTTCCCCTGTAATCCATAGCCCCTTTCATAAAAAAGCTGTCAGGATATGTATAACTTGCCGGATTAATCCCAGGTCCCGGGATCAGAACCAAGGCTACACGGTCAGTTTTGCCTTCGGCGATAAGATTTGTTATCACGGTTGTACTGAATACCACCCTTTCCAGCTGCTCAGGATCAACATCTCTGCTTATTGCATCAAGGGCTTCAATTAAGGAATTCAGAAGATTTCCGGGCTCAGTGGAAACCTTGGCAGTACTGCATACTTTCCCATTTCGGATAAGCACTGCATCCGTGGTAGTGCCTCCGACATCAATTCCTATTAGCATTCACAATTCGCCTATCCTCGCTAAGTCTATTCTTTAGTCTCTTATTTTTATTTTATCAAATATCAATCGATAATTCTTATTTCATCAAATATTAATCGATATTAAATTTCAAAAATATCAGTTCCCAGCTGTATCAAAAATAATTTCCAGTTTCAGCTGATAACGAGTTCCAGATAAATCAAGTTTAGCTGGTATCAAGTTGCATATGAGTTCTTAGTATAGAAAGTTCTTAGTATCGAAGCTGTGTTATCTGATTCAATTTGTTATGTCAAGTCTCTGACAAAGTTTTGGTAAAACTTTTTTGAAAAAGTTTCCGTTTTTGATCAAACTTATTTAAAAAAATTTGATGCATAGGGATACTATTTCTAAGCTTATATGACTCTAAGCTTATATGACAAAAACTTTCTGAATTGAAAAATGCTTTTTATAAAAGATTGATTTTAGAATAAGTGAAAAGAGAATCAAATTAACAAAACCAGATCAAGTAAATCAAATTAAGAGAACCTTATTCAATTTCTTTTTTGAAAGCTCAATTTCTTTTTTGAAAGCGGAATTAATCGAAATGTAAGGTACGGGAGGCATTTTTTATATTTTTTTAGGATCATCCCTTATCCTCGAACCTGATAGTGTATTTTGTTTCTTTCCCTATTTCAAGCTCTATTGTTCCGTTAATCTGCTCAACGAGAGCTTTTACAAGCTGCAAACCTAGAGTTTTCGGATTTTTAAAATCTACTTTTTCCGAAAAACGAGTCCCGTTGTCTGAGTAGATGAGCGTAAACCTAGAGGACTTTTCTGTGCCTTTCTTTTCAATGTCTTCGCCTGTTTTTTGACATTCGTCTTCATTTCGGTAAAGGGAAATCCTGACCTTTCCTTCTTCACTTTTTGGAAAAGCATATTTAAGGGAGTTTGAGAAAAGTTCATTAATTATGATTCCCAGCGGAATTGCGGTATCAACTCCAAGAAGTGTACTGTCCACTTCAAGGATAAGCTTGACCTTCTCGTCTCCTATCTTATAAGAATGCAGAATGTCCGCAGTCAATTTCCTTAGGTATGCTGCAAAATCAATACTTTTCACATCCTTTGACTTATAGAGCTCTTCATGGATTATGGACATTGAAATTACACGGTTTTCGCTTTCCCTGAAGGCTTCAATAACCTCCTTATCTTTAAACTTGTCAGCCTGAAGGCTGAGCAGAGAGGAAACTATCTGAAGGTTATTCTTGATCCGATGGTGGATCTCCCTCATGCTGATTTTCTCGGCTTTCTCAAGAGTTTCCTCAGCTTTCTTCCTCTGGGTAATGTCATAGGCATATCCCTGGTAAGATATGTTTTCTCCTGAATCGTTGCAAACATTATGGATTAATTCATGGACCCACCTTACACTTCCATCCTTCCGCCTGAACTTGTACTCGTACTCTATAATTGAATTTGGAGATAATGCCATTTTTTTTCTATTTCTATCGAATATCGATCTGTCTTCCGGGGCAACTAGGTCAAGGAAACTTATTCTGCCTGAGAGAAATTCTTCTTCTGTATACTCGGTTATTTCTTCGAGGGCTCCTTCAAGAAAGAGGGGCTTAAGATTCCTGTCAAGTTTAAACGAAATTCCTTTGAAATTCTGTAAAAATGACCTATAGAGTTCTTCACTTTCCTTCAATTTTTCTGAGGACTGCTTAATTTCGGTAATGTCTACCATTGCCCCAAGAGCCCGGCACATGCGGTCTTCCTCATCTCTTAGAAATATTCCTTTATTTTTTACATAAAAATAGCTTCCATCTTTTCGCTTAAACCTGAATTCCTCATTGAACTTATCTCCTGTATTCCAGCAATTCTTCAATGATTGCTGCACTCTTCTATAATCTTCGGGGTGAATATGTTCAAGCCAATCATAAAAATCAAGATTCTCAATTTCTTTATTGCTATAACCTGTGAGCTCTTCAACTGCTCCTGCCCACTCAACATTGCCGTTTCTCAAATCAATTTCATATATTAGCTGCCCTGTCTGTTCTGCAATGAGGCGGTATCTTTCTTCACTTTTTCGCAACTTCTCTTCCATTTTTTTGCGCCCTGTAATGTCAAGCATTACCCCAATAAGCCCTTCTACAGTCCCGCAGAAGCTTTTGTATATGGCCTTATTAAAAATGAAGTCCCTTTTTAGCCCATCAGAGCACAATACTTTGGATTCGTAAACATGGTTTCCTCCTTTCTGGAAGAGCTGCCTGTCCATTCTTTCATAAACTTCATCAAGTTCTGAAGATTTTGTTCTGAAAAGGTCGTAAGTGGAGTGTCCAGCTATTTTTTCTTTTGAATTTCCGAAAATCATTTTTGCAAAAAGCTCGTTGCAGCCCTGATAAATGCCTTCTCTGTCCTTGTAGAACACGGGAGCCGGGATAGTGTCCAGTAGCGTTTCCAGGAAATACACTTTGTCTTGGAGTGCGGCTTCTACTTCTTTTCTTTGAATTGTAAATGAAAAGATTATTGCAACTGCATTTAAGAAACAAGTATCCTCTTCGGTAAATTTCTCCTTTCTCGTGCTGTGAGCTGTCAGTATTCCATATGGCTTTTCAATACTTCCTATGAGCACACTTATACCACTGATTATATCCTGACCTTCTTCAAGGCCCATTGTTCTAATGGAATTATTCCTATCCAGCTTTTCTAGCAGAATAGGTCGGCTTGAAAGTACGGTGTAGCCTGCTCTCGAAGCTGAATCTTTTTTAATGATCCTACCTGTATTCTCTAGCTTCCAGCCGATTCCTGTCTCATATATAAAATTTCCATCAGGTAAAAGTTTCAGGACGCTGCAGTATTCTGCGCCAAGAGTAGCGGCAATCATAGGCAGGGCTTGATAAAGCAGAGCTTGAAAATCCTGAATTTTGAAAGATAAAAAGGAAATCTGAGAAAGTACCTCATGCTCTCGTTTTCTTAAAAGCAGTTTCTCCTCGGTTTGCTTGAGAACAGTGATCTCAAATGCAGAGACGATCGTGCCTTCGGATGCAAGCAAGGGAGTAAAAACAATTGAATAAATTTTTCCGCCTGCTTTTAGTTCAGTCTGCGCGGGTTTCTTTCGAATTGCTACTCGCTTGGCGTCCTTCAGGATTTCAGCAGGAGCTTTTTCCCCAACCTGGCTTTTAATAGTTTCAAGTAGGGATATTCCGGCCTTATTTGCGTAAAGAACCGTTCCTTCTGTTCCAATTCTCAGGATAGGGTCAGGGCTATTTAAAAGAAATTCTCTCATCCAGTTTTCTTCGGTTTCTGCATCTGTACTGCTGTTCTGATTTATGCCAGGGTCACCTGTTCCTGATTCTATACCACTTTAGTAAATTTTTTGTCAACTTTAAAGGTTTTTGTGTCAGAGTTCAAATTTCAGGTTGATTTTTTAAGTACTATCCTATAACTATGTTTAAATTTCTTAACATATTAATATTCTGCTAATTTGCATTAAATTTATTATATATGTTCAAGGTAAAGATTTATTGAGTCCAGACAATTAACTATAAATATTTATAAAAAACCTGCTATCTTTGAATCTGCACTTTAACAAGATAAAGACAAGTATTGAAAGCTAGATTAAAGCTTAAATTTATAAAGAAGGTGTTTTTGTGGAAGATTTTAATTTACTCAAGAGAAAACTTGATGATATGAGCGTAAATGAGCTTTTTGAGTATGCGAAGGAAAATTACCCTGAAAATGAGGAGCTTTGGGTCGGGTCTAAAAAAATAATCATCAGAAAAATTCTTAACTTTGAAAGAAACAGGATGAGCGAAGAGAATTTTTAATATACACCATTTTTTGAAGGATTAGTATCAAATTTTGTTGAATTTCTCTTTAGGGGCTCCACATCTAGGGCATTTCCACGGCTTTGGGAGTCTTTGAAAAGGCGTATCCGGAGCTATGGATTGTGAGGAGTCCCCGTAATCAGGGTTGTAAAGGTATCCACATTTGTTGCATCTGTACATTCAAATCGTCCTGCTTATATAAGCCCCAGTTAATTTTAAAAAACCCATTCTATTTCTTTAAGCCGAAGCCGGCGAAATGAAAAAAGCCTGAATCTTAAGGGACTTTACTAGCATGTCAAAAGAGCGTTCTTAAGAAGGTTCCAAAAGCTTTCATAAGTCTTAAGGAATTTCCTGAAAACATTAGCTTTCTCAGAAGGATAGAAGGATGGTCCATGTCTCCATACTCGGTAATGGTGTTCAGAATCGAAGGAGTATTTAGTGAACCTATAAGGTCATTGAACTGCCTGTCTTCCAGCTTTCCGATGTAGTCATGAATTTTCATGCCTATCTCAAGTTCTTTTCCAAGGCCCTTTTGCCAGAGCTGGTCATATTCGGAAAGCCTCTCTGCTGAGGTATCTCCTTCAAGGGCAGCCTGTGCAGCAACCTTTCCAGCGATTTTTGCCGCAAAAGCTCCGGTATAGATTCCCCCTCCTGAAGTCGGCTTTGCCTGTCCGGCAGCATCACCAACTAGTAAAACTCCATCCGACGCTGTTTTCTCCTGAGGCCCTATAGGGATTCCTCCTACTACAAAATCAAGCATACCTCCTGAGTATCTAGCTTTTAAATGAGGATTGGAGCGAAGGAGTTTTTCAAGATATGAAAGAGGAGAGCAATCTTCCTGCCCATCTTTCCAGGCAAGTCCGGGTTCAAGTGCAAGCCCGATTCTTGAAATTTTTTCGTTAACAGGTACGGTCCAAGCAAAAAAACCGGGAGCAAAGGAACCTGGGAAAAGTTCTACAAAGTCACTATTTTCCGAAGCATATGGGGCTTCAATCTGGATTCCCGGAAGTACGCGGGCAGGTTTTTTAAGTCCAGCATAGCTGGCTATCCGGCTTTTTACGCCATCTGCCCCTATCACGACAGATGTGCAGATCGTTTCAGGTTTTCCGTTTCTGATTACTCTGAGTTTTATCTGAGGATTTTTTTGTCCTTCCTTTTCGAATTCCGCATCCTGTTTTTCTAATCCCACAGCCCTTGTCCTGAGAGAGAGTTCCACACCTTCCTCCGCAGCCATTACTGCAAGGGCGCGGTCGAAGTTCTTTCGCGAAACCACGTATGCCTTGGTCTGCTTTCCATCGATTGGCAGGCATTGCCCATCCGGAGCATGTACAAAGGCTCCGCGTACGGAATTGAACACAAACTCATCCGAGGGCTTGAGCTCGCATTCTGCAATCGCTCTGGTGCTCAAGAGTCCGGTACAGCCTACAGGCGACCCTATGAAAGCATGTTCTTCAATCATTAGAACCTTTGCTCCATTCATGGCCGCATAGCGAGCTGCAGTGGATCCCACAGGCCCGGCTCCAACTACAACAATATCATATTTCATACCGTGTTACCTTCGAGAATAAGCCCTTTCAATATCAGGAAGCTTAATATACTCATAATTCATAAATATAAGTAAAATTACAATTTTTGTATATAAAAATTGTAATTTCAGATAAACGTGATTTGCATAATATTAAACGTGATTTACAATAATATTATACTAAGTAAAATTATCTTTATTCTGACACGTGGATTTTGTTGATAAGAATGATCTTTTTACTATTATAATAATTTTTTTATCGTTTAACATGCCTTTTTGCCGGTAAGATTATTCTTTTTGAGTCAAACCGGTTCCTCACCGAGCTGACGAGTTTCTAATTAATCCAATTAATCTTGAGTAGTGCTTAAAATACCAGATGAACTATATATAGATCTAAAAAGCATTATACGCTTCACAATCTTGATATATTGATAAACGCACTCACCATGTGATTGAACCATAAAACTAAACTATCAAATATTTAACGATTTCTTCAAACCACTAATCAGGGTTTCTATGCAACAGAAAAAAGAAAAATTTCAGGATTCAGGCCTAAAGAAACCAGAAAAAAGTAATCAGGGAACAAAAAAAGCCCGGACTTCGGAGAAAAGAAATTTTCAAATTACGGATAAAAAAGCTTCCCAAGCTTCGGATAATAAAGCTTCAAGGACTTTAGATAATAAAACTCCAAGGACTTCGGGTCGAAGGGATTCTCAGGCCCAAAAAAACAGGGGAAAAAACAAATACACAGATTTTAAAGGAAAGCCTTCTGAGGGAAAGCACGCTTTCAGCAAGAGGTCTGGCTCTGAAAAAAATCCGGATTCAGTTTCCTCTAAGAAAAAGAACTTCCAGCGCTTTGAGTATGAAGACGATCATATTTTCTGGTGCGGAAAATGTAATCTGCCATTGATCGGGGAAAGATGTGGAAGATGCGGAAGCAAAGGGGAAGTCCTTCAGCTCTCCCAGCCTGCAGACGTCCGTTTTTGTTCCCCTTACGAGCGAGAAGTCCTGGACAGGCAGCTTTATTCAGCTTTTGGTTGCAATCCTCTGGGCGAGAAACTTATTCTTCTAAATAAAATTCCTGGTGAGGATAAAACCGACGAAGTGCTCGTAGATGGCTTTATTTTCGGATTTCTTCGGTTTGAACTTTCGGAAATGGATTACAGTTTTGAACCTTCGCTCCAGGGCGCAAAAATTCTCCTGAAATACGCTGAAGACAGGAAAGTCGAACTTAAGAAAACAAACCGGCACCTTAACGGAAAAAGTGTGGCAGCAGAATCAATTGAGGCCTTTGATAGCAATATAAAAGCTGGAGATTTTGTCCTTGTTACCGCAGGAAGCCTTACAGGCTATGGGGTTTCTTTAATTGACGGCGTGGACTTTCTTAACATTAAAACCCCGTCTGAGCCTGAGAACCTAACTGAATCAGAAGCTTCAACTGGAGCCGAGATAAAAGTTCTTAGGATCAGAAAGGTTGACAGCAGTGAAGCTTCGCTTCGTCCTGAGACTCCGGATCTTGAGGCATGCATAGAGGCCAACAAGAAACACCTCCAGGTGCTTGGGAAAAACGCAATCAATACTATTCGCGGGATTATTTCCAGGAAAGAATACCAAGATCTGCCTGTCTATGTTTCTTTCAGCGGTGGAAAAGACAGTCTTGTGGTGCTTGACTTGGCTCGGTCTTCCCTTAAGCAGAGGGAACTCAAAGCTTTCTTCCTGAATACCGGAATTGAGTTTCCAGAAACTGTCGAGTTTGTGCGAAGCTTTTGCCGGGAAAGAGAGATTCCACTCACCGAGGCAAGTGCAGGCTCCGCTTTTCGGGAACAGGTAGGAAAATTAGGGCCTCCTGCAAAGGATTTCCGCTGGTGCTGCAAGGTCTGCAAGCTGGCATCGGCAGGAGACTTCGAGACAGGAAAAGGAGACTCCTCTCGAAAAGGAGACAGTGGCGTGGCTTACCTTACAATAGACGGTAAGCGAAAGCACGAGTCTTTCTCAAGGGCAAGGATTGCAGCAAGCGAAACAAACCCATTTGTCCCTGCCCAGCTCAATATCTTCCCTATAAGAGATTGGAAGGCAATTGAGGTGTGGCTTTACATACACTGGAGACAGCTTCCCTACAATCCTCTCTATGACCTTGGTTTTGAAAGGGTGGGATGCTGGCTTTGCCCGTCTGCTCTTGCTGCTGAGTACATCAGGGTAAAAGACCTGCACCCTGAAATGTACGCGAAGTGGAACGCTTTCCTGCTGGAATGGGCGAAATCCAGAGGGCTTTCTGAAAAATTTATAGAGCATGGGTTCTGGCGCTGGAAGGAACTGCCTCCCAAAATGCTCAGGCTGGCTGATGAGCTTGGGATTTCCGTGCTTCCAAGAGAAAATGCTGAGAACTTTGAAATTGAAGTCGTATCAGGAATTTCTCCCTGCCGGGCAGGCGGCTATTCAATAGAAGCAGCAGTGAAAGGCATAAGGGAAAAAGAGGCTGCAGGTTTCATCAGTGTCCTCGGAAATACGGTTTATGCGGAAGACCTGGGGATGCTGCTAGTTAAAACCGGAACCGGAACTGTAAAGTTTTTTTCGAATGGGAATCTGCTTGCAAGTTCGGAAACAAAAGAAAAAGCGGTTTTGCTTTTTAAGGAGGCGGCAAAGCAATTTACAAGGCTTTCTCGTTGTACCGGCTGCGGGATCTGTGTAAAAGCATGCCCGGTCGGCGCAGCCTCTCTCGATGGAAAAAATCCGCATGTAAGCGAGGCCTGCATCAGATGTGGAAAATGTACAGAGTCCTGTGTGGTGACCAGATACTTTGATAAACTCGTACCTAATCTGGATAAAAGGTTGAAAGTATAAAATGACCAGGAGCCTAGATATTAACCTATATAATATTTTTTTAACTCCTATACTATTTTTTTAAAAAATTCCTGACTATATTTATAGGACTTATGCACTTGAAGTACAAAATCAAGCAAATTCAACTCTGTGATTGGTTTAGTGTTTTTTAATTAGCCAACTAATCTTAGAATTTTTCCGTAGAAATTCTAACTACTTTATCTAACACCCTATGATAGTGCACTATATACAAGATACCTAGTATAGGCATCAACAGGAAGAGTCCCATCAGTTGTATGTTTGAGACTATCTCAGACCAGAAAAATTGAATCATAAGCTCATCGATTAATCCCAGCCTCATCTTAACTGTCTGCACAATTATCGGAATAGCAATACAAAGAAGTGGTAATAAAGCAATTAGTTTCATCTCTTTTGTAATTTTTGTCTTGTCGTAATCTACCGAAGGCAATAAGTAAATGAACAGACTAGCCGGAAGAATGACAATATAGAATATAGCATCAGGCAGCTGGTTATACGGAAAACCCATATAAAATATTTTACCAGTTATAGGATAGATTACAGTTTCCACTAGTTTCCGAATTGGAAAGAGCAAGGCATAAAGCAATGAATCAGGATGAGATCCGTAGTTCATAACTCTAGTATATCCAGCCACAGCTGTTATAGTCTGATACGCACCAGCAATTAATAAAGGTACACAGCACAAAACCTTTCTGACATCATTCTTGTTCTGAACAATATTCTGTCCAATAGAAACTATCGGTACAAAAAACAGAACAAACAATCCTGGCGTCATCACCAAGGCGACTATATCTCCAAAGATTGTTAAAAGAAAAACAGCAAACCATATATAATGCAGAAAGAAAAGAAAAGACTCTAAAGGCATTATCTTCTTAACTTTTATGATGAATCGGTCAATAAAATCCATTTAGATTACCGTTTGCTTTTGCTCTAAAGTAGTATCGAGTTTACTTATTATAAATTTATAATGAACTGAAAAATTTACCTTTTATCAATAATCTTTTATCAATAATCTTGCTTGAGCGCTGTTTTTAAATCCGCTTTCTGCAGTAAAATTTCAGTTTTCACAATTTTTGTTGTTATCAATTAAACGTAAATTTATTGAACTTTTGTGCAGGAATTAAAGGTGAATGTGTGTGAATTTAGAGACCAAAAAACGATAGCATTCAATTTTCACCGAGTTACATTTAGAGTTTAGGTCGTTTTAATATATTTCAAAAACACTATCTGAAAACCAACCATACAGATTTAATGCACCAATAAACACGACACGTGATTATAAAAAATTTTCCAATGTGTCATATCAATTTCATAAACAATGATGAATAAAGCCAGAAGAATAGGAAGTAAAACAAAAAACACCTTCAGGTGCTTGGGAAATATGCAATTAACACTATTCACGGGATTATTTCCAAGAACGAATACTGAGACCTGCCTGTCTATGTGTTCTTCAGTGGCGGAAAAGACAGTCTTGTAGTGCTTGACTTAACACGGGCATCCCTTAAGCAAAGAGAACTCAAAGCTTTTTTCCTGAACATTGTGATTGAGTTTCCGGAAGCGGTCGAGTTTTGTACAAAGCTGCGCGGGATCTGTGTAAAAGCCTGTCAGGTAGGAGCAGCCTTTCTAGAAGGAAAAACTCCGCATGTAAGCGAGGTCTGCATCAGATGTGGAAAATGTACAGAGTCCTGTGTGGTAACCCGATATTTTGATAAACTCGTACCTAACCTGAATCAAAGGTTAAGGTGTGATTGATCAAAAGTCTGGATATTAACCTCTACCTTATTTTAAAAGTCTCGGATTATAGTTATGGGACTTATGCACTTGAAGTACAAAATCAAGCAAGTTCAACTCTGTGATTGGTTTAGTGTTTTTAACTCGCCAATTCATCTTAGAATTTCTCCGTAGAAATTCTAACCACTCTGTGATAGTGTCTTATATATAAGATACTTAGTGCAGGCATCATCAGAAAGAATCCCATTAATTTTATGTTTGATATTATCTCAGACCAGAAAAATTGAATCATGAGCTCGTTGATCAATCCAAGCCTCATCTTAACTGTCTGCACGATTATCGGAATAGCAATACAAAGAAGTGGTAACAAAGCAATTAGTTTCATCTCTTTTGTGATCTTTCTCCTGTCATAATCTATCGAAGGCAATAAGTAAATAAGCAAACTGATCGGAAAAATAATAACGTAAGCTATAAATTGAGGCAACTGGTTATAAGGAAAGCCCATATAAAATATTTTATCAGTTGTAGGATAAATTACAGTTTCCGCCAGCTTCTGAATTGGAAGTAGCAAAGCATAAACCAAAGAGTCCGGATGAGATTCATAGAGCATAAATTTAGTATATCCAAACACAACTACTATAGTTTGATATACAGCAGCTATTAGTAAAGGTACGCAGCACAAAACCTTTCTAATATCCTTCTTGCTCTGAACAACATTCTGGCTAATAGAGACTATAGGTACGAAAAACAGAGCAAACATCCCTAGCGTTATCACCAAGGCGACTATGTCTAGACCAAAGATAATTCCTGACCCTATCGATATGCCCAATGTTGAAACAAAAATAGCAAGCCATATATGTTGCATAATGAAAAGAAGAGCCTCAAAAGGCATTTTCCCCTTAACTTTTAAAATGAAATGACTAATAGAATCCACTTAGATCACCATTTGCTTTTGATCTATAGTAATATAATATAGTAATATTTTAATTACCTATTATAATTTTTGCAACTGTATTTATAGTTTGCCTGTTATCAATCACCGTTTTTTTGGATTTAACACATACAGGAAAAATAGTAGTAAAAAAGAGATGCCTTCAAAGGCATCTACTTAAACATAAACACGATTTCAGATTATGTCAACTTTACATGATGTAATCATACAATCCATGGTTATATTTTGCAGTTTGTCGGACACACTGAGCGGTATAGTATCCAACAGTTGCATCAGAAACAAATGTCTGAGGGTTATCATTCACTTTATTCCAAATATAATCAAAGTACGGAGCACTAAAATCGGCATTATCTTTAGCTGCCTGTTCTGGATCAGTCACGGTAATAGATTGAGTATTGCCACTGACATAGCCACCAAAATTATAACCAGTATTCCACCGATCATAGATGTATATTTCATACAGATCATGATTCTGACTGCTGAACAGACTATCCACAAAATCCCCAATCTGATTAACTGCTCCAGCTGAATGGAATGGATTGCCAGTATCCGACAAATAGTGACTGGCAAGTCCAAAATCTTGATGTGCTTGCACCAGCATTCCATTATCAACCCAGATTTGCGCAGTACCAGCATAACCATCACATCTACCTGGTGCACCTCCTAGATTCCAATCAGCGTCCCAGTAATGATTATAGTACCGATATCCTGGAAGCTCAAACCAAGAATCATCTGGGTCGTCAGCTGCATCTCTAGCATAATTTCTATAAGCAGACCCATCACAAGCATAATAAGCAAAATCTGGATGACATTTACCTGGTGACCACATTATCCTAACAACTGGATGTTCCCTTAAAGCCTCTTCTTCAATCATTGGACCCAACTCACTCATGAAAGCATAGTCGTCCTTTGTGATCTTATCCGGATACCTATCCCATATGTCTTGCAGTCCAGCTTTATACCTCTCTTTCTCAGTCTCAGAAACATTGAAGTTATCAATATATTCCATTTTAATGGCTTGACTTTCAGGATCAGTAGCAGCAAAAGCAAGTCCTCTAAATGGCATACGTTTAACTACATCCGGCAAAGAAGCCTGCAGCGCCAAGTAATCTTCAATTTTCTGCATTCCTTCCTCACCCAGCTTAGCCTCCAAAGCTTCTATCTTTAACTGAGCATCATCTTCAACTTGGGTGGTTTGCTGTTCTTCGGTCGAAGCCATTGCTGATGGTATCAAACATAGACACAATGCCATAGCAATACACAGCACTAATGTTCCATCTTTACTATTTATCATCCTTTCTTTCTCCAAATCCAACCATACAGATTGAATACACCAATAAATACGATCTGCAACTATAAAAAAAAATTCTACACGTTATATGCATCTCATAAACCATGAATAAAGCCAGAAGAATAGGAAGTAAAACCAAAATACCTCCAGGTGCTTGAAAAAACGCAATCAATACTATTCGCGGGATTATTTCCAGGAACGAATATCGAAACCTGCCTGTCTATGTGTTTTTCAGCGGCGGAAAAAACAGCCTTGTAGTGCTTGATCTTGCCCGCACTTCCCTTAAGCAAAGGGAACTCAAAGCTTTCTTCTTGAATACCGAGATTGAGTTTCCGAAAACTGTCGAATTTGTACGAAACTGCGAGATCTGTGTAAAAGCCTGCCCGGTCGGCGCAGCCTCTCTCAATGGAAAAAATCCGCATGTAAGCGAGGCCTGCATCAGATGTGGAAAATGTACAGAGTCCTGTGTGGTAACCCGATGTTTTGATAAACTTGTACCTGACCTGAATCAAAGGTCAAAGGTGTGATTGATCAAAAGTCTGGACTTTTTATCTCTATGATATTTTTAAATAGTTCCTAATTATATTTAGATATTGCATTTTCTAATTGAATTTAGATCTTGTACTTATATTATTTTCCGCATATATTTGATTTAAACCTGTTAATTTGACTTAAACCTATTAAATCGACTTAAAACCGCTATTATCTACCTATCCAAACGGAAATAAAAATGAGATCGAGCCAAACCCCTGATGGAGTAAGCCAGATCATCGCCAGCCGCTGGAAAATCGGAGCGGCCCTGGCAGTAGCGCTGCTTCTGTACTTTTCGCTTCTAATTCTGCTGCCGCTAGCAGACGGAATCGTACTGGGCTTAGTCTTTGCTTACATTGCCAGGCCTATCCGAATAAAATTCAAAAAACACAGAAAAATCGGAGCTCTTACTGCCAGTCTTTGCATATTCATCCCTATAGTATTCATTATCGGGGCAGGCATTATTGAAATAATTAACCAGGTCTCTTGGGTTATTGAAAACCAGACGGCAGTTGCGGCAGCAATTCTGAATTTCATAAATTCTCTAAACATTCCAGAAAAAATTATAGAACGAATTAATTCCACTATATGGGATCTTTTTACCTCGCTACTCCCTGTAGTAGGCAGTGTAGGACTTCTTTCATATGCCCAGAGCATCGGACTCTTTTTTATAAATTTTATAATCTCAATAATTTTCTGTTATTTTATACTCGCTGATGGGGATCGGCTTTACCTGGCTTTTCTTGGCGTGATACCAAAAGAGTACAAAGGAGTTGTGAACCGTTATGCACTTCACCTAGATATGATCCTTAAAGGAATTTTCATAGGCAACGCCTACTCTGCCTTGATAGTAAGCGTAACCTCGGTTTTAGTTTTCTATGCTTTTGGGCTTCCCCATGTGCTTGCACTTTCAACCCTTATCTTCATGGCTTCGATAATTCCTCTTTTTGCCGGGTACATGGTGCTGGCACCTCTGGCTTTAATGCGGTACCTTGAATCCGGGTTTGAAAGTGCAGCCCTTTTCTTTATAGTATCCTCCCTCATTATCTATGGCCCTCCAGAACTGATTCTTAGGCCATACCTGACCAGCCTGAAATCCCATATTCACCCGATGCTGCTTATGCTTGCCTTCCTGGGCGGAGCTTTTGTCGGAGGGATTGCAGGTTTTTTTGCAGCTCCTATTCTCCTAGGTGCTCTGGTTGCGGCTTACAGAGTTTATCAGGAACATACGCATTCCGAACTTGCCGAGACCTGCGCAGACCTCAAGAACCTGGGACACTCACATAAGGCTGGCTTGGAAAAGTAATTTCCGAAATCAGCTTAGAAAGTGAGCTAAAAAACATTGGAGGTCGTGGAGCACTTCCAGGATATGCTCAAAAATATCAATCGAAAGGGATTATTTTATATCATTGAAGGATATTAGGACTGTCATATATTCTTCTTTACTCCTTTAACCAAGATCTACTTACTGTACAGACCGCAGTCTGTCATAAATCAATTATTTGATTCAACCAAAATAACTCGGACAAAATTCTAAACCGAAGCTAATTCGGGAAAAATTCAACCGAAAAATAATTCGGAATAATTTCCACGCCGAAGCTAATCGAAAACAGGTGATAGAATGCAGTTATTGCTCATTCACTCTGATTATATTGAATACGAAACCAAAAAACAAACTCCAGTTGCTGAAAAAATTGAAGAGTCCTTAAAGTCCGGCAGACTTGAGGAAGCACTTACCGCTTTTATGGCTGTTGAAAGTGTAGACGAGGCAAATCCTGAGGAAACAATAGAAAAGACTGTTTCCGAAATCGAAAAGGTAGCTGCCCAGGTCAAAACCAACCGTGTAATGCTCTACCCTTACGCTCACTTAAGTTCTGACCTTTCTTCTCCGAAAGTTGCAGTACAGGTACTGAAAGGAATAGAAACTGCACTCTCAGGTAAGTATGAGGTAAAACGTGCTCCTTTCGGGTGGTATAAGGCTTTTAATATCAGCTGTAAAGGGCATCCGCTTTCCGAACTCTCAAGGAGCATACGCCCTGAAGAGAGTACAAAGGCAGCAGGAAAAGTTGAAGCGTCCGGGGAAAAAGAAGAGGTTGTCTCCGAAGCCCTTAAAGCCGAAGGTACTGCAAAGTCTTACTGGCGCATCCTTACCACTGATGGAGAACTTCACGAAGTTGAGAATTTCGACCTTACACCTTACCCCAAACTTCAGAAGTTTGTAAATTATGAAATTTCCAAGAGCAGGGCTGTTGAACGTGCTCCTCCTCATGTGGAGCTTATGCGGAGACTTGAGCTTGCGGATTACGAGCCAGGGTCGGACTCCGGAAATATGCGGTATTACCCTAAAGGGAGACTTGTAAAATCCCTCCTTGAAAATTACGTGCTTGATGTCGCAACCGATTTCGGGGCAATGGAAGTTGAAACCCCTATCATGTATGACATGAACCATCCTACTCTGAAGAAATATCTAGATAGGTTCCCTGCAAGGCAGTATTCTATCGAATCCGACAAGCGGCAGATGTTCCTGCGTTTTGCAGCCTGTTTCGGGCAGTTCCTTATGAACCACGACATGACGATTTCCTACAGGAACCTGCCTCTTCGGATGATCGAAATGACCCGCTACAGTTTCAGGAAGGAACAGCGGGGAGAGCTTGTAGGTTTAAGAAGACTTCGGGCTTTTACCATGCCTGACATGCACACCCTCTGCGCGGATATGGATCAGGCTGTGGATCAGTTCAAACAGCAGTACGACCTCTGTATCAATGTACTTGAAAATATGGGAATTTATGTTAAAGATTATGAGGTTGCCATACGTTTTACCAAGGACTTTTATGAGTCGAATAAAGAACTTATAGTCAATATGGCAAAAACCGTTGATAAACCCGTGCTTGTGGAGATGTGGGACACCCGTTTCTTCTACTTCGTGCTCAAGTTCGAGTTTAACTTCGTAGATGCCCTTGCAAAGGCAAGCGCACTTTCCACGGTCCAAATTGATGTGGAAAACGCCGAAAGATATGATATTTCTTATGTAAGTGCTGACGGCAAACTGGAACGGCCTACAGTGCTTCACTGCTCTCCGAGCGGGGCAATCGAACGCTGTATTTACGCCCTTCTCGAAAAAGCTGCAATGGAGACCGAAGAAGGAAAGGTTCCAATGCTTCCAGTATGGCTTTCTCCTACCCAGGTCAGAATTGTGCCGATCTCAGAAAAACACTTTGCTTTTGCCGAAGAGGTTTCACAGAAACTGGACTGCAGGGTTGATATCGATGACCGCGATTTGTCAATAGGAAAGAAAGTCAGGGAAGCAGGCAGAGAATGGGTCCCTTACGTCGTGGTCATTGGAGATAAAGAAGTTGAAGATGGCACTATTAATGTAACTGTAAGGGAGGAATCCGGACAGGATAAACCTAAAAAAGTTCAAATTACTCCTGAAGAACTTAATGCACGGATAAGAGGTGAGATAGCAGGAAAACCGTACAAGAAACTGCCGCTTGCAAAATACCTTTCTGTAAGACCCAAGTTCTTCTAAACATTTTCAAAGCTTCTGAACTCTTTCAAGTATATTTTTCGGAGGCTGCCAGAAGAAGCAAAATTCCTTATTTACTTCTTCTTTCTGGCTTTTTGGCATAACATATATATTAGCGTAATTCTTATTATTGAAAAAGGATTCTTTTTAAATGAAAGCAGTTCCAGAGTTATTCTTTTCAACTTCTAGACGAAAGCTCATGACTTAAGTTTTCTGAAATAAAATTTTTATTCGTTAAATAAAATTTTTATTAGTTATTTGTAAGTTATGGGGAGTTAGTTCTTATCAGGTTTATTGTGCACGCAGCATTTTCTGTTGCGTGGCTATACCAGTTTTCCAGAAACCTCTTTGCAAGACATTTTCTGGTTTTAGGCAGATATGAATAAGTTTCTACAGTGTAAAGGATTTCTGCATTTAATAAAAAGTTTCTACAATATAAAAAAATTCTACCGTGAAAAGTGTAAGGACAGCGTACTGATGACAGATTTAAATGAAACCGCAGTCGGTATGGAAACCGTCGAGCTTGAGCCATTGAGAGAAGACAAAAAGAAAATATTTAAGGATATTCTGAAATATTTTGAAACCAATCAAAGAGGCTATATCAAGGTTCCTACAGGCTGGGGTAAAACTTTTCTTTCGAAACATATAATGAAAAAGTACTACGACGAAGGAAAACTTGTACTTTTCCTTGTCTCGAAAAACAATCCTCTTCTTAGCCAGACCTATTATGACAGGAAGATAAATAAGCCCCTTTTTCCCAACAGCGCGCTTCTCTCATCCGAGAGTAAGGTGGACCGAAAAGGACTTGCTGAAACTTTGAAAGTTTTCGGGCAGGGAAAGGATAAAGGTTTTGTGCTTTTTGCCTCGCTTCAGACCATACTTGGAAAGCAAAGCTCTGAGATCAAAGACCTGATTCTTGAACTTGCTGACCTTGCAATCGTGGATGAAATTCATAATTTCATCAACAATAAAGGAAATGATTTCCTTAATGAACTAGGGGAAAGGACAAAAATCCTAGGAATGACTGCAACTCCATTCCAGGGGGTTGTTGGAAATGTCAAGTTCGTGGATGAAATTGCAGGGGATATGAGGGAGGTTTACGCAAAAACTCTTCCTGAGTGCATTCTGGACGAAGAACTTGCTCCTCTTAAGTATACGATTGCCGAGAGTTCGGAGGATATCTTCGAAATCTTTGATTTTGAAAAAGGGCTTGACGAGCTTGATAAACAGGATCTTTTCCTTGACTGCAGCACTCCCGACAAGTTGAAAAAGGTGGTTCGTAGAACCCAGCTTGCAAAAGACGTGTACGATTCTATGATAAAAAAGAAAAACTCAAAAACGCTTGTGTTTTGCGCCCCTGTGCGGAAGCGTGTCTATGGCGTAGGGGCTGACGGTGAGGAAATTAATGCTTTCCATGCAAAACTTACTTCCTCGGTTTTCAATGGGGAAGTCTCAATCCAGGAATCCGAAAAGAACTCCGAGCCTATCCTGCCCGTAAATTTTGAGAATTATACCCCTGAAGGTGAGTTAAGAGATACGGTTTTTATAAGTTCAGAGCTGCCCAAAAATGAACAAAATGCTATTCTTGCAGCTTTCAGGGAGATAGGAAAACCCCCCTATGTGCTGTGTACCGTAGGCATGCTGATTGAAGGGTTTGATTTTCCTGGACTTGAAGCCCTCGTTTTGCTGCGCCCCACTCTTAGTATGCGGCTCTTTGAACAACAGGTCGGAAGGGTGACGAGGCTTTCTTCTATCTCAGGAAAGCAACAGGGCAATATTTTTGAGATTTCAGATAGTATTGACTCTCTCTACCAGCGTTTTGGGGAAGGAGTTTTTTCCGGGGAAAAAGTTGACCAGGTGCAGATGCTCCAGCCTGAGATCCGCCTTGAAGAACTTTTTTCAGAAGGCGATGCAGCTCGGGCAATCGAAGAAGGAAAGATCGAGATTAAGAAAGTGGAACTTGGACCTCAAGGAAAAGGGAAAAGAAAAAGAGCTCAGATTAGGGAAATCCCGGTAAGGCTTCCTCCAACTTCCATTCGAGCAAAATATTTCTCGCGCCTGCTCGCGCTGACAGAGGAAAAGGACGTCGGAGCTTTTGAGAGGGAAAAGCGTGAGCTCATGCGGGCTACCCTGAGATTCCGAGTCAGAGAACTCAGGGACGCAGAAGAGCTTGCAGAGCTCGCAGGTAATATAAATAAGCTCAAGTGCGAAGCCTATGAAGACCGCAGGTTGGGGGACGTTTCAAGGCAGCACAAACCAAAGGTTTTCGGGGAAGTCGAATGGCTGCTGAAACTTCAAGCCCTGAATTCCCTTAAGTACAACGGCGGACACCTTTCGATGCCCGAGAAAAACCGGATCTTAAAAACTCTGGGTTTTGAGCCAGACACCCGGAAGATAGACAGTCTCAGACTTAAATGCCTAAAATTGGGTTCAGCCCAGAAAACAATTCCTGAGCTTGTGAAGGTGCTTGGGTTCGTAAGCCGCCTCTCATCTTCGGAAACCTACCAGTTCATCGACAAAAAGAAGAAAGAGCAGTGGAAACGGGAATTTCTGCCTGCGGTTTACTGGGGTTTCTGCTTCATCGATGATTCTCCTGAATTGAAAGAACTTTTTGAGTCTACGGAATGGGACAGGCGGGTCAAAAATATTATCAGGCAAAAATAATTTTGTAAAAAAGAATTTTGGGAGAAAATCTTACTATTCTCCCATTTTATATACTTATTTTTGATATTTTATAATTATGAGCAACTCAGTACATTATTTTACTCTGAATACACCAGTTCCTTTTCCATGATAAGTATACAGTTCGCCTTCGATTGTATTATTTCTACTGCCGGGGGTGTAAAACACTTTAATTTCTTTATTCATATCTGCAGTTTCTTTATTCAAACCTACAGTGTTGCCTTTAAATATATTATTTTGAGAATTCCCAAGTGTGATTGAAAACGTGTATGGATGTAATTCAATAGTATTGTTCAGGAATTTGTTATCATTCGAATTCTGAAGGCTAATACTGAAATAGTTATGTGAAACTCTGTTTTTGCTTAGCTCATTATCTGAAGAATTGGTTAGGTCTACACCCTTCCAGCTATTTGATATATAATTACTTATTAGTTTATTACTGTTGGAATTTTCAAGATTAATCCCATTTATATCAACCTTTAGCTCGTTATTGGACATGTTATTACTTGTTAACCAGTTATTGTTTGAATTTTTGAGACACACAGCATACTCATTGTTTGAGTTTGCAACATTGAAATCTAATTCATTTTCAGTGGAATCTTCCATATAAATACCGCAATGTGAGCTGTTATTTGCTTCATTATTTTCTAATGTATTCCTACTAGAGTTGCTCAGGTAAATTCCAAATGCATTCCGAAACGCTGTATTATTTCTAATTATGATATCACTGGAACTTTTCAGGAAGGCTCCATATTTATTATAAACCAATGTATTTCCAGTTATATTCCCATTAGATCCCGTATAATAAATACCGGCTTTGCCCTGTGATCCCGTAATATTGAATCCATTAATTGTTACGTTGTTCGCAGTTATGTGGAATACATCATTTTTCGGATCTGCAGCCTGAATCACGGTATCCGCAGGTTTACCTTGTTTCGATAATATAGATAAAGGCTTATCTACAACCAAATTTTCCTTATATAACCCTGGGTAAACCAAAACCGTGCCATAAGAATTAATGTTGTTTATCTTTTGTTGTATTGAATCTCCAGGGTAAACAATAACAGTATCATCAGAACTAGTATTGCTGACTTTCTTTTGTATTAAATCTCCAGAGTTCACGTTGGCATTAGTTGAGTTATTACTAAGATTGCCAGGGATATTGTCGGGATATTTTCCACTGTTTTCTGAATAGATAATAAATATTGTTGAAATGGCAAAAACAAACAATAAGAAAGCTATTTTTGCATTTATTTTCGTGAGAGGCATATCCATTTCTTCCTATAAAATTATAGTTTAATTAAGGTCTCACTTGTATTGCTGTTGCCAAATCTCAATTTCCATAAAGATAGTAATGTTCTACTTTTTTCCAGGTATTATGTCATCATAATATGTTAGCTTCAGCGATAATATCCACAATAAGCAACGATACAATTTCCATAAGTTTAATTTTGACTATATAGCAGCTTCCAACCCATTATTTACTATATTCAAGCTCTGCAGAACTTCGCATAATCTCTACCCTTTATAATTATTTAATCTTTTAAAAATTTTACATGTTAACTCTCAAAAATGCAGAACAAGCTATTACTCTGAATCAAACCTAATTCTCTTGACTCTGGAAAACGTATTTCAATTAACAGGAAATATAAGCACCCTTACCAGCTTGTCTGGCGGCCCTTCGTAAAACAAGAATTCAGATAACCGGGACTGACTATTATCTATCCCCATTGCGATTTATAATAACAAGGATTTTTAATACAACTTGAGAAAAAGATTCAACCACGTGAGTCATATACTTTTAACATCTGCTTGATCTTCTTCTAGAGATTTTTATTGTTCTTTAACGTATTCAAAAATCCATATAGGAATTCCTTTTACCTCTCCCTTTTCAAGATGCTCCAGCTCATGAGCTGCACTATATGCCGGGGTACCTTTCAGTTGTATATGTTTTTTCTTTAATTCCCTGACTGTTATTTTCTTGAGGCTTGGGTTTACCTCTGCAAATATGATCTTTTTCGCTTGCAGGGTTATAAAGTAGGGCCTTTCAACAAGTTCTCTTTCTTCTTTTGTCCCGCACTTTTCCAGTCTGGAGACCAACCCTTCTTCTTTTACGACCTTAGGATCGACAAAGAAGTATATCTTTTCCAGAGTATAGCCAATCTTATTCTCATCATCATAAAAAGTGATGACATCCTTTACTGCGATGCTTTTTGTTTCTTCAGAGGCATAACTCCATGAGCCTCCTGATTTCAGTGAAAGCAGAAAAGGAAGAAACAGCTCTTCTTCGATTCCAAAACTGGAGATCATATTCTTTTCCAAAGCTGAAAACTTGAAGATAGTCCTAATTTCTTCAGCGTCCATATTCGCGTCCCCTTCTTAAGAGTTTAAATATCAAAGTTTATTTAATTTTTCTTAATCAAAAAACGCACATGATATTCTTCGAATAACAGGCACAATAAATAAAAGTACTTGAAAGCACTTTCATCCAAAGAGAATTCAAGTTTTGGATACACTGACTTCTAAACCCACATCCGCTTATATGTAGCTGATAACTCTGTTCATATAGTATTCATTTTTTGCATGATTTTTCATCATGCTATTTTCTATTAAATGGTGTTTTTCCTGCTTTACTGCACAGTATCAGCGGAGTCTTTTAATAGCATTCAGTAACCTATGATCCTCTCCAAGCGTGAATAAGTATTGTATGGACAGGAATATTCAGTTTAAGTACAAGTAATCAACATAAAACGGAATCCTTATATTGATTTACATTATTTCATATAATGACTGATGGTCATATTATGGATATCGGTCACAATGGTGAAGATGATGGCAACCGCTGACAGAAAGGAACGAGAAAAAGAACAAAGGAAGAATGCTATTATCGATGCCGCTGAAAAGCTATTTTTTTCCAGGGGCTTCGACAACGTGTCCATGGAAGAGCTCGCAAAAGAAGTGGAACTTGGCAAAGGCACTCTTTATCTTTACTTTAAGAATAAGGATGCACTGTTCTTTGCCATCATTTTACGCAAAATAGATGAGCTGCATGAGATTTTCCGGGAGTGCGCAGACCTGAAGTTATCTGGTCGGGAAAAATCAAAATTGATGGGAAAAAGGTACTTTGAATTCGTCCACGAAAACAAGGAATACTATCAGATGGTTTGCACCAACGGGCCGAAGCTATTTAGGAAACTGGAGAATGAAGAGCTGCATATTTTTATGGAGCACATGAAAGAAGACCTTCTCCTGCACCATGGAGTGTTTAGAGAAGGTATGGCTGATGGGACAGTAAGGAATGATATTGACCCATTGGAACTTGCTTTTTTCATGGCCCTTATGTCCAATAGCATTGTCTGCCTCGACCCCGGTTGGAAAACAGTACTCGAAGCCGAAGGAATCAGCTACCATCAGTTTGTAAAAGATTTTCTTCTCTTTATCGGCAACGCTATTGAAAAACGCCCGGATGCAGATTAAACGGGCCTAGACGACAGCGTCATCGAGAAACAATAATTCGATTAGCACCGGGAACACGAAAAAGAGACGGATATTGCACCTGTATCGGGATAGCGGATGCTATTGAAAGTGTAATCAAAATGTGATCGGGAATGAAAGAGTGATCAATAATAAAAAATGATAGAGGTGGGAAGTTATGCCGACAATAAAAGTCAATGACATAAACATGTACTACGAGATCCACGGCAAGGGTGAGCCGCTGGTATTGATCCAGGGACTGGGATTTGAAATCTCCTCGATAACTCAGGGGAAGGGGAAGTCCGATTATCTGGATAAATATGCTCAAAAATACAGGGTGATTGTCTTCGATACCCGGGGTTCGGGAAGAACAGACAAACCGGATATCCCTTATTCTATTGAGATGATGGCAGAGGATACAATTGATCTTTTAGACTTATTGGGAATAAAACGGGCTCACTTCATTGCCTCTTCCATGGGTTCGTGCATAGCCCTGGCGCTTGCTGCCAAATACCCTGAGCGTGTCAAGAGTCTGGTACTACATGTGGCATTCCACAGGGTTCCGTTTCCGAGAAATGTGATCTGGGGCCTCATGTGGAGAATACCCGGAGGCAAAAAGCAGATGAGGAAGGGTGCAGACTTTCTTTTCAAACAGCAGTACCCACCAACGCCCGAATCATTCGCCCGGCAAGGCTTAGCACCCCTGAATTTCGACGGTAGAAAATTATTGGGCCAGATCGAAGCACCCACTCTCATTGTAAACGGCACAAAGGACCAGGCTGTTTCTATGAAGATCACTCGAGAGCTGGCTGGAGGAATTCCCAGTGCAAAGCTTGTCCTGGTTGAAGGAGACCATCTGTTCATATCACAGGATCTAAATTTGCTTCTCAAACCTGCTCTTGAATTTTTAGCTGAAGTCGATGCTTCTTGATATTAACGAAAAACAAAAACTCCGAAAATAAATGTACAGAACATTGGAATTAAAGTATTCTTTTTTAATTTTTTATATTTTGGGCGAGTGCCAGACAATTAAACGATAATCTTTATATAGTTTATTTGACCATGAGTTTAATATTGACTTAAAGTCGAAAATCGACTAAAAGTTAAAAATTGACTCACAGTGGAAATACAAGGAAAGATTATGGTAGTCACAGGCAGGCAACAACGAAAAAAAGAGAAACGACGCAATGAAATCTTAGACGCAGCCGAGAGGCTGTTCTATTCAAAGGGATATGATAAAGTATCTATGGATGAAATAGCACAGGAAGTTGAACTGAGTAAAGGTGCACTTTACTTCTATTTCAAAAGTAAGGATTCACTTTTTTTTGCCATCATCTCCCGAAAATGGACGGACTTTGTTGAAGCTATGATCGAAAAGATGAGCTACGGGAAAACAGGCTTCGAAAAAATTCAGATAATGATCCAGTGGTTTATCGAATATTCACAGGAAAATCCAGGATATAACGACATGGCTACTACTTTCGGTCCCCAGCTCTTTCAGAGAATTGATCCAGAAAATGCGCGAACAATGATGGAACTCTCTATGAAATATATGCCTCTTGTGCACTATGCTGTAAGGGAGGGAATTGAAGATGGATCTATTAGAAATGACCTGGACCCCATATTGCTTGGGATGTACATCCAGATGATTAGTTTGAATGTTGTCGCCCCTGATCCTTCCATTAAAAACAGTTTTAAAGCACAGGGAATAAGCTACGATACATATGTCAAGATGCTGCCAAAATTCCTCTGTCCAGCAATTTCTCGGTCGCCGGAAAAAAAGTGTGATAATTAAGACTGAAATTTTCAGCAATAAACACTGAGTCATTGATTACGGGATCACAGAAAATTCCATGATGCGATTATTGAAACAACAATCAGAATAGCGAATGCTATCAATAAAAAATAATCAAAGTTTTATTCAACAATAAACTGCTTTACAATGTCCATAGCTAACCGAAGCCGAACAGTTCGGTTAGAAGGAAGAGCCAGAGTTGCCTTCACAAGACAAAATTAGCTCACTTTTCTGGACATTGCATATTCCACTAAAAAGTGTGTAATTCGACAGGTATTGAAAGTGAAGGTGATGTAATAATGCAGAATGAATGTGCGAAAAATAGTGCAGGAATTCCTGGATGTGTACGCCAGGTAACCAATCTTGAACGTGCTTTTCTATTTACTCCAGGGTGCAATGTATCAATTGTTGCACGGATCGCCGGAAATGTATCAGAACATGAGCTACTCCGTGCTATGGATACGGTTCGCAGAATACATCCACTCGTCGGAGCTAAAATCGTATTCGATGAACGACACAATGCCTGGTTTTCTAATAATAATGTTCCTGCTCTTCCATTGAAAGTTACAAAAATGACTTCGGATACTCAATGGTTTGAAGAAATTCAATACGAACAAAGGGTCCCGTTTGAGCTGGAAAAAGGTCCGTTGATTCGGTTCATATTGTTGCATTCCCCTGAAATATCAGATCTTATAGTCATGTGCAATCACAGCATTTGTGATGGGATGGCACTGGCAAATCTGGTCCGTGACATTTTAATCTATTATGCTGACCCTGAACGCAGGATCACTGTACTCAATCCCCCTGACATAATGAAATTAATTCCAAAGAAAAGTGGTTTTTCCCTCTCTGCAATTCTTACTCAGCTTTTTGTGTACAATGCTAACAGGAAGTGGAAAAAAAGTCCACACTACTTTTTCCAGGCAGATTATGCTGCTATCACCAGAGCTTATTGGGAAAAAATGAAGTGTGGCGCTGTGTTAATTGAGCTTGATACCCAGGAGTCACAGATTTTTCTAGAGAAATGCAGAAAAGAAGGAGTTACAGTAGGGTCGGCAGTGACTGCAGCATTTATTGCAGCACATAATGATATATTAGGTCCATTTACCGAAAACTTCAAGCTGGTTTCTGTCCCCTTCGACCTGAGAAGATATGCAACTACATCGGTTGGCGACGTATTTTGCCTTTGTGTCGGAGCTCCGCGCTTCTCCTACACCTATGATGTGAAAAAAACCTTCAGGGAGAACGCTGCTGTTTTGCATCAGGAGGTACACAAACGTGTGGAAAAACTGGACTCGACAGGCCTGGAAATCCCAGGATTTGAACCGTCTTTCATTGACGCTTTTGCCAGTTTTGGGCCAATATTTAAAGCTATTCCTGAAGCGTATTCCCAGACAGACAACCTGTCACGTTTTGCTCAGGATAGAAAAAATGTGGCATTTTCGTTTACACACAATAACAAGAACATGACTCCCGGGACAATTCCTTCAAATTTAGGACAACTGAATCTACAAACTACATACGGAAATCTACAGCTAGATCGCATGGTCTTTTTGCCGGCAATCAGTGAAATTGTTCCGTTGATCCTCGGAGGGATCGGGGCTGGTGGAAGAATTGTGTTTTCGCTTACTTTTGCCGAACCAATAAGAAATAACAGTTCTTCCCGAGAGCAGGATATGATCCGGATACGGAATCGGGCGCTTGAGTACATTGGTTTCCCGGAAAAAGTGAGTGAAAGAGCGATTGAGTAATATATATGCAAAAAAAACGTTTCCATGGTCGAAGTGAGTAAGGGTTAGCTATTAGATTGTTCCTGTTCGTCTGAAGGCGATCCGATGTTAAAAACGAAGGCGATCTGATGTTAAAGACAGCTTAATTACACAAAATTGTCTGAAAAATCGTCCACATTCCACAAACAGAGAGATAAAGAAAAGTAAATAATTGTTGCTAGTAATAAATCTACTCTTAATGGGATTTGATATAATAGTTCATATTATAAATCTACGAATTTATGTGCGATGTTACACTTACTTTTATCACCAGATCTTGGAACTGAGTCGAATGAATGTGAATAAAATTTATTTTTTGCTCGTAGATAAGTGAGAAAATGGAGAAAAGACATTTTTATATCTTAAATAATAAAATTCGTATTCCTGCCATCCTATGGGGAAAGCAGAGTGAAAAGCTGTTGATTGAAGTTCATGGCAACCTTTCTAATAAAGAGGATACCGTAATTTCCATGATGGCACAAAAGGCCGTTGAAAAAGGTTACCAGGCATTAAGTTTTGACCTGCCTATGCACGGTGAACGTGTAAATGAGGAATATGCCTGTATTCCAGAAAATTGTGTAAGTGATCTGACGGCTGTTTATGAATTTGCAAAGTCGCTTGCATCTGACATTCATTTGTTTGCGTGCAGCATGGGAGTTTATTTCAGTCTGCTTGCCTATCACGATCTTAACATAAAACAAAGTTTATTTCTCTCGCCCGTCGTCAATATGGAACGTATCATATACAATATGATGGAAGGCTTCCAGGTAAGTGAAGGAAGACTAAAAGCAGAGCATGAGATCCGGTTGCCGATTGGACAGACACTGGAATGGAACTATTATTGCTATGTGAAAGAAAACCCGATTTGTTTTGAATGGAAAGCACCTACTTCCATTTTATACGGTTCTGACGATAATCTGTCTGAATGGGACGAGATTTCAGCATTTGCAGCAAGGTATCAAGCAGCAGTTAAAGTTCTCGAGCATGGGGAGCATTACTTCCATACGGAAGAGCAATTGAAGGTATTTGATAGATGGGCAGATGAAAATCTGCTGTAAAATAGCGTAGAAAATTAGCAATCCCTCCGTTTGGAGATCGCGAAGCAGGCAGGAATGGTAAGGATCAAGAATCATTTTGTTTTAATCTGAAAAGCCATTATATCCGGGATTATTTTCTCTTTTTCTGAAAGGAGTCGGGTAAAAAGGTGCAAAATTAAGACATAAGAGTAATAGATTTACAATAGACTAAAATAAAGGTTAACTCGATGGAATACTGAAAATAGAAAAGAATCCAGTTAATTATGCTTTGCCCATGCAGTTATCAAATTCATGAGGTTTCACATGCAGAGAAAAAAAGAAAAGTAAATAAACATTGGCTGTTTTATGTATTTACTTTGACAGGATTTGATATAATGGCTCACATTATTGTTGATCAGGATCGCTGCACAAAATGCGGCCTTTGTGTAAAGATATGCTCTTTTGGTCTTATCGATCAGGTTGATGAAACTCATTTTCCCCAAGTTCAGGACATAAATGCTCCACACTGTATGTATTGCGGACACTGTGAGGTTTTCTGCCCATCTCAGGCTCTCATTCTGAATTTCCGCCCTGACGAAAAAGTTCTTCTGCCTGCAGATACAGGTACTATCTCTCCCGAGAATATAGGGTTTTATCTCAAGAAGCGCAGGTCAATTCGTCATTTTACCGGGGAGCCTGTGCCAAAGGAGAAAATCCTTGAAGTACTAGACATTGCCCGCTATGCTGCATCCGGAGGTAACGGGCAGCCAGTTCAGTGGCTGGTTATCCATGATTCGGAGAAAGTAAAGAAAATTGCCGGGCTCACTATCGAGTGGATGAGAACACTGCTGAACACCCCACACCCGATGAGCGGTTTTGTACCGATGCTTATTTCTGCGTGGGAACAGGGAATCGATGTTATTTGCCGGGGTGCTCCACACCTGCTATTCGCTCACATTCCTGAAGAGAGCCCGATTGCACCTATTGATGCTATCATTGCCCTCACGCATTTTGATATAGCTGCGCCGGCTTTCGAAATCGGCACCTGCTGGGCGGGTTTTGTTGCAGCGGCTGCCATGTCCTACGAACCTCTCCAGAAGGAACTCAATCTGCCCGCAGGAAGGAAAATTGCTTACGCAATGATGTTCGGCAACCCCAGGTACAAGATCTATGGAATCCCACGTAGGAAATCCCTTGAAGTGATGTGGCAGTGAGATTTTGAGGAGATTGAGAAGCTTTTGAGAAACTTTTGAGAGTTTTCCGAGAGTTAAGGAAGTTTTGAGAGATAATAAGAGGTTTTTGGATATTTGAAATATTTTTGAGTGATTGGAGGATTTTTCAGTCTCTTTTCCTCAAATACTCAGCAGCTTGTAGAATTATGTGTATTACTCCATATGACTTACCGGACGGATAGTACCGACATTGAGCTGAATTTTACCCGCTGCTTTTTTCTTCCATGTTTTAGAGAATGAGCTAATTAACATGGAAATAGTATTATAAGGAAGCAAAGGAGGTTTAGAAATTGGGCATATTAAGTAAGATTTTCGGCAAAAAAGAAATTGAAACCAAAAAGGAATCTAAAAAAGCTATAGATGAGGCAAATAGAGAGAAAACGAGAACATCTTCGCCTGCAAAGGCGTCAATCATTGATAAAGTTAAATCACAAAAAGAACAGAATGCAAAGAGGGCACCAAAGGGTAAAGCTGAACGTGCATCACAGAAAGCCGCTGAAAAATCAGCACAAAAAGCGGCACAGAAAGTAGTAAAACGCAGATAATTTGTTCTTTTTTATTTTCTTTTCCTTTTGAATCTTTCCGTAAGTGTTTTTCCTTCTGGGAATATGCACTATCTTCTTGCTAGATTGATTCGACTCTCCCAAATAAAAATTTCAATACAGACTGAAGGTACAGTTTTACTGGATTTTGCCTGCCAGGCGACGGGTTGAATAAGAGACTGATTATCTACCTCTCTGCGCGTGCCTTCGCCGCCGGCACAAGGAGGAAGTCCAGAGAAGGGCAATCTGCAAATCGAGACCCGGAAAAATCAAAAATCCGAAATTCATGTTACAAAGTTTGTTAATGTTTAGTAAATAATTTTTCTCTTAGCGTGAACGTGCTTATTTTGCAACCAGAAACTTATAAGCAAAAAGGAAAAACTGGATTTTGTTAAGCCTGAATATGAAATTGAAAAGATTGATTCTTATGACATAAGGCAAAAGATCCTCAATATTTCTTATGTTGATTGGAAGAAACTAGGGTTTTCTAAAGGTACATTGTATTATATGAAGCAGAATGCCAAGTCGGATAAGCCGTTTACTCTTAATGCTCATGTTCTGGAAAGGGTGAATAAATGGGAGGCATTGGTTTCAGGTCAAAAGTAAAATATGTATAGTTTTTACTGTTAAATGTAAAAAATGTAAATTTTACAGTAAAATAGTAAAACGGCATCAATGGGAGCTGTAAAAGGAGTGAAAATATACTTAAACAAAAAATTATCTTATTATCTTACATTCAAAATTATTATACTAAGCAAGAAGTTAATAATATTGGAAATCTGCCTTTGAATGTTAAAGTGATAGTTAATAAGCAAAATCATGTAAAACGATCACTCTTAAGCTTAACTAAAGAGATATAAGAAATGTGGAAAGGATGTTGAAGAGGAATACAGAATAATTTTATATGTGTTGGTTCAACAGATTTATAGAATATGGATGAATTCAATCTAAACCAATTTTATGAACTAGCGGCAATTTATCATTTTAATCCAGAAAGAAGAAACTTGTTACAACCATTAATAAAAAAATTATTTAGTGAAAAGATTGACAAGTTAGATATTCATAAAAATATTGTCAGTAATCCAATTTATGAAATTACAAATTCTTCGTCAAAATGTGATATCTTAGAGGATTTATTTAAGAGATATGATTTTGTAATAACATCTAATATTAACACAAAAAATGTTATTGATTATATTAATTTAAAATATTATGAATATATAGATGTTTTTCTTAAATATTACAACATGTCACTTGAAGCATTTACTTATATATCGTTTGTAATATGGAAAGACTATTTAGATAGAGTCATCCAAATTTCTGAGTTTGAAGAATATCAATTTGAAACAAAGGAAGATTATGCTAACCCGAATTATTTTGGAGTGCCCGATAAGAAATATATTGAGAATTGGAAGAATATTTCTACATTTAGATTTGATGAAATAGTGGAAAAAATTTATCCATTTAGTAAAGATGACTTTACTAAATATTTAGAGTTATATTCTTTCAATATCACAAAAATAAAAGTTGAGCTTGATTTAAGATTCCGAGAGTATCCGCTTTTTTATTATGGAGAAAAAGTTATTCTTGTTGATCCTGAGGCATTTTTCTTCTATTTACCTCATAAAATTGATATTTTACTCAGTAAAACTAAGAGCTATAATTCCACAAAAGGAAGAGTATTTGAAAACATAATTCTTGACTTAATTGATGAAATACCAATTAAAAAAGAGTTAAAGAGGAACCTCGAGTATGAAGGGTTTGAACTTGATGGTTTGCTTAATTTAAAGCATTCAACTTGGTTTGTTGAATGTAAAAGCAGAAATATTTCTACAGAATCTCTTAAAGGTAATCGAAATAAAATCCAAAAAGATATAGAAAAATCAATCAGAGCTGGGATAAAACAAGGAGAAAGAGCTATATCCCATAAAGATTCTGAATTTATATGTCATCTTGGAATAAAAAACTTTACTGGAATAATTGTTGTAGTGGAAGGGATTTTTCCAAATTTAAGGATAAAAACTCTATTACCGAATAATCCTATTGATCAATGTAAATATCCAGTTTGTGTTTTCAATTATTTTGATCTCAGAACAATTGTAAATCAACACGATGCCAATTTGTTTGAAGATTTTCTTATATGGAGAAGTCAAAAAGATATGCCAATTTATGCATTTGACGAATGTGATTATTGGGATTTTTACACAAAAATGAAACACGATAAAGAACGAAAAGGAATTTTTAAACTTGCTCAAAAAAACAAAAATATTGTACTTTACGTTGGCGATCGCTTCAATGATAAAAGATACATTTCTAAAATAAAAACGCTTAGATGACGATTAAAACAAAGTATCAATATATTTATTTTACACTATTATTGCGTTTTTTTGACTTTTATTCAGAAGAAGTTGTAAAACTAGTATGTATTTTTAATCAAGGAATTATTAGAAATTAATGGTTGTGCATAAGTTTGCACTAACGTACAAAAAATTTGAGTTACCTATTACCCAAAAGTTTAATGCGAGGAGTAAGATTCGAATCTATAAATACTGCGTAAACGGATTAAGTCCGTCGCTATTGCCAGGAACCTATTATTACAATCAAGCAGGACATAAGGCTAAGGGCATAAGGCTACGTGCAGAAAATTAAAAATTTATAGATTTACTATCGGCTGAAAAACATTTGAAAACTTTACAGATCTTTTTGAAGCAAAAATATATAGGCGAAAGGAGATGTATTTAAACACATCAAGCTATCAAAAAAAGATTTCCTTATTGTTTGAAGGAGTTTGACAATTTTCCAACAAGGATTTGAATCTCAAAAAGGTTGGTTTGGGGTTTACTTTAGCTAAATACAGGAAAATTTTACCCTATTCGAGATTATTTCATAAATTTATTAAGTTTATTAAGTTTATCAAGTCGTTGAGGGTGAAAGAATGACAAAAAAACAATTCGCCATCGCTTGTGCCTTCTTACTCATAATAGTCCATATGTTCAGGCGATGGAAACATATGCAAAAATCTCTTATTTGGAAGGGATTTTTAAGCGAATCCATGTGGGTAGAGGACTATAGAGACCTATCGAATTTCAGGAAAGTGGTTTTCTGGGTAAACTATCCTTTCTCTTATGTTAGATTTTCATATGATGTTATATGGGATCATATTGACAGATTGTGTACTATATATTCGAGAACAAGATTCGCTAAATAAAGATTGATTTCCAGAAGATTTAAACTTCTCAAAGTATAATATTCTCAGGGGTTAAAACCCCATCAGTTTTTTCAGTGGCTGAAATGAACAAAAGCGAGAAGGAAGTCGCTGTTTCTATCTTCAAAATAGTGTGGTTTGCCGGTATCTTTTTTTCTTATCCAATTTTTCTTCCTTCCGGGAGTAATTTAAGATATCCATGAGCCTGTCAATAAAACCTATCTGTCCTTTTCGGATTTTTTCCTTAGCCAGCTCGATATCGAACCAGCCTGCTTTGTCGACCTCGGGATACGCATGTACTTTCCCGGAGTTTTTTGGCCACTCAAGCGTAAATGTATTACTTACAACGTTTGTTACATCCAGGTCTTTTTCAAGAGCCCATACATGCACTATCTTGTATCCGGACTGGTTCAACTCTCCCAGATCAATAAACTTGCCGTCAACCTCAAAACCTATTTCTTCTTTAAATTCTCTTTTTGCCGTGTCCAGAGGTTTTTCATTACCTTCGGGCAGCCCTTTAGGTATCGACCACACCCCATGGTCTTTTTTTGACCAGATTGGCCCACCCGGATGAGCTAACATCACTTCGAGTTTTTCGTTCCTGAACCTGAACAAAAGAATGCCATTACTGTAAACACTCACTTTTTTACTTCCTCACCAAACTGCTTTTATCTTCCGGTTTCATGTAAACCATAGGCACTGTCATATAAATAAAAATAAGGCTGAACAGCTATTTAATAGATTATAAATAGCTTATTGCTGCATGCGTCTTACAATTGAAACTGCCCCAAGCAATGCTAAAAGCAGCCAGAAGAAGCTTGTGAAAGGAATTCTGTTTGATTCAATAGTAGAACCAAATTCTTCTTACTTACCTGCTGTTTCTATATTTGCTGTTTCTTTATTATCTGATGCTTTGGTTTCATTTGTGTTATTATTGATTTGATTAATTGTGTTCAATAATTCTTCAAGAGTAACGGTTTCATCAGGGGTTATAGCTTTTCCATCCTCTGTTAATGTATATTTACCACGGTAAAAATCTGTAACTATGAAGTGTTCAGGACCAATATTCCCGGTACTGGAGCTTTCATCTTTACTCAAATAGAGCAAAACTTTTTCGCTAGTATTGAATAGTGGATCAGCATCTGTAGTCATGCTAAAATCTCCAACCGTCCCACCGGTGACTCTTACAATAAGCTCTCTAGACGATAACGGGTTTTTCAGGTATTCATCAACACTTATAACGATGTCAGTATAAATGATGTCGTCAGGATATTCAATTTTATTAAGTAATTTGTTCGGTTTTTTTCCATCTGCCGTATTCCATCTGGGTGGAAGTTTTTCTTTAACTGTACCCATTACAATAGTATCGGAGTTGTCTTTTAACTCCTCATGGGTGTATGGTATAAAGTCTATACATATGCCAAAATCAATAGGTTCATTGCTACTGTTTTCAAGTTCAGTATTCTCATTTGAAGGATTGGACAGTACTAAAACACTTAATGTCAGTAAAGAAAGAACCCCAAATAAAAAAATTCCATATTTAGTAATATTTCTCATTCTGCTGCCTCAGCTAACGGGTTAAAAATCAGGTTTGACTTAATACCTTTAACATATTTTAATGACTTCCAAATAAATAGTTATAGGTTTTTTCCGGGCAAATTATCAAAACTCAGTGTTTTTCGTACTTTTCAAGCCATAATTATTTCCATATCTATGATTGTTTGATACTATGGAGAGAAAACTTATAAGGAGTTAACAAAAAAGAGTTTATGGAGTTTAGTGAACTTATCAAAGTACTCTCATATGAGAATGTAAAATCCCTCAATTTTTTGCGGTGATTTCCAATGATGAATAGATCTATTTATAAAATATTGTTTGTCGCTGTTTTCATTGCTTTTCTTATTCTCTTAATACCATTGGTATTATTTACTCCAACACACGTTGACTCTGAAATGTCAATTGATACGGAAAAGCCAGTTCAAGGAGTGCGAGCCGGCGGTTTATTTATAGAATTTGAAGATGGAACCACTGAGCCGGAAGTTAAAGCTATACTTGAAAACTGTAACATGACCCGAAGCTGTATCCTGGAGTATAACGTTGATTATATGGGAAATATATACTACGTAAAAGTAGATGACGATAAAAAAGATGACTTGAGAAAAGAGAAGAATTGGAATGATCCTATAAATCCTGAAATCCCTGAACCCAGATTCCCTGAAATCGAAAAGGAAAATTGTTCTTATCTCATTGTATCCGAAGAAGGTCTTAAAGATGAAACTTTTCTGAAGGTAATGGAAAAATATAATCTTCAGGTGGAAAAGTCCGTGGTGTGTTATGTTCTTTTTGGAGATGGGTCTCAGAATTGGAATAAACCAGAGAATTGGATCCCGGAAAAAGATGCAACCAGAATAAAAAATGAGCTTGAAATGAATGAAAAGATTTTGACTGTAAGCCCTGACTATATTGAAGGATAAAAATACATTGCAACTAATTATTGCAGATATACCCTCAATCCCCTTTCAAGCATTCTGGCTCTATAATTTCCATCTGAATGGCATAGCAGGAGAGCCTATTAAACTTGGGACTCTTGAAGGAATAATTGAAATTCTTCCAGGAGATTACATTCATGTTTTTGGTGAAGGATTACAATCTCTAAATCTTTTACAATTCTTAGGGCATTCTGCCTGTCCTTTTTTAATTTCGAACAAATTTTGGAGTATTTCTATCCATCGAAAACGTACCTCTTCCCAGGCAACACCAAGAAGAATAAGAACTCGCATTCCGTTGAATAGCGACACGATAGCGGCTGCAAGGGTACGCGGATCGGCATCGGCAGGAATAAGGCCTTTCTGTTGCTGTTCTGCGATTTCATGAGCTGGTTGGTCAATACCATTCTTCATCCCTTCGACCGACTTTTTCTGGACTTCAGGTTTGTGTACTGTCATCCCGAGAATCTCAAAGTATAGTGCGTGTATTTTTTTGTCAGGTGACATTAGTTGATCGAAAATTCCTATCCATTCGTCAACCGGGCATATGTCAGGGTTTCGGGTTGTTTTTATCTCACGATACTGTGTTTGCAGGTAATTTGCACTTTCTATGACTAGTTCATCCTTATTTTTAAAATAGCGATATAGGGCGGGTTTGCTGACATTAAGGCGGCGAGCAATCTCTTCCATTGTAGTGCTACAGTATCCTTTCTCATACATTACCTCTAGCCCTGCTTCAACAATCCTCTTTTTTGCCTCTTCCCTGTACTCAGGAAGCATCCTTGACAACATAATCACCGCTTCAAACTTTAGTATCAACTCATATATAATTTACCGATGGAAAACTAAAGTTACCAATGAGTAACTTTATTTACTATCAAATATTACTCATACTATTAACCGGTAAACTAGGATGAAAAACTTCAAAATAGGTGAGATATCAGGATCAAGAGACATAGAAGTAAACTCACGGAGATGAAAGTTATGGAAAAAATGGACAATACAAGAAATAAGACTTTTGAGACTGCTGAGAAGAAAAAAGGGTCAAGCATTACAGCAGAAAATGTGGCATTTGTTAGAGCTCTTGAATCGCTCAAGCCAGAAGGTGAACGCATCTGCTATGACCCTTATGCCTCCCGCTTTCTTAGCCCGCAATATTTGGTGTTTATGGAAATGGCGGCCCATGACCCTTCTAAAACTCCGTTCCCTGGAGTGCACAATTCACTTTCAGCAAGAGTAAGGTATTTTGATGATTTTGTAAAGAAATTAATAAACGAAGGTCTTGAGCAACTGATCATTTTAGGCGCCGGATATGATACCAGGGCATACAGAATCGAAGGTCTCAGGGGTAATGTAAAGGTTTTTGAGATAGATCACCCAGAAACTCAAAGCGTCAAAATTGAAAAAATCAAAGATATCTTTGGTTCGCTTCCGGACCACGTAGAGTATGTTTCAGTTGATTTCGAGACCGAAGATTTTGGCCAGCGGCTGCTGGAACATGGATATAAAAAGTCGCAGAAGACCGTTTTTATCATCGAAGGGCTCATTTACTACCTTCCACCGAAAGCCGTTGATGAGATGCTATATTTCATCTCAAAAAACTCGGAAACTGGAAGTGCCATAATCTTCGACTACGTATACGAATCCAGCATATACAGAACGAATGGAATATGCGGTGTGCAGTGTACCGCATGCAATCAGAATGAGATAAAGAATGCTACAAAAGATATGGCACAAAAGGGAGAGCCTTATAAATTCGGCGTCAAGGACGGAATGTTAGAGTCATTTATCTCTCAGCACGGTTTTTCCAGGATTTGTAACGTGACCAGTGAGGATTACAAAAAAATCTACTTCAAGGGGATCAATGAAAGTCGACCAGTGTGTTGCCTGTCTAATTTCGCCCATGCAATAGTGAAATAAGATCTGATCTAGCTGTTGCCAGGGACTCGTAAACAATAAAAAATGAGATTTTTAGGAGAGAAATTATGAATAACACTGTTAACGCAAAAAATAATTTAACTATCGCATTCAAAGGTGGTCGGATACTCACTATGGACCCGGAACAAAAATATGCGGATGCCATAGTTGTCAGGGAAGGTCAAATCGCTGCAGTTGGTGACACAAGTATCCTGAAATCGTTTCCAGATGCAGAAATTCACGACCTGAAAGACCGTGTTTTACTTCCTGCTTTCATTGACTCTCATAATCACCTTTCTTCATTTGGTTGCTTTCTCCCTACCTGGGCGAACCTAATAGGCCTAACGGAAAAGGAAGCTATACTGGAGGCTATTAAAAGACAGGCTCGAAAAGAACCGGGAAAAGGATGGGTTGTCGGTTTTGGCTGGTTCGATGCCAGAATGGGAGGAGTCGATCTGACTAAAAAAGATCTGGATGAAGTCAGTTCTGAAAGGCCGGTTCTTCTCATCCAGACTACATTCCATCAAAGTGTAGTAAATACCCAAGCACTTGAACTTCTGGGGATCAACAGAGCGACTCCTGACCCACGCTGTGGGATTATTCTCCGGGAAAGTGACGTAACACCAACGGGAGTACTTGTTGAATCTGCTCAGATTCCTGTGTTCAAACTGGTGATGGAAACTGATATCGACACACTTGCAGACCTTATCGAGGCACGTGCTAAAGAGCTTTTCCAATTTGGCATCACCGCTGTCCACGATCCGGGAGTCACACCGGATGCTGAGGCGGCATATAAAAAACTCCACGACGAAGGACGGCTTCCGGTCTCGGTGCTAATGATGCCGCATGGAGGGACTCTTCTTGATAATCAGCTAAACCATCGGCTTCAAGGACAGGTCACTGGAATGGGAGATAAAAGGCTGCGTGTGGGCCCAGTCAAGTTATTCGCTGACGGCGCAACAGCAGAAACAGTAGCCTTTTCTCTCAAAATTGGAGGGCAGACTATAAACAGCGGTAAATACCGGGATGATTTTGAGGAAATGCTCTTTTCAGCAGTTGAAAAGGGATTCCAGGTATGTGTCCATTCTTTTGGGAACGCTACAACAGATGCTGTACTTACAGCCTTTGAAAATGCTGCTATTCGGGCTCCAGCAGGATTTGAAATGCGCCCACGCTTGGAACATGTAACTCTCATAAACTCATTACAGATAAAACGCCTTGCTGGCATGGGAGGATGTGCATGTATCCAGCCTCAGTTTCTTTCCAGGGCTCAAAATACAAAACAGGTTGTGTTAGATGATGGAAAGTGGTATGCTTATGGTGACCTTGTTAAAGGAGGAGTGATTGTGGCTTCCAGCAGTGATAATCCTGGAGGATTTATGGACGCTCGTGATCCGATTCAGGGCTCTGTGATGGGATCAACTATGAGCGATGGAGCAGGCAATGTCATCTTTCCAGATCAGGTGCTTCCTTTTGAGCAGTGGCTCTGGATGTATACCGCAGGTGGCGCTTATGCTGGTGGACAAGAAAAAGAGCGAGGTATGCTGAAAAAAGGCATGGTTGCGGACCTCGTAATCCTCGAGGGCAACCTCGACCCAAAAAACCCTCCCGTTGTTGCTGAAACCTGGGCAGCAGGTAAGCGAGTATATACACGATAGGGTAAATCCGGCTCAGAACTCTGAAAGTTCTGAATATAAAGAAAAATAAAATTGTGGACGGCCATCCCACCCAAAAGAGGCTGTCCGACAATTACTATCGGTAATATCCAAAATTCGTCTTTTTCTCTTTAAAGGCTTTATATGCCTTATTTTTCACGTGTTTTTGCCCTGAAATTGAATTGTCGGACAACTTCAAAAGGATGGAGTATGCTTCGGGCCTCTCTCCTGGTTACTCGGAAATGATTTATAGTGTTCTTTAACAAGGTTTCTTTGTTCTAAGTTATTGAAACTCTGCCATTAAATCTTTGCCAGATTTTCGATCATTTTACAAAGAAGTGACGATTTAGATATTAAAGTCGAAAACAAAAAGCCAGCAAGGGTTCACTTCATCCCTTGCATAAAAGTCAGGGTATTCGTGCCCCTCCGCGATCCCATTGTAATAAATCTTTGATTCGCAAGAACTAACGAGCGTAAACGTATTACTCACAATATTGGTTACATCTAGGTCTTTTTCAAGAGCCTATACATGCACCATCTTGTATCCGGACTGTTCAACTCTACCAGATCAATAAACTCGCCATCAACCTCAAAACCTGTTTCTTCTTTTAATTCTCTTTTTGCGGTATACAGAGGTTTTTCATTACCTTTGGGAATAGAGGTAGCATTGGGAGTAGACAAGTATTCTTGATACGAGCAGGATTTCAGTAAATGTAGAAAGGATCTAATCTGCCTTCAAGAGATCTCTTAACTCAAATCCCCCTTTTTTCTCTGTATATTTCCATTGCCTGCTTGACCCTTTTTTCCTCGATCATCCCTGTAGTAGAGGGGGTTTCAAAAAATCTTTTTGGGATTTTAAGGTCTTCGAACTTGAAGCCGAATTTCTTTTTCAATGCATACTTTTTCCTGAAAATATCCTTTCCTAGTGCTTTCAATTCCTCTTCGGTTCTTTCTATTCCCAGAGCTTTAAGGGCCAGAATTATATTTTCGTATGTGTAGACATTTCTGGCAAAAAGGCAGGAAACCATACAGTTCAGGACATTGCGTCGGTCTTCTTCCTCGATTATATAATCAACAATTTGCTCATCCGAAATTGGCTGATTAAATGCTTTCTGATCTGCGGAATAAGCTGCGCTGTCGAGATGAGAGTGCCTGGCGCCTACCGTGAGTCCAAGCACGTTTCCAAGCCCTGTGTGATAACCCGGAATTTCCAGCCCCCCAAGTCGAATTGCGAAATCCTCTCCTCCGTACTTCTTTGAGGCATACTCCACCCCTTTTCCAAGGGCTGAGTAAAACTCATTTGGCGCCTGGACTACAAGGTCTATTGCTCTAAGATATGCAGCTTTATCTCCCCAGGAAAGTTTAAGCCCAAGAGTCTCATTAGTGGAAATTTCCCTGCGCTGCTGCATCTCAGTAGCCCAGGCGAGTACAACTCCCATGCTGATTATATCAACTCCGGCTTTTTCGCAGGCGTCAATCAGTTCGAGCACGGCCTCGGGATCAGCTACGCCAAGATTCGAACCGAGAGCATAGATTAATTCAAAATCATAGGAAATATTCAGAGCCTCATATTCATGCGCTTTTGAGAAGGCACGTTTTAGCATGGCTACATGGATACACCCAATTGGGCAGCCCGCGCAGGAAACCCGCCTGAGAAGATACTTTTCGGCAAAAAGCTCTCCTGAAATCGTTTCAGCTCCTTCAAAAGAGGCTGCCTGTAGATTCCGTGTAGGCAAGCCTTTGAGTTCGTTTAAAACCAGAATATTTTCGCTTGTGCCCAGGTTATGGTATTTTTCAGTAAGTCCTGTTTTCACAATGATGTCATAGAGCATGCTAACAGTCTTTCGATAGGCTTTGTGTTCAGGGCTTTTTAGCTCCTTGTTTCCGGAAATAACAACAGCTTTAAGTTTCTTTGCCCCAAAAACCGTTCCAAGCCCGAGGCGTCCGAAATGGCGATAGGTATCGACATTGACATCAGCATATGTGATCCCTCGTTCTCCTGCAGGTCCAATTCGAATTATACTGCGTCTGCCTGCACCTGGCTCGATTTCTCGCAGGATTTTTCCCACATCAATTGCTGAAGAGAGATGCCATATGGAAGATGCGTCCCTGAAGGTAACTTTGTCGTCGTGGATTGCAACATACACAGGGTATCGTGAGGCTCCTTTAATAACAATAGTCTCGTACCCTGAATAGCGCATGGACATGGCAAGATGGCCGCCTGCATAGGATTCTCCTAATTCTCCATTAAGAGGGGAGCGGAACAGTGCAACAGCCTTGGTGCAGGTAGGATATACACCAGAGAGGGGCCCTGTGCTGAGGATGATTGGCATTTCCGGATCAAGCGGGCCTGTACCTTCTTTATACTCTTCGAGCATGAGGTTTGTGGCAACTCCCACGCCTCCCAGATATTTCTCATAGAGGTCTCGCCTTTCCTTAACATAATAGCTCTGGCTGTTTAGGTCAATATATAGTACATTCTTAAGCCCCTCAATAGCATATTGCTCGGTTGTCATTTTTCCTCCCCATGTTCTTCTTCTCCATAAAGGTCTTTATGGGATGCCGTCGAGCTAACCGGGCTTGTATCTGGAGCCGGACCCGTATCAGTAATCTTTATTTCTCCGCTGTCTTCAACCTCAATCATTTCCAGAACATCATGGGGACAGAACTTCGGGCAGACGCCGCAGTGCTTACAGATTACAGCTTTTTTCTCCGCATCCAGATGGATAGCTCCCATTAAGCAGGCTTCTATGCAGTTTCCGCAACCATCACAGATTTCTTTATTGAGATTTACTCCTCCTCCTTTCCTTTTGGTAAGCGCGCCCAGCGGACAGGCCCTCATACACGGAGGATCTATGCAGGCATGGCAGACGATTTGAGAATAAGGAGTTTCGATCCCGCCACGTGTCTGGATATCAATTCGACTGTTTTTTAAAGATATGGTATCATACCAGGTTCTTGCGCAGGCCATCATGCAGGAGTAGCAGCCTATGCAGCGGGCTGGATTTGCGACCTTTAATCTTTTTGCCATTATTTCCCCCTCATATTCCTGTTTTTAGGAAGTATGCATCTCCAATTTATATATTCTGGCATTGTAGTCCAGTACAAAATCCTGATTGTAGCTTGCGGCTAATTTTGGTTTTAGAGTTTCAATTAAAATATCTCCTAAATAATAGTTTATTCCTTATATTATTAATCATATCTTTGTTAATAATTTATTCATGCCTCTTTGTATAATATTGTGAGATTCTATCGCTAAAGTTACTTTTGATATTTCTTCCAAAGGCAAAATTACTTCTTATACTGAATTTAATTATACCGTAAAGAAGTCTCTTTACATGTGAACTTATACAGCCACTTGAAGGTGAAAATAAATGGGGAAATGTGAAAGTTGTGGAAAAGAAGTTGAAAATTCAGTAACGATCAAAGGGCAAGAACTTTGCGTTGAGTGTGCCGTTAAAGCTCAAAAGGATATTGACCCCGATATTCTGAATCAGTGCATGCATATAATTCTTGCATCAAGGGAATTTTTGGTTATCATTTTTCTTTTTCAAAGTTTATCGTCTTTTTTCTTACAATGCTCCATGATTTTTTGCAAATTATATTAACTTATACTTATATTAGTTTTTTATATTACTAACTTCAGGAAAAGTAAAATGGTTACATTATAATTGAGTTTTATTTGATTTTTTGATGTCACGGTAGAGAAAAATTAATCATAAGGTAAAGTATAATTTAAATCTCATATAATTAAGAACTTTAATATCATATTTCCAAATAATTTGGAGCGTAAAACTTGACCGTTAAAAAAGCACTTATCCCTGCGGCCGGCCTTGGAACCCGTTTCCTGCCTGCCACCAAGTCAATGCCAAAAGAGATGCTTCCTATAATTGATACGCCTGTAATTCATTACGTTGTTGAGGAAGCCATAGCCTCTGGAATTGAGGATATTATCATTATCACAGGCAGGGGCAAACGAGCAATTGAGGACTATTTCGACGATTCTCCTGAACTCGAGATGCACCTTGCGAAAAAGCACAATACTGAACTTCTTAAGGTTGTCAGGGACGTTTCTTCACTTGTTGATATTCACTATATCCGCCAGAAAGAGCCCAATGGTCTTGGAGATGCAGTCCTCAGGGCAGAAAACCATATTGGAGACGAGCCTTTCGCCGTACTTCTCGGAGACGATATTATTGTGAATGACAAGCCCTGCACTGCCCAGCTCATTGAAAATTTCGAAAAATATGGTAGGTCCACGCTTGCAGTTGAAGAGGTTCCTTATGAAAAATTGAGCAGCTACGGGATTATAAAGGGAAAAACTCTCAATGATTCTCTCTTTGAAATGGAGGACATCGTCGAAAAACCGTCACCTGAAAATGCTCCTTCCAATCTTGGAGCAATAGGCCGCTATGTTTTCACCCCTGAAATTTTTGACGGTATAAAAGAAGCTGGAACCGGAGTTGGAAACGAAATCCAGCTGACTGATGGTATCCGGGTTCTTAGTAAGTCACAGATGATCTATGCCTGTAGGTTCAAGGGAAAAAGGTTCGATACCGGCGACAGATTAGGATACGTAAAATCAATAGTGGACTTTGCTCTTGAAAATGAAAACCTCAGAGACGATGTACTCGAATACCTTAGGAAGATTTTTGAATCCGAAGAAGGGATGGAACAGGGGGAAGCCAATATGATGAGAGAGTCGTCGGTTGACAATATCATAACTTTAGAGAGTGAGAAGTTCGGTGAAGAATAAGAACTGAGAGAAAAAAACAGAACTTCAAAGAAAATGAGGTGACATTATCCTAAAGTTAATATTATATTGAAATTATAACATAATTATTATATTTTTGCCGCGATATTTATAATTTTTATGAGAATCTTTAGGGAGCTTTTAAACAAAGCTTCGACATGAAGTATTTAAGAAGTTCCCTTATTCTGTATTTTTTGTGGTCAAATTTTAATTCCAAATGAAAATACGGGCAGGTCAGGCACTGTCAAGACGGATCTATAACTTTACCATCTTCGCATTACAGAAAAAAATTATACGCTAAATGCACTCTTTTAATAGTTTTACTAATTAGAGTGAATTATTTAAAAAGGAAATTTATGAATGCCGGTTTAACAATTTTGAATCTCTGTAGAGACTTTATTTTACTATGACAACGCCCTTCATGGAAGGCTCAATTGAACAGTGATAACTATAAGTTCCTTCTTTCGTGAATGTATGATCATATGAGTCCTGACTTGTTATGTTACCGGATGAGAAATCAGTCCCCACGACTGTATGATTAGTTGAATCAAGATTTGTCCATCTTACTGTATCACCGGAAGATATTGTGATTGAATCTGGATAATATTGAGAATTCTGAATCTTAACGTAATCTGTCTCGTTTTTATTCGTACACCCTATTGACAAAAATATGCTAAATAAAATAATTAAAACAATAAGCTCCGTTCTCATTTTTTCCCCACCAGATAAATTTAAGTTCCAATCGAACGATTTTTATGAGCACTTTTATCGCTGGATTTAAGAGTAAATAGTTTTTAATCTAAATAATAATAGTATCTCTAATATTTATAAAACAAGCTTTAATCGCGCATGAAAAACTTAAGCTTATTACTTATAGCTAGAGTGTATAAGTTCATAGAATGACACAAAATAATAATCCAAAAGTAACCAAATTTAAAAATTTGATTGGTGAATATAATCACCGATTTCCTTGAATTTGGTGCAGTAGAAGGGATTCGAACCTTTGATCAATTAAGGTAGAGCCTGTAAGTTGGGGATTCAGAGTAAAAAAGAGAAGATAGTTGGTCTGCTAGTTCTATTCTCTATTTATTTCGTTGGATATAGAAAAGACTAAGCTCTTGAAATTTGACCCCGAAAACAGTTAGATTACTCTTTCAAACTCCTTGTAACCGAGCCGGTTTCGGGGTGTAACCCTCTTTAGCTTTTTGGGGAACAATTTGTTCTTATATCCTTTTTGATACTTTTTCTATATATTTCCGTGTTACTCAGCATTCTTTGTTTCCAGTCCTTACACTCAGGCATTTGGAGAGGCTGCAGATCCTGCAGTTCTATTAAAACCTGCAAACACTTCTTAATATTCTCAAACATAAATAGTTATTTGTTAAGAAAGTATGAAAGCTAAATGAATATATGAAATTTCCATTACGATAGTATAGGATAGTGATTATTTGAACTATTCATTAGTATTACTTTTAAATAGTTATACTATTTATTAGTATTACATTTAAATAATATATTTACTTTTACCTTCTTGATATTATATCAACTAAGTTGATCTGTGAAAAAACTCCGGAAATAATTTAAGTTATTTAATACCCAGTCTAAATTTAAGGCTTCCAGTTAGTTTTGCCTCTCACCTTCCCGATTTCGATCTATAGGTTCTGCTCTTTTTACATGTCGGGTTACATCCTCTATAATGCCCTGGAAATGAGTAACTTCTCCTTCTTCATTGCGCTGGATAAAGGTTTTTTCGTCAATCCAGCGGACGTCAGCAGCCTGCGTAAGAATTCGATATTGACGGTTGAATTCCTTTCCTCCTTCTACACAGTTTTCCTCAAGCTCAAGTTCCACAAGAAAGAGGTCTTCTGGATGGATAATCTTCCCATAAAGGATTCTTCCAGAAATGAAATCCTCTGGAGTGTATCCAAACTGCCTGACATTCTCAGACACATACACAGTGGGCCAGTATTTTTCAGCTTTCCAGAGGAATACTACCATCGGACTATTGTTAATTACGGTTTCGAGTGCTTTCTGTTTCTCTAATAGAACTTTTTGCTTTTCCATCAGGGCTTTCTGGCTTTGAAGAGCGTTTCTCAGTGCCTTTTCGTTTTTAATTTCCTGCGTAATGTCCCTGACTATTCCCTGAAAATTATCTACATTTCCTTTTTCATCACGCTGAATAAAGGTTTTTTCTTCTACCCAGCGAACTTCCCCTTTCCCGGTAAGAATCCTATACCTCTGTATAAAGCTGTCATTTCCAGCCTCGCAGCACCGGCTAAGTTCCTTTCTAACCCTATCTATATCCTCAGAATGGACTATGTCTGCATACATTATCCTTCCTGTCAGGAAATCTTCTGCGCTGTACTCAAGCTGGGTTACATTTTCCGAAACGTATTTAGCAGGCCAGTTCTCGTTTGGGGTCCAGAGAAAAGCCATAATAAGGCTGTTATTGATTACTCTTTCCAGAATTTGCTGCCTTTCCAGTGCTTCACCAAGAATAAGTTCATCGCTTTCAGCTAGTTGATTGAATCCCATAGTTACCAACTCTCCAATAACCCTTTCGGATCCAAAAATCCTTTAACTACCGCAGCTAAAATGCACTTTTCAAATCCTTAAGCAATACATAATATATTTTGACATCTTATAAATCATGTCTTTCTTTATACAGGAGGAGTGTTTTGAGTTCCAGGCTTGCAGCAGAAGATGTAGAAGATATCGGGATAAGTAGAAAGTCCGGGGAGAAAGAATTCGATATCATACAGCAGACCAGGGAAGAATATGGAAGATATTTTGGGATCTGCAACTCATACCATCACCTTAAAGCCTGCATTTGCAAAAACTGTCCTTCCTATTCCGGCGGTGAAGGGATGTTTTGCTCTAAGGGTAAATCTTCTGGACATGGAAAAAAAGAAGGATGTCTCTGTGAGACCTGCGAGCTTTTCAGGAAATTCCGGTTTGAGGGGGAATACTTCTGCCTGAAAGCCGAAAAACCGGAACTACTCAAAGAAAAAGAAAAGCCTGAGTTTTTCCTGAAGAACTGTAGACAAACTCCTGAATATCATGAGGAGATCAGGTTCTGCATAATGGAAGAATCAAAAATGTAAGTAATAAATTCAAAGTATAAATTCAAAGTATAAATTCAAAGTAATAAATTCAAAGTAACGAGTTAAAAGTAAATGAATTAAAGTAAACGAATTTGGGGTCACCAAAACCAGAATAACCTTTGATTTTTCTTGGACTTATATTAAGGTAACCGAGTCTCTCTTTTTATTGTACAATTTGAGATTATTCTATTTCTCTTATTGGACTTTTATTTGTCGGGTCTTAAATTTTAATTCTATAAAATAGCATTGAAATTTTTAATATCATTAAAAAATCTCATAACTTGGGCTCTGTCCATTAGGGCAGTCAGATCGCACTGGCTATTCAAATGCGCAGGCAGTACTCAATTTCTCTCCTTTTTTGAAAATACTATACAGGTTGGGCTAAATAATTCAGAATTTATATAATATCCGATTAGAATTCCAGATTCATTTTTTCTCTTCAGGCACTGAAGGGAGCTTCTGGTATTCATGGAGGTATAAAAAAATGGCAACTAAAGAAGAACTTATTCAGGAGCTTTCTGATGCAGTCATCTCCTGTAAAAGAGATGTAGTGCTCGCTGCTGTCGAGAAAGCAAAAGAAGTAATGGAACCGGCTGAAATTATAGAAAAAGGGCTTTCTGAAGGCATGAATCAGGTAGGAATTCTTTTTGAGAGAGGGAAACTGTTCCTGCCACATGTTATGATGGCTGCCGATGCAATGACTGCAGGAGTCACAGCTCTTAAGGATCTTATGCC
>NZ_DAGK01000007.1:0-28925 GCF_002495725.1 Methanosarcina sp. UBA411
TATTCTTCTATTTCTAAATCAATTTTGATACTTTTATTGATCTTTTATATTGTTTTCCAGCAATATTATTTTTCCAACACTGATTCTATGACTTGTTATACTTCATTAAGAATATGCTTTAGAATATGCTTTTTTGAAACTGTCCTAAAATCCTGTGAAATATATTTTATATGTTTTCTGGTTAATATTATATATCAGTTTAAAGTGGGTCATTTTTGCTTCAGTATCAAAAGGTATCTCTTTTAGATTTATTCTCCCCGCAGCTCAAGCCCTGCTTTTACTCCTTTAATCACGACTTCAGTAATCTTTTTTCCGAAATCTGTACTTGAACCTGCGTAAGGAATTTCCTGCTTCCTCTCATTCTTTGGGCTAGATTCTGAATCAAACCCAGAGTCAATCTCATAGGCAACAATCACTGCATCCGTGTTCGTACCAAGGAAGGTGTAGCCTTTCTCAAGCAGGGCAAGCCCTTTTGCTTCCGTGGCTGTGATTCTCGCTCCGAGAAGAGCTGTCTCAGATAGTTTTGCTTTTGAGACCAGAATTATATTTATGGTTCCTACTTTTGTCCTGAATTCCGAACCATTGCTTACGCCAGCAGTTATAAAAGCTGTCAGGTAGTCATTTTCTATTACCTGAAGGTATTCCATTTTCACAGCCGTAAGGAGGCCGAAGTGAGCTTCTTCAAGGCCCAGTTTCAGGGCTTCTTCTTTTACGAATTCTCTTGGGTCTGGTGGGTTGAAGGTTCTTGGCACCTGTTTGTTGGCAAGGTACTTGACCCGCGCGCGGCCACCGTTTAAGCCCGTACTCACGGCTTCGAAATTTCCTTTGATTATAAGGGTACTGTTCTTTACATAGTAATGCATAAAATTGCTCCGTTTTTACAGAGATGAATATAATTGTGTATTTTTTATTTTCTTCCACTAGTTAACTCTATACTTGAATTACTATATCTCAACTTTAGCAATTTACGCAGTTAGGAGAAGTTGCAGATTAAAAGGGTTATTTTAAGAAGGATTTGATTGGAGTTCAAAAGGTAGTTAAACGATAACGGTCTACTCTTAACAGCTATTTATATCATTCTATAACATAGCAAAATATTTATTACTGTTCTTCTAATTATTAATTATGAATAACAAGTACTACTCATACTGGTTAGCTTTTCTTATTCTCTCTGGAATATTTTATATTCTCTTTGGAACATCCTATGTCATTTTTGGTTTACGAGGATTTCTAGTCGTTGCAGGTTTCTTTTTTATTTTAAGTGTGCTGTACGGTCTATTGTATTCTATTTCTCGTAGTTGAGTAAATGTTTAACTGCTTTTGAATAATTAGGCTCTGAGCCTGTCGTTTTACTAGGAAATTGTCTGTCTCTCCTTGGTTCTATTTATGGATGCAGTGCAAACCAAAACTAAATAAGTCACTCTTATTAAAGGGCATCTGCTTACGCTACAAGGTGCACTTGGACTTTACTGCTGATGAAATTACTCGAATCCTTACCAATGCGGGAATATCAATTGATACAGCCCAGCTATCTCTACAAAATGTCTCTTTGCTTTACAGGTATGGACTGCTGGCTAAAGCCTTTAAACTGAGCATAAAGGAATTAATTTGCTCAAACAACTTTCGGGTATTGACCCATTTAAATCCCTAAGCCCGGATTGAACGCACTAATTTCTACGAAACTGGACTCTAAATGAGATCCTGTAAGCTCTCAGAAAAGAGGCAGATGAAAGGTTCTTTTTCGGAGAATATGTTTATGATAATCCTAATAAATGGACTGAAGTTATAATAACTGCTTATAACCGCCAGTTAGAGATAGTACAATAAGACATCAAGAGCCTGTATAAACTCTTAAATTTTCTTTATTATCTCCAGACAATTCTTTGCTTCTCTCAGAGGATAATCCTTGTAACTTGTATTAGACTTAAACATTGCAATTCTCAGCAGGCCATAAGCCATATAAAAAGGAATAACTTTAGTTATCTTGCAAAATTCCTTTTCATCTTTACTGTAACGCTTTAGGAAATGGCGAATATAAGGCTCTGCTTTCTGGCTTGATCCCTTCCGAGCAAAATAGTATTTAAGTTCAGCACAAAGTATCCCGAGATCACATGCGAAATTTCCATGTCGGGATGCTAGTTCAAAGTCCAGTAAAAACGGTCTTCCCTTGTGAAATACAAAGTTTACAGGAGTAGAATCATTATGAATCATGCAGCCTTTTTTTATATCCAAGAGGGAACTGTGCCACCATTTTCCAAGCAGATATTTATATTCTTTTTTCATACACTGGTTGATTTTTAGATGATTCAAAACATAATGGAATTTTGAAAATTCATTTTCTTTATCATAATATGTCTGCGTATTTTCATGAAGCTTTCTAAGCATATCTGCTATAAGTTCTAATTTTTCCTTAAGCTCTTTCCTGTGTTTAAGGTACCAGAATAAAGGTTTCCCAGATACATATTTACTGGCTAAGACACAATTAAACTCTCTATTTGTTGCGATAGGTTCTGGGACATTAATTATTTTTTGGGCTTTTTTAAGATTCTCATATTCTTTATTCATCGAACCATAGCTATTGTACTTTTTAATTACCCCTGTAGGTATCCCAAAAAATTTGGCTATTATGGTTACTTTTTCCCCCTTGAATTCATATTTACAGATCCTATGGGATGCATGACTGAGTTTAAAAACTCTAACTTTACAACCTTTATTATGTATTCTATCCCCAAGCACCTCTACAAGCCAGTCCCTAAAAGTATCACCTGGTTTCACTGTCCGAATATATTCAAAAGAAGCTACAAAATTCCCTCCCTCATACTTGAATTGCTGTGATTCTTGATCAATGTAGCTATTCAATGATAGTTTATATCTTGTGAAACGTTGAATATGACTTTTATTAAGGATAAACAGGTTCAAGCTCTTGTTAATCTTCTCTGATTTATTTCTTGTCTTCTTTACTCTCTGGCTATTCCTCTAAGAAACTACCAAATAATCAATAGTAACATCCAAAAATAAAATTGGTCTATGCTTTTAGTCCAATATTTTTGTTTTCTAAGTCCGCTGCCTTTGACCGTGCTGGGCAACCCTACCACATTGATAGATATATTTTTATTTTTGACTGCTCATATTTCTTTTACTTTTGTTCCTTTCGCTGGAGATTATCTTAACATGTTTTTAGTTCTACATGTTATCTATTAAGTCCAGCAAGCTGGGCAGCGAAACTATGTGGGGACAGGCTATGTCAAGACGATTAGCATGGATGCTACAATATTGTTTTTCCCACGGGTGCAGGGACGAAATTCAATGTTGATCCTGCCTCCTAGCTATTGGTTGAAGGTGTGGATGTGACAATCATAGCTGGTACAATGCAGGCTTTTGACTATAAGATGAAGCCCATCGGTTCTTACCGGCACGACTACCGCATCATGTCTTGAAGTCTGGCAACCACTTCCTTGCTTGGTGGTCAGGAGCTGCTAGCTATATCATTGACAGTGATCCCTCCGGGATCGGTTGAAAGATCTCAGTACTTTTGCATTTCAGAAGAATGGGAAACTATATCCCGTGAATGCTGATGCAATTTATAAAAATATATTAGGTGACGGAAATAATGGGAAATCGATTCCATATCCTCGTTCCTGACGATCCAAACCTGCTACTTGGGGCTGCTAGCATATTAGCAAGATCATCTGTAAGGAAGAGGCCATTTGGATTTCTCTTCCGGCTTCGCGAATAGGCTGGGAATGCGCTACACACCGAAAATTCAAAGTGAACAAATTCAAGAATTCAAGAATTGATAAAATGGTTCCACATACTGATTCGTCTCATACAAACTATTTGAGCATTTCTAGAGAGTCCGACTCACCCTATCAACTTTTAAAATTTCTCACAGAACTCTCTAGAGCTCTGACTACAGCAGGAATCGCGGTAATGTCCATAGAGTCAATTTTGAAAAAAATATGCCTGGCTTATGGTTTCAAAGCTGAGGAGGTTATTAGTTTACCTACTTTTTTAATCATAAAGATTGCAGATGGCGATTCAAAGGCTCTGGAAGTCGCCCTGCAGAAACCCGGAGTACTTGCTTTAGACCAGGTCTCAAGATTGTACGAGTTGATCAACAAGGCAGAAAATGCTGAAATAACACCTGAACAGGGAATAAAGTCTATTAATGAAATAATAAACGTTAAACGCCAACATAACTATCTTAAAAATATTTTAGGCTATGCACTTTTTTCCACAGGCCTGGGAATGCTCTTTTTACCAACTTTTAATGGTTTATTTTTTTGTGGAGCATTAGGAGCCATAGCGGGACTTATATTAGCTTATTCTGAGGATAAAACAAAACTTACTCCGATTCTGCCTGTTCTAACGGCTTTTATTGTTTCCACAATATTCTTTTTCGGTTTTAAACAGGGAATTATAAATGGATCCCTAACCATAATGGTCCCTGCACTTGCCTACTTCATTCCTGGAGCAGTTCTGTCTACGGGAATGTTCGAACTGGCAGCAAACAATTTGGTCTCTGGTGCAGCCCGCCTGGTTCAGGGGGTTGTAATACTGCTACTTCTCTTATTTGGAGTGATAGTAGGCCTACAGGTTGTAGGCTTGTCCGAAGATTACATAATAGCCAATGCGGCAACTCCTTTGAATTGGTGGGCTCCCTATATTGGGGTTCTTGTTTTCACCCTAGGAATGTACCTCTTGATGTCTATAAGAAACAAGGATATGTTAGGGGTTTTAATTGTATTGCTCGCCACTTTTCTTGGACAGCAAGTAGGAAACTACCTTTTTGGGGGACTATTCGGGGCTTTCATAGGTTCTATCATCATGACAATGTTAGGAACTTTTTTGGAGCGCTCCAAACTTAGAACACCATATTATGTATCTATAACACCTGCATTCTGGATCTTGGTCCCCGGAGCACTTGGATTTATCAGCTTAGCTGCATTAGTGGGGCAGAATTATTCCTCTTCCATTGCCAGTCTGATCCAGGTAGCTCTGACCTTTGTAGCGATCTCCACGGGGCTGTTAATCGGTGCTGTGATTGCCGATCCATTAAAAATTGGATCGTCTCCCTAAATTATTGAACAGGAGCTCTAAATTTAATAATTCCTTTAAACTCATATGTGATCAGTTCTTCCTTATGCTATTTGGAGATTTGAGCCCATAAAGGCAAGTTTCATCCGTACGCAGAAAAAATCGCCGGATAGAATCGATGCTCTGGTTTACATCCTGTCAATGCTAGACATGAATACGTATGTAGGCAGTGCCTTTGAAACTCCTGTATGTATTATCCCTGAAAACCAAGAAGTATTTCTATAAAGTTAAGAGGGATTTGAAGATCTTTGGCAGGATAATGGATATTGATTATTTTCAATGGTTTCTGCCACATTTCTTTAGATTTGAAGCTTCAAGCTTCGTCCTGTTGCTATGGTGATTATCACATAACGTAATCGGCAACTTACAGTATTATCAAAAGTCCGGATTACGGAACTAATGTCATATTAATAAGGCTGCGCAGGAAGCTGGAATTTTGTACTTTACAGAACTTTTGGTACACTGTCCAAAAGAAAGAGATGTAGACCTGCTGCCTTCTACTTCCCAATATATAAAGGCAGGCAGCATCATTATTGAATTCAACGATATCCGAAACTGCTTTTTTAGAAATTTTTTTGTAATTAAAAGTTGTTATTTATGAGACTGATAAAAATGATAAATAATGAATATCTGCCCATATTGGAGAAAAAAATGGAACACGTTTCAGGAAGAAGGAAAAATACCCTTATTTTCGCTTGTTCAGGCCTTTCTAACACCGGAAAACTCACCATGCAGGCAGCATCTACTCTTGCTTTCATGAGGCCGGATGTGTATAGAGCTGCGGCTGCTCACAAAGGAGTCGATGTGGTTGAGGATGCAGCATCCGAAGGCTTTAGAATTCTCGTCCTTGACGGCTGTACGGATCGATGTGCTACAAAAAAACTCGATGAAGCCGGGATGCGAGCAGATATCTACATGGTAGTTACGGAACTTGGAATTGAAAAAACCAGGCCTTCAGATGTGAAGCCCGAATACGTAGAAGTAATAATACGTGCAGTCAAGGAAGCCTAAATCCAATGCAGTCAAGGAAGCCTAAATCCAATATACTACCGATTTTCTTACTATCAATATTCCTGTCTGAGGATAACTACCAATTTATCTGCATATAGCATTCTGTCTTCTATCTAAAACTCTAAAAACTTCGAATTATTATTGATAGATGTACAAATCGTTCTAACATGTATCAACTATTCTTGATATCCGTCATGAGGGTTTTTAAATCTGAATTCTAAATATAGCTTATATAAGTTTAAAAACTAAGTTAATTAGGAAGTCTAATGGAGTCTAAAGAAATGGGAAAAGAAAATAGTGTGGTGCAAGAAGAGGATTCTGAAAACAGCCCTATAGATAATGAAGAGGACTTGCTGTACACACATAAGCCCGAATCCAAAGGTAACACTATGCGATGGAACTCTTCTCTTTGCAGAAGGCCTGGCCATTAAAATTACTGGAATACTTGACAATGTTGCTTCAAATAAAAACTTTAAAAGTAAATTTAAAATATTATTTTATTATAGATTATTATAGATAAACAGATTTACTTTGAACTTAAACAATTTGTAACTACAATATGCTTTAAAATCTTTATAAACAAGGGGCTATTTAAATGTCTTTTTTGAATGAAATACTACCTGAAACTGCAGAAGCTTTCGGAAAGATGAGAAATTCCATTTTTAAAGACGGATATCTGGATCTCAAGACCAAAGAACTTATAGCCGTTGTCTCTTCTGTCCTTATGCGTTGCCAGTTCTGCGTTGATGCACACTCCAAGAGAGCAATTGCTGCAGGGGCTACAAAGGAAGAGATTGCCGAAGCTATTTCAATCGCTATGTTCGTTGCTGCCGGTTCACAAATTGGATGGACAAATGTATATGCGGAAAATATATATGACAAAATCTTTGAAAACGGTAAGGAAAAAGAAGACTGCTGTTGCTGTAAGGACTAAAACCTCAGTCGTTATGTTTTTCTTCTTTTCGGTATCTGTTAACTTTTATCAGGATTTTTTGTTTTTCATTTGTGAAATAGTGTGAAAAACATTTTCAAATTCTGGATTTAACTTGTAAAAGTGCCATTTTGAACTGCTGTAGGCTTCGATGATCCCGCAGTTTTTCATGATTGCCAGGTGATGAGAAACAAGGTTCTGTCTCTCATTTAATTTAAATATTAATTCGCAAACGCAGTGATCTCTCTGAGAGAGGAAGTAAGCAATCTTCAGCCTTATCGGATGCCCAAGAGCGCTGAATATCTCACTGACTTTTTTAATGTCATTATCCAGGAAATCGATTTCCTGGAGCATTTTCTCTTCCCATTCCTTCTTTTTCTCAGGATCGGCAGGACAACAATAGTTCATAAATAAAAGAAGTTAAGCTTTCTAATTAAGATTTTTCATATCAATTTTGTTTGATGTATTAAATGTTTTTTAATACTTGCCATTCTATTTATTTAGATTTATTCAATTCTATCATCATAATATAATATTAATCGTTTTTTAAAGAATCTATCAAAAACTTATTACAGTTATTTCCCCATCCCAATTTAGAACTATCAATTAATCTTCTGTTTAGGAAGATAGTTCTGAACTCCTCTCTTTATGGAAATTTAATCAGTTCTGGAATGAGCTATTAATTTCTATGTGATCAGTAATTAGCAGTTAGAAATAAAATCAGTATTTTTAAATAACATATGAGTATATGTAATTATACTCATATTATATGGTGATGTTTGCGGATCTCGTTGATATTCTTAAGGCATTGGCTGATGAAAACCGACTACGGATATTGAATCTTCTAAAAAACGGTGAATTGTGTGTCTGTGATATTGAGACTGTTCTGGGCATTAAACAATCTAACACCTCAAGGCATTTGAACAGGCTCAAAATCTCAGGGATTATTACTTCCCAAAAAATGTCCCAATGGGTTTACTATAGATTAAAGGATGAAACTTTCACAAATTTTCCCTTTCTTTCAGTAATCATTAATGATGAAGTAGAGAAAATTGACATTTGTAAAAAAGATCTGGAACTTCTGGAAAAGATTAAAGCAAGTAACAGATGCTGCGATTGAGTGAGAAGTTATCAGCTTATTAAAGACAAAGAGGTGTCCTATCTGCAAGACTCCGTTGTGTCAAAATTATCGTTCTTGAACCGTTATTTGACCCTATGGATTTTTCTGGCTATGTTCATTGGTGTAGCTCTAGGCTTCGTTTTCCCCGGATTTGCAGACTTTTTACAGAGTTTATCCATCGGTACGACTTCGATTCCTATAGCCATCGGTTTGATAGTTATGATGTATCCTCCCCTAGCACGGGTAAAATACGAGGAATTAGGCAAAGTATTCAGGAATCATAAAGTATTAGGCCTGTCCTTATTACAAAATTGGGTCATTGGTCCTATTTTGATGTTTATACTTGCGATTATATTTTTACGAGAATATCCTGAATACATGGTAGGTGTTATTCTAATTGGTCTTGCCAGGTGCATAGCCATGGTGATTGTATGGAACAGCCTGGCAGACGGAGATAACGAATATGCTGCTGCCCTGGTTGCTTTCAATTCAATCTTTCAGTTAGTCTTTTACTCCGTTTTTGCTTATTTCTTTATAACCATAATACCTGAATGGCTGGGACTTAGTGGTATGGAAATACATGTATCTATGGGAGAAGTTGCCCGAAGTGTTGCGATCTATCTGGGAATTCCTTTCGCTGCTGGTTTCTTAACTCGATATTTCTTACGTCCTTCTAAAGGAGCTCAATGGTATGATAACAAACTCATTCCCACAATAGGTCCAATTTCACTATATGCCCTACTATTTACGATTATTGTAATGTTCTCGTTAAAAGGCGAATATATTGTTGCTCTGCCATTAGACGTTGTAAGGATTGCAATTCCTCTCTTAATCTATTTCGTAATTATGTTCGGGGTCTCTTTCCTGATCTGCAAACAAATGGGAGTTAATTACGAACAGACAACATCTCTTGCTTTTACTGCGGCCAGTAACAATTTTGAACTAGCAATTGCTGTGGCAGTAGCGGTTTTTGGGATCAATTCCGGGCAGGCATTTGCAGCTGTGGTAGGCCCTCTGATTGAAGTGCCTGTAATGATCGGACTTGTAAATGTTGCACTTTACTGGGGAAGGAAATACTTTGGTAAAAGTACAATGCAGCTTGGAGACGATAGTAAAAGAGGCCTTAAAACCTAATTACGCAGTCAAACTGCTTTGCATTATATGGAATTATAATTCTGTACTTGAAGCATTCATTATTTTATTTATTTTTTATTTTCCATTATTTATTAAAAATTCGATATCCGGTTATCCCAGTGTAATATAAAACTAGCCGAAAGACCAATACATGTTACTCGTAAGTAAACAAAAAAGGAGTAATTTTCAGCATGCAATATAGTCTTGGAATTGATGCCGGAGGCACATACACCGATGCGGTGCTTATAAGGGATACGGATAGTGCCATTGTTGACTCAAATAAGTCGCTTACTACTTATCCTGACCTCCATCCCGGCATCAAAAACGTAATAGACGGCCTAAACCCTGAATATCTTAAAAATGTAAAACTTGTTTCAGTCTCCACAACCCTTTCTACCAACACTATCTTGGAAGGAACTGGATTTCCAGTAGCTTTGGTTCTTATTGGAGCCCATCCTTTTGAAAAACAATTTCCTACAAAATATGTGCTTCTTGCGTCAGGTGGACATAACCATAATGGAGAAGAAGAAGCTCCTCTTGATCTGGATGCTATTGAGAAGTTTTCCCTGCGCGTAAAGGATAAAGTTTCAGCTTTTGCCATTTCTTCCTATTTTAGCACGAGGAACCCAGAGCATGAACTTAGAGTAAAAGATCGAATTCTTGAACTTACAGGTCTTCCTGCTGTTTGTGGGCATGAGCTTTCCCAAGAACTCGGAGCCTATGAAAGAGCAGTCACAGCTTTCCTCAATGCTCAGCTGATCCCGATAACAAGGCAGTTCGTGAAGTCCATAATTAAAGATATACAAGAGCGGGGAATTAATGCCAGACTTCTTATGCTCAAATGTGATGGCTCTGTTGTCGGAATCAAAGATGCCCTGAAAAAGCCTATTGAAACTATCTTTTCTGGTCCTGCAGCAAGCTTGGTTGGAGCTTCGTATCTCTCTGGGCTTGAAACCTGTGCAGTTGTAGATGTAGGAGGCACGAGCACAGATATTTCCTCGATCTGCATGGGTGTACCTGATCTGAGCGAAGAAGGTGCAGTGGTGGGTGACTGGAAGACCCGGGTAAAGGCTATTCGGATGGAAACAACAGCTACAGGCGGGGACAGTCATGTCTGGACTGTTAACAAGGAACTCTTCTTAGGACCTAGGCGAGTTATGCCCTTGGCAGTAGCTGCGGTAAAATATCCGGATTTCTTGAATAATCTAAAAAGGACGCCCATATCTGCTAGAGAAGAGCTGGGTGAGAACATTCAACCCACAAAATTTTTTGTAAGATCTGGCTACCCGACAGGAGAACTGAGCAGGTCTGAAGCTGAAGTGCTAGAGGTTATCGGAAATGAGCCCGTCTCAGTACCTGAAATCAGAGCGCTTATCCGAAAAGACTTCCATCCTCAGACTTTAGATTCTCTTATTAGGAAACGTCTTGTCCAAGCAATCGGTTTCACTCCTACTGACGCCTTGCATGTGCTAGGAGAATATACTGCATGGAATGCCGAAGCTTCGCGAATTGGCGCAGAAAGACTTGCAAGGCTCATGCATATAGCTCCAGTAGAGTTTTGCACCGCTGTAAAAAAGCGAGTTGCGAGGAATATGGTACTTCATCTATTATCATATATTTTGGCAGGCGTTCCATATGCATCAATTGCAAAGATCCTGGATGGAGACTATCCTGCAAAATTCCAGTTGAATATTCCGGTTGTGTTGCTTGGAGGACCTGTCCGGGCATACAGGAAGGAGCTGAATGAATTAATTGATGCAGAAATTCTGGTTCCAGAGCATGCCGAGGTAGGAAATGCGGTCGGAGCACTTGTAGGAAAAGGTATCAAAAGAGTTGAGATACTGATACGACCAGCAAGTCTCATTTCACCTGATAAGGATTTCCTGGTCTTTGCACCAGGTAGTCGACTAAGATTAGATGCTTATACAGAGGCTCTAGACGCAGCAGTCAAATTTGGGAAAAAACTTGTTGCGGATTACATGCAAGACTGTGGCCTTAGCGGAAACCAGGTTGAAATTTCAGTTGAGAAAAAGACTATATCACCTGATGGCTGGAACCATCCTCCTATGGAAACAAGTCTTTTAGTTATGGGAGTAGGAGTGAGGGAAAGATCTACCTGAACCAGATTCTTACCAAGAGATTGTAAATATGATCAACGGACTTGTATTAATTACTGTTTAAAGATTGAAAAACGAATTTATAAGCGGCTTATCAGAAATTGTCTGAGATATCTAAAAACATATTAAGAATTGATGAATAACTAATGAGTGAAAGAGAAGATAATACTGCGGATGCAAATGAAAAAAAAGCATAATTAAAGAGACACAAGGGAAAATCGCAATAGTAGGTGGGTCCTGTCGTTCGAGTGGATGTTATGGTGATTCAAGTACGAGAGGTAGAGCTGAAAAATGACAAAAACCTGCTCACAAGTTGCATTGCAGGTGCTTTACTTAAAGAAGAATATCTCAGGATTTTAAGTGAAGCTGGATTTTCAGTTGAAATTTTGAATGAAGATCTAGATAAGCAAAAGGCAGTATAGTGGGTTTGCCTGCCGAGAGCTTGAAACTTAAAACCTGGAAGTGAGAAGGCTTCTAGGTTTCTCAAATTGGCTCTATATAAAACTTCAGACATCATTGAATTCGATACTGATGCTACCTGCTTTTTTTACCAATGATTTTGCAAGGAACCCACTCTCCATTCTGCAGAGGTTGAGTACTGCACAAGGCACAAGGCAATTTGAACAGCACTTTGCTTCCTGTGCTCTATCAATAACGTAATTGTTTTTAATATCCAGAATTTCCATCATGGGAACTTCCATGTGAGAGAATTTCTTTATCTTTTCACATGGAGTTTCTATGTCAACAATAATTTTATTTCCTTTTTTGCTTCCATGTATCTTGTGGACAAAACCACAGATAGTGGAATTTACAGTAAATTCAGTCAACATGTAACCCTCTATTTTTTGGTTATGCACGTTTTTCGAATCCGCTATTACTCGGACTGTAAGATCTTTAAGGTGTTTTCAAGAGCTTTGGAGAATTCATCCTTTTTGAGTTCTTTCTCTTTGGTTTTTTTAATCCCAAATTCGGATATAACAATCTGACGATCTACTTTGAAGCCTGCCAGTTCAAGGATTTTGCTTGCACAGTTTACAGAACAACCATCAATTGCAATTATCCGGTCACAAGCTTCGGCAGATTTCATAAGCCCTGGAGCTCTTGCACCAATTCCTGCAGTACACATAAGGTTTCCAATGTTCCGTTTTTCTAATTCAATTGCAATTTTATTTGAGAGCTGCCCCACATTTGAAGCTCCTACACATGGGAAAATTGCCACATTTGGAGAACCGCATGTACATTTTACCTCTTCTGCCATATTTATTCTCCGTTCTGATTCTTGTTAGAATTTATATTTTCTGATATAGACTAGGCCTCTCCTTTATTAAGAAATCCACTTTTTAATATCTTTTTCATCCGGAACTTTGCCCACAAGTTTGACTTCCCCATCAACGACGACTCCAGGGGTGATCATAACGCCGTAATTCAGGATTTTTTCAATATCTTCAATCTTAACAACTTCGGCTTCAACACCTTCATTCTTCAATACTTTTTCAATAACTTCTTTTGTTTTCTTGCACTTTGAACAGCCAGTTCCAAGAATTTCAATCTTCATGTTTTTAACCTCATACTTGTTTCTTTTGTTTTTGCCTCTAACACTTTTTTCTTTATTTTGATACTTGACTATAATCTCACAGAATAATGTTAAATAGATATCCCGTAAAAATTATCGATAAACTAACAACTAAAACAAAGGCTCCAATTAACTCGTTTTTAAGAACCTTTTTGAGGATAATCATTTCAGGAAGTGAAAGCGCAGTAACTGCCATTAGGAAGGCTAGGGCAGTGCCTACTGGAAGTCCTTTTCCAATAAGGCTTTCCACAATCGGAATCATACCCATAACGTTTGAGTACAGGGGCACCCCTATAATGACTGCAATTGGAACAGCAAGTAAATTGTCCTTCCCTGCATATGTTGCTAGGATGCCTTCGGGGGCGTATCCATGAAAAATTCCTCCCAAAGTAACTCCGATAATCACATAGAGCCATACTTTTTCCACGATGTCTTTAACATTGTCAAAGGCAATAGCGGTCCGTTCTTTTATACTTAGGGTCTCTGGCTTCTTGTTCTGATCCCCCACTTTGATCTTGTAAACAAAATCAGCTACGTATTTTTCCATTTTCAGGAGGCCTATAATATACCCACCAAAAACTCCGAGCAAAACACCTGATACAACATAGATCAAGGTTGCTTTAAGACCAAGGGTAGCCCACAGTGCAGCGACTGCGGCTTCATTTACTAACGGGGAAGTAATAAGGAAGGAAAAAGTTACTCCAAGAGGGATTCCAGCTTCTACAAAACCAATAAAAAGGGGCACTGAAGAACAGGAACAAAAGGGTGTGGCAGCTCCTATCACGGAGGCTAATAGATGATATTGCAGCCCTGTTTTGCCTCCAAGTACCTTTCGGGTTTTTTCTGGAGTCACAAAGGTTCTGATGTAGGAGATAGCAAAGATCATCACAACTAGTAGAATTAAGATTTTCAACACATCATAGATGATAAAGTTAACACTGGCTGCAAGGTGTGTGTCAGGTACAATCCCAAATACCTCATATGTCAGTTTATCAGCAATCCATTGAAGAGGATAGAATATATCAACCATTTTGGAGTCCTTCTTTAAGATTTCACCTTGTTTTTGGATATATTATCTCTTGATTATATCAATAAATATTGATATAATATTTATAGGATATAAAAGTAACGAAATGGTTGAATTCGGTTTTCTGTTTTAATATTGGATACTTATACATATTAGATTTCAAAAAAAGTTTCAAGGAATTTTACTGAATTATAAACTTAAAATATTCAACCTTAAACAAATTCAAAAATGAGTCCAAAATTATTCTTCAACAACTTTGAGAATCTTCCTGATTTTGTCGTTTTCTATGGAATAAAGCCTCATCTTTCCTTCTTTTCTTACCTTAACTATCCCCCAGTCCTGCAACTTTGCAAGGTGCATTGAAGTATTGGACTGAGTTCTACCAATGAGTTCCGGAATCTCACAGGCGCATAGTTCTCCTTTGTTACCGTATTTATTCTCTTTACATTCATTCTCAGACTCAATTAGAGCTTTAATGATTCTATACCTAGTGTCTTCACTCAGAGCTTTGAAAAGTTGTATATCTGTTTCATTAATCATATCAATAATCATTGAATCTTTGAGAATATATACGTTTTTCGAAATAGGAGATTAGGCTCATTGCTTGTAAATGTGAAATAAAGATTATTTTGATTTTCACAATTAGATGGTCCACCAATAGTCAGTTCTCACTTTTTATTAACGGGCATGTACAGTCTAGCACTATTTTTACAGCGCTTCTAAGAGGCTTATATTCATTGGCTCTCTTGTTACGGATTTTAGTATAATGTGTATATATGAATATCTGTGAACAAACTTTAAATCGTTTATGTGTATGGGTAGTTATATTGGCACACGTTAAGCGAGGCATAACATAAATGGAACTGAAATATATAAAAAACCCGGAATGAATTTAAGATATGAGGATCAGAAATGGAAAGGAACTGTTAAAGGCGTAAACAACGAATTCAACATGACATATGTGATCTTTGAGGGAGATAGAGCCTTTGAAGAAATTGACGCTGGATACCTAAGGCTATTCTAAATGCCTTAAATTTCCTTTATAGGAGTTATGCTATGAAAGTAGGAGAACGAAAGCAGCAGGGACACGGAAAAGCACAAAAAACAATCTGCCCAAAGTGTGGGGAAGAGTACCTTGAGACAGCTGGAGGAAAGAAGGGTAACAGCTGGAAGAAAATAGGCTTGTATTGCCCTAATCCATCATGTGATTATATCGTAAAAGATCCTGTAAAGCTGGAAGAAGAAACTGAATCCATGAATGAACTAGAAAACGATTGAATTTTTCGATTCTCTGTGGAGATCCTCCTGGAAGATCTGATATTTTCTCGCTAGGTTGATTTTGTGGGTATTCCGAATAAGAGAAAAGATGTTACCATTATTTTTTTGGAGATGAAACTAAGTGACTGAAGATATGGATAAAATAGCGTTAGAAGGTCAAATAAAAAACATTCAGACATTAATTGAGCTTGACGAAGAAGACATTGAATACTATACAGAAGACTTGGCGAGCCACAATATAACAGAAGGACCTCATTACAATCATATAATGGAAATCATAAGAGAGAAGAGAATCCATGTAGGGGAATTATATAATAAACTCAAAATTTTGAAAGATGAAACCCTATCGTATAAAGAACGGATGCTACGTGCCTTAAGGATATGTTAATTCTTTTCTTTCCTTTTTGTCTTATAAATTCGGCCAGGCTCTCTGCAGGCCTGACGGGATATCTGGCTAAAATCAATGTCCTCGTTACCTTTCTTATTTACGATAATATTTTAGAAAAGTCCAGTGCGAAGTGAGATTGGAACTTACCCACACTCGTAAACAGATTTAGGTCTACATCCTACACATAGATCTTGCTGCAACTCAAGAGAGATATATAATAATTAGGTAATTTATGTAAAAAAGAATTAAAAATTAGTGCGAGAGGTGCGATTCGAACGCAAGAATTCCTACGAAACTGGACTCTGAAAACAATATCAAGTTTCCTTGATCTGAGTTGACGGGGACCAAATTGCAATATATGTCCTGTAGGGGCCTGAATGAGAGACGATTTAAAATGTTTCAATGTGAATCCTGAAGAAAAATATCCATCTTCTGGTCCACAGCACGCGGAAAAAATGCCGATATAGTCCTTACTCTGTTGCCAAAACCAAATGTGGAGCGCACCCTAGACGGCATCCAAATCGACTGCAATGGGGAACAAGGCATTGTTTTCCTGGTCACTCCAGAGACGATAGAGTTACAAGTTGCCAACCATTGAATGGACTAAAGGAGCGAATGAAACGCAAGTGTGAGTTCAGAAACTGTCGCTATTACGGAAAACTTTTTCCTCCAGATCATAGCACAGCAGGAACATCTTTCATGGATGCGGAAAGATATTTAGAAATATTTCATTAATTAAAAAGAAATGATAGTTGAGATATTAATTATCCTCCGTACATTGATATTGACAGTTGCCCTCCACGCTTTTGGCGCTCTATGCGATCCAAAATCTCGCTTCTAGCCCTTACTTGGATGCCTATTCGAGTTCGACCGTTTGTAGATAATTCCTCTGTAAGAAGGTGATTTATTGGGAAAAATTCCATCACGTTTGTACCAATTTTGTGTCCAGGACAGATTAACTGGACATGGTTTCTCTCAAGAATTGCCCATATTTTTTCCCAGAGATAATATGAACTGGTTGTCCCAAAAGGATTGTCTATCACTAGGACTTTTGATGTATTTCTATCTCTTCTGTCAACTACAATATCTCTGATATACGACATTAGCACTACTAAAAATATGATATACATGGCATTTTCCTGACCCCCGGACGCCTGTATTTTTTCCCATCTTTGGAATTTAAGCGAGTTCCTGTCAATTTTACGTATATCCAGCTTAAGCAATTTCATGTCCAAAACCTTATTTATTAAATACGCAGGGGTAAGATTACTTATTAACTCTTTTTTGCCAATATTACCTACTTCAATTTCCTGAATGAGTTCCTGGATGTAATATCTCATTTCAGACTCAGCACGTTCTTCAGTATATTCACATTCATTGAAGTTTATACGAACCATCTCTTCCAAGGTCCCATCAACATCTATTTTTGATAACTTGACAAACTTGTGCAAGTAATCCCTATACATCATTGCAATACCTAATGCTTGAGCAACAATGTTCTCTTCAACACTTTTAAGAGCATCCACCTGCTTCTGGTGCATTTCCATTCTTGAAGTTATAGTACAGGAATAGTCTTGCAGAGAATTTGCATTGCTTTCTGCCTCTCTTAGGGTATTTGCAACTAGGAGTTTCTGTCTCACAACATCTTTAAAGTAAGAAGCAACGGGCAAATCAACGATTATATTCAAGAACTTTTCTTTGGCAAAGTTGAATTTGCTTTTTCTATTTTCAACGTCAACATTGGTATTTTTCAAAAGCTCCTCTATTTCCTTGTGGCTGATAAGTTCTACAGCTACCTCAACAGCCTGTGTTTCAATTTTATAAATGTCACTCAAAATCTTGTAATGATCCAGGCTGTTTTTAAGAGATTCTAGTTCCTTTTCCGTATTCTTGCATAGATTTTCTAGCCCTACTATCTTTTCAACTAGACGATAGCTCTCTTTTTGACTTTTGGTTAGTTCTTCATCTACCAGAGTTGAATCAATGAGGAAGGAGTCCGCTAAGTAAACCTTTCCAGATTTAGCATTAAATCTATGACATTTCTCTTCAAACTCTCTCGTGAGAAGAAGTAGGTTATCACTCGCTTTGTGAAGTCTGAAATCCACATCCCCCAAATTAGCCTGTATATTTTCTATTTCTTTCTTTAGAAACTCCAGATGATCATCGGGATACGGCTGACTTCTATTATTGGCTTTGATGCTTTCAATTGACACTTCTAAGTTTTTGATATCTTTTAAAAACACTTCTATTAGAGATTTGTTCTTTTCTATCCTATGATCAATTTGTTCAATGTTCCCGCTAACCTGGTTGAGTACACTATTAACTGAGATCCACTCTGAGCGGAGTATGTCTGTATCCTTTTCCGGCAATTCATCTGCATCCACATTTCGATACTGAACAAATGACTTTACCTCTTTATCGAGCATGCTCTTTTGTAAGTAAAGAGACTGCACAGAACTGTCTTTTTCCTTAGAGTCAATATCCAGCTTGTATTTTAGGTTCTTTTTCTCCCTATGCTGAATTTCTACATTATTCAGGGTCGATTTGCTCTGTTCCAGAGCTCTTGTTTTTTCTACAATTTCATCCATTACCTTATTTAGATCGATGAGCAGACCACGTTTCTCTTTTAGCTTTTCCTGCTTTTCTTGAGTAGTCAATAGACTTGATTTAGCCTGTTCAAGAGCTAAACTATCGTCTTCATTCTTTTTTCGGATACTGACCAAATTATTTTCTTCCTCTTTTTTCAGAGATTCGTACTCTGACACCTTCTCATGCAGTTCAGATTCATAAGTTACAGGATAGGTATAGAGATAAAAGGAAAGAGCTTCTCTGTCGTTCTTAGCAACTTTAAGTGAATTATCACAGCGAACGATCTGTTGCTCGACATCTTTGATCTTTTCCTCTATGCGATTAATCGTGTTTTCTCTATTGAGAACATTAACGTAATACTCAGCATCTCTTGAAGGTATAAACACATTCTCGAGAGAGACTTTTTTATTTTCCTGGATACTTGAAATGCCTGTAAGAATTACTGAGGAATCCATTATTTTGGGTGATAAATGATTTCGCGGATTTTTAACAATGGCGTCGAAATCATCATTAGCAAGAATTATTGCTTTAGGAAGCCACGGGACATTATTCAATAGATTTCTTTGACCATCAGTATCTAGATCCTTGAGGTACTCAGCTCCGCTCCGAGCAAATTTAAAGCGGTCTCTTAATAAGGTGAGCGCATCTTCAAAATCTTCGCTTAAGGCAAAACCGTATTCCTGTACCATCCTCAATTCTTGTTTAAGTTTTTTGTGGTTTTTTCTGGCTGTTGACAACAGTTCCTGAGTATCATTAATCTCTTTATCTACTGTAAGGAGACAGGGTTCGATGTCAGTCCCTCCACGGGCTTCAACAATATCTAGCACTGCTCTTCTATCCGACTCAAACTTGAGGATGTTGGCTCTTACGTTCTCGATGTTTTCTTCAGTGTTTTTAATTTGATTTTGAATATATTTAATTTCAATTTCACTAGTTAAAAGACTGGATTTCAACGTTTCTATTTTATCTGCTAACTGTTTGAGTTTGCCCTCAAGTTCCTCTATAAGTTTTCCCGTTGCTTCGACTTCGTCTTCTATAATCAGGCCACAGGTGATCCTTGGATATTGGGCATATTGGTTATTAAGTACAGATTCGCGTTTTTTCAGGTTTTTAAGTTCATCATCATATCGGGATATTTCTTTACCCAAAAAACTCAATTCGTTATGAAGCTGTCCGATGATATGTTGACATTCACTTATTTTCTCCTGAATTTCATTTTTAGCTTTCATTTCAGCTTCATACTGTTCAGAAAACATATCCAAGTCTTCCGAAATGCGTAAGAACAAACTTTTTCCAATAGCGTCTCGCTCACCAAACAATTCATTATTCTGCTTTCTTATATTTTCCAGAGTGTTATGGGATTCACGGATCTCACTGTTGAGGTTTTGAATCTCAAGATACTTGTTTGTGGCAGTTGCAAAATTCGATTTATGTTTTAGGTCTTGAAGTGATTTTTCAACCCCTTCTTTTTCGACCCTCAGCTCTTCTAAAATAGTTTTGCTTTTATTCACTTTTATATTAAGCCGCATTAGTTCGAATCTTTCGATATCATGTTCGACTTTCTCGTGCAATCTCTTTGTTTCGTTAAGGTCAAATTCAGCTTTTTCAAGATTAGAAAGCGTCTCAGTTACTTTCAAATCATGAGCCTTATACTGAGAAGAGGCAATAAGTTTAGCCTCGTCAAATTTCTGATGGGATTCGATTACTTTATTGTTTTCATCAATTATCTTATTGACTTCGGAATTAAATGTTGTATACTCCTTGACGTGCTCGACTTCCTCTTTAAGCCTCTTTAAATCTTCCTGGGACTGATAAAGTGCACTCGCAAGTGACTCGCTACTTTTTTCCTCAGAATTGTCTCCACTGAACCGACGTTTATCTCTTAAACATTCATCTGTAGTATTTATTAAGAGTTTTTCAACAAGAGTTCGGGAGGTGCCATAATTACCTCCAAAGTAGGTCTTCAGGTAGTTTTCATCTTTATTGATGCTCTGAACCAATCGCCACTCTGCCTCGAGTAAATTATATTCCTTGATTCGTTCCTTGTACTCTCTAATAGTTTCAGTTATCCATATATTGAAATCTCTACTTTTTTCTTTTAAAGTGGAAAGTGTTTTGGAAAAATCCATAACCACAAACTCGTTATTTTCCCATCTACATAAGGGGATTCTAAAGATATCCAAGTCATTTGACTTATCGTAGAGATGGATGTAATTGAAATGGTTTACACCCCCACTCTCGAGAAGATCATCAGGGTCATCTTTCTTTTTCGCACAAAATCCCGTAAGCAAGTACTTGTGTTCATATAACCCTTCATCAAGTTCCCACTCAGCCAGAACATGCGTTGTCCTATTTGGATCCCCACCCTCAAACATAGCCTTAAAAGGCTTTTTTGAATCAAGATATGATTTCGGCATGATGCACTGCAATAACAGCATTACAAGGACAGATTTGCCACCACCGTTAATCAGTTCATACGTTGCACTAAGACCTTCAAAAGGCATGGAAAAATCCTGGTATATGCCCTTGCCTTCATTGAACTGGGCATTAATGACTCGGAGGTTTTTAAGTTTCGGCATTCTTTTCTTCCTCCAAGCAGGTCAAATCATCAATGAACTCTATTATGTCTGTTTGAATATCTGACCTGTTATATGCTTCAGATACAATTGCTTTGAATCTTTCAGTAGGATAAACGGCATTATTGTGCTCATCTACCAGTCTGTGTTTTTTCATAAACATGACAGTTTCATTTATGAGCGCAATCTTTGAACTGGTTCCTTTTTGTTTTATCTCATTATCGGAATCATCCCTGAATTCTACATTTGGCAAACTGTCCCATAAGTCTTTAATTTCCCTGAAATTAAATTTATACTCTTCACTGATTTTATCCAGATCTTCAAAATCAGACAAAGCCCTAATTTTTGCTTCTATAATTCCTATAAGGTAGTTTTTAGGAAGGTTTATGCGATGTGTATCATGAAAGGATTCTTTGTAAAATTCGCTTACGATTACATTCATTATAAAAAAGACTGTGTACATTTCGGGGTTTTTGAATCCTCTCCCAAGTTCATTTTTAATGTCTTCGTTAGTGTAACCAAAAACACGGTTTCCAACTCCAGCACTCAGAAATATTGAATCTCCCCGTCCGCAAACGTACAGTCCGAACTTTTCAGCACAAAAATCAAGTGCTTCCCTTATTTCACTTTCCTGTTCATAACGCATGAAGTGTTTTGGATATGCAAATCTTTCAATTGAGCCGGTTGACAACATATGATAAAGCATATCAAGAGCGATGCCTAGATTCTCTTTTTCAAATTTCACATAATCACTTCATCATAAATTTCATATTTGATATATACGCACTGAATCCTTTTTTAATATTTATTATCTCGTCTGGAAAGGATGTAACGATAAAAGTCGAACATGAAAGACCGAGTGTCTCATGTGCTAATAGTAACGCATCTAGGATCAATTCACGATTGGAGTGGCATGATAACTTCAGTTTATTAAAGTCAAACTGAGTAACGTTTAGTTCCTTGTTTTTCAGGTTTTGTAAATTCTCAGAGACTTGCACATTTACGTCATTAACGTCAACATTAAGCGAAAACAGGAAGGGAATCAGATCTATATTTTGCAGTGCTTCAGGCCCAAGTGTGTCTTCAACTGTCTTAAGATATGTTCTAAGAGTTAAATCGCCGCCATGCTTCTCTACACACCCAAGTAACGCATGAGTATAAACTCTGAAATTGGTCCTTTGTCGCTCATCAACTGTTCCATCAATAAGCTTTTTTTCACTCCATTCATCATTCTGCCTTGTTTCGGAAGCTTCAGGTTTTTTACGGCTTACAATCTGCGGTTCAAATATTTTGTATAAACTAAAAGTCCTAGGGGTTTTAGGCAGGAACATTGGGTGCATTCCAATAACATGAACATCATTTGGATAATTTTGCTGGACATTATTTTCGAGAATTTCCTTAAAATGCCATTTTCTATCGAATAACGAGTTTACTCTAATCCGACAAATTTTCTCATATTCTCCTGGCAAGTCTGTATAGTCCTTCAGTAATCCGGAGTGAAGCTGATAACCACGGTCGAGCTCAGTAGAAATTTGTTTAAGGATCAGGAAATCTTTTTCGTTTGCACTCTTGTTGGAAATATTGATGATTTCTTCGTGATTTTTTGTTAATTCTAAGAGAGTGGTTCTTACTTCCTCAAATAAAATTTTCTCTTGTTGTAATTGACTAAAAACTCCCTCTGAGAAAATGGAATAGTCCTCAACTATATCGGGTCCTCCATACAGCATTTTCTCTAACAAATACTGTCTTTTTTCTTTTTTGCGAAGAACCTCAAGATTGAGTTCTCTCACCGTATTCAATGCAGTTACGAATGAACCATTTTCAATTTGCTTTTTAAAGAGAATTAAGCTCACCGAAATTTTTGATTCTTCTGGCAGTTCCTTGATGCTTATCATGAAATCAAGTCCTGAATCACTGATTTGGTAAGCCTTGTTACTTACATCGTATTCTATCAGATGCACATAATGACCATCTTTCTTTCTACGCATAGGGTCTATATATTCAAAAAGATACGATTCTCCGTCTCTGTCCGTTTCTAGAATAGTCAATATGGTACGCGTCACTTGTTTGCTGTCAATTTCATGATACAGATATATTTCATCGAGTATATTCTTTATATGTACCTCAATTTCATCCACCTTCAGGGAGCGCCCACGCAGTTTTCCTTTCTCGATTAATAGAGTCAAAACACTAAGTGCGACATAAGGTAAATCATATTCCAGATTATTCCGGGAAGAATACGTATAAATCCTAAAAAAGGGATAGTAACATCTTAAATGCCTCATCCGTTCATTAATATCCTGGAAATGTTTAGCATATTCCAATAGTGCTCAGCCTCCTCATATCTGTTTTATTGACGACTTCTTGAGGAATATATTTTTGAGCAGATATAATCTCTTCAATTACTTTTCTAGTCTTGTGGTTGAAGAAATCGATTAACGGAGACAGTGACTCTTTGTTTGTTTTACGATATTTTCGCAGAGGTTTGGCGTTTTCCGGCCCAGCTTTATTCAACATATACTCATATAATGAAACTGCTGGGCGAATATCATACTCTGTAAAGGTACTCCTTAACTGATTAAAAATAAGTATTCCTTCCTGATCCATATCCCCAAAATAGTAATAACGATCAGTTGTTTTACCGCCCACTATCTGTATAAACTCAAACTTACTTACAACTGCGTTTCCTTCCCCATATATAAGTAAATGAATATCTGCAAGTTCTCTGCTTAAAGTTGCATCCATAAACGTCCAGAAGGTATCCTTATTTTCCACAATAAGGATTGTCCGAGCTGATACATCCCTTAAACTATTATACTCGTCAACTTTAATATAAAAAAACGGTTCTAGTTTTCTTTCGGCTTTAATGTGTTCAATTGTTAGTCCCAATCGGTTTAAAATCGACTCTCCATCAATAGATGCATCTTTTGGAGCGGTAATTGCTTTTTCGTCTCCAAATATCAAGTATGATCTTTCGTTAGCAGTAAGGATTTCACAGTCGTCCTGCATCAGCAATTCGTTAATTCTGCGTATAATTTCCTTGTGCTCACGATACTCATCAGTATGTTTTAAATAATAACTCATGTTGAGTTTGCATGAGATTTCTCTCAACTCTCTGCTGGTATATGTTCACCACAGTGTCCGAAGTAGCACCTGTTGATCTCATATTTATTAGGAAGACCTTTATATTGTTGTAACCGTTTTGCATTTTTCAACGGGATTAATATGTCTTCACTAATCAGTTTTTGAATTATATTAATAAACGGCTTGTTTAGCGATGGATCTGCAATCAAATTTATGCCGAAATTTTTCAGTTCTTCGACTATGTATTTTATCTCAATCCTTTTTTTTGTGTATTGTTCAAGTATGTTTAAGACTTGCTTCTCCATGCTTCCAATTTCCTTCGATCCTCTCTGAATAAAGATTCGATAAGAGATAAAGATACCTTTGATCAATTCTCCTTGGAGGCTGTGTAAACAAGAATTTGCTGTAAAATCACAAATTCAGCTTTTATGTAATACGTGTAATTTTGCTCTCTCTATATGGAATTTCCCTATGCAATAACTCTTTAAATCTCTAATTTTACAGAAAAATTAGCACACTGCCGAAATTTCGTACGTTTCTTTATATCTTTCTATTATAATTTTTGTTTCTACTGCTTTGTATTTAATGTAGAGGCACAGTGGAAAGATCTCTTCTTCGACAGATTTTAGTCTACCCCGGAGGATAATTTACTTTGAATTAACCTACGAAAAGAAAATTTTCAAATTGCCAGGGATCAGGATTGTATTTTACGGCTGGATTTTCTTTGAAAAATATTTTGCGATTTTTAAGCGGTGTCCAGTCCGACGGCGTGGAAATAAATATTCCAAGATATGGTTTGGCAATATCTAGGACAAAATCAGGAGGTAAGTCTTCAGGTGTTTTAATATCTTCTCGCGGATTCTCAAGCATCCAGAGTACAGCAGCAACAATGCCTGCAGCTATCTGAAGAGTGGTAGCATTCTGACCGGGAGCAAGGGATCTGGTCTCTTCAATGCTCAATGAGCTCCCAGTCCACCAGGAATTGTAAGAATGGCATCAAGAGTGCCCCCATTAATATCCTCGCCAGATATGATTCATTTGTCATAATCCTGAGTCTCGGTTGAAGCTCATAATTTCGGCCTCGCAATTCACAAAGGGAGGAAAGTGTATCATGACAGGGCATATAAGCATAATGCACGGTAGGTCGATAGATCGCGTTGCCATCTTCCCAAACAGTTAATATTTGTGAAAGACCATATGCTTCGCCATGACGGATTACCATACCTATAATCTCTTCATTTGGTATCCACGATCTGACCCATGTATTAATGCCCATTTGGGGCAAGAAAATCACATTTTTCGGTCCGCATGGAGGTATATGCGCTAGGGACGGCAATCTGCTCTCATGCGTTCCCCAACCTATTTCAACCGGAGCTATCCCTTCTTACCTCAAACCTTCAATGCTCCATGTTCCTACAAATTCATTAACCTCCTTTGGTCGGGTAGCAATTTGAGTATCTCGCTCGCTACAATGACTACTTTGATTCCCAATTTCTTAGCTAGATGGGCAAAATCCCTGTTTTTTGCAAGGAGAGCAATTTCTTGTTCATCCTCGAGAGACTTTCTTATCAGCACATGTACGAGCGGTAATATCCAGCAAGGCTTGCTTTACGAAATGAGATATCAAGCCAGGATTTGCGCCATGGTCGATAACAGCAGTTGGCGCATCTTTCCAATCCACGGGAAAGTTCAAACAATCTCACTTGCCGTGAATAAAGCGATTTTTCTAATAGACTTTGAGTCAAAAACCCCTCAGCAGGATCCCATACTTCAACCGAAGTGTTAACGTACAATACTTTTTGATCATAACACCACTTAATGATGTCATTGGTAGTTGTATTCCACGAGAGATCAATGAGCAAGCCCTCATTTTCCAGATATTGTGACAAGACTTGATCCAAATTCTCACGAGTAATTTTTTTACAGACATATCTTAATCCTTGATCAGTATATTTCTTCAGAGCTTTTGACTTGTCTTCAAAATCAATTATGGTAATATTTTCTAGCGGAACATCGATTTTTTCCATTAAAAGAGGTAGGGTGCATTGTGAAACCGAGCCATAACCGATAATGAGAATTTTACTGGAAACCTTTTTTTCATAGGATTCGTAAACGTAAGGCATAGATATAACTTTTCGCACGAATTCCGAATTAAAAGTATATGGCAGTGAATCATCATGAATGAGATAAATCATAATTTAAAAATTATGATTGAGAGTATTGATGTAAATTAACCAATAGTGTGACCGTTATTAGTTACCTACTTCTCATAAAAGTTTTAAGAAAAAGGTCTATAATATCTTAATAACATGTTAACAAATGATAAAATTAGTTTTACTTAATATATTAAAAAATTTGGTGCGAGAGGTGCGATTCGAACGCACGAATTCCTTCGTAAACGGATATTAAGTAAGCTATAGAGGACTATATTTTACATTAAAGTAATCCAATTTGCGAGGGTTGCCCAGTCAGGTAAAGGCAATAGGTTCAGAGCCTATTCTCATAGGAGTTCATGCATTCGAATCGTACATTTCTCACCAAAATTTTTATTAATCCTTATTTTCCTTTAAAGGTCTAATTTTCTACATTTCTTCTAAGAACGTGTCTTAAAAATTATAAATTCTCTATAACCTGATTTCTCGTCCGTAGTAAGCAATAACTTACACAATCAATAGACCAACTATCCCAATTTAGTCGGCATTCTACCGAGGATTTTAATATATTTACTGATAAATTAAAAAAATGGTCGCAAAGATTTGCATTGGATTTTAGGAGAAATCAAAGACATATTATTTTGGAAGGTGTTTATTATATCTTCTCTTTCTTAAGTATAATTCCTCTTTTTTGTGTAATTCTTTGCGAGAATAAGTATCGCTCATAGGGGACGTGGTATATGAGAAATTATTTGCTATTTTTACTAATTGGCGTTTTGTTCACAATGTCAATAGGAACTGCCCTCGCAGAGAACGTGGAAACAAATGTGACAACAAATGACACGCAGACATTTCAACAAGCTTTAGAACAGGATGGATTCACTGTACAGGAAGGTGATCTCGCTTACTTTGATTTTATTACGCTAGTAGAGAAAGGAGTATTACCTTCTGCGTACGGAAACAATCCCACAACAAAATACGTGATGTATTTTGTTCCACCTGCACCTGGTTATGGAGTAGAAGAGCAGATTTCTAAAATAACCAGTATGCTTGGAGCTAACGGAAACACAACTCCTTTCTGGAACCTGCGTCCTGATGAAGCTGTAGTTTTCGTGGGAAGAACCCCGCCTCAATGCAGGTACTTCGGTTACGATTATTGCTTAATGCACAGGACAATTGGGGACGAGAGAAGATGGATCTTTGCCAACATAGCAGATTCAACAAACAACCTGGTTATTAAAACCGAAGGAACTCCAAATGGTTCGTCTGGAAATCCTTTCAATCAAACTACGGTAATAATCATTACCGCTGACAAAGGCATTGATCAACGAATCAGGAATGCTGCCCATTCTGCAGGATATTTAGATAATATAATTAATACTCAGGTGCTTCCCTCATCCATATTAAACATGGGCCTGGATAATAACTCCGATACATTTGCTGCAGCTGTCCGCCCAACCTTATTCAATGATACGCAGGCTGGAGAAAATTACATCAATAATACACCTGCAGTTGTTTTCAGGATTACTCCCAATAATACTACGGAGCTGGATCCGTATGCTTATCCAGAGCTAAGGGTCCGTGGAACTGGACAAACAGATTTCGAGCTTACGGATGATCTCGAAGAGCTAAGGACTGTGATTCTCAACAAATATAATGAGTCAAATGCTACAGAGCTTCCCACAAGCCAATGGGTTCCAAAAGGGAATGATGCTATTCAGAGAGGAATCAACGCCGCAGGTCCTACCAACGATGCCTGCTATCTATGGACAGGAAACCAGACTGCCTCTTCGCTGACACCTCTTTTCTTCGATACTTCTCAGTACTATCCTTTCCTGCGGGATCCAGCAATTACTCTTGGGAATAATTCCGATGAGTTCATAATCGTCTATGGGGTCAACCATGTGGCTACAGGAAAGGCGACGTATTCAAGCTTCGCAGTATACGGAGCAGATTTATGGAATGGAGTAGGAGCAATTACTAACAACAATTTCAATGGATCTACTGAGGAATATCTCCCCAACAATCCAAATGCGAAATACCTGTATGTTTATAAGCTCGCAAGGAACTGCAGCGAAGGCGATAAGTACTGCTATGCGGTTCCCTACGGTATGGTGGCTTATGGGATAGATTTGGATCAACCTCTTTTCATTGGCTGGAGGGCCTACCTGGAAAACTCTACAAAAACTGGGCCAGAATACTCGGAGATTGTATATGATCGGGCGATAAAGTTTAACCCTAGGGATTAAGGTAAAAGGAGTTGGATATTAAGGCAATTCAAGCTCTAGCTATATATATAACTTTAAAAATCCCTTCATTTTTAATATATACGGCCAGAGCTTATTTTTAATATCCTTTAGATCTCATGATCTAGCCTCAAGCAGTAAACTCTATTTTCTAGACTCGTTTCTATGGATCTGTTAACGTAAAATCTCTCCTCATCGGCTCGCCAGCAGAGCAATGACTTGTAATCGCTAGGCAGTGTGTGCGAATCCAACAAGGGCAACTTCTAAATTTTGTTTTAAGCACTTTCAGGTATTTTACCAAATTTTAACTTAGTACCTTATTAAAGACACAAGTCTTAGACAATTAATTTTTTTGAAATCTAGTAAATTTAGAGATACTTTTAAGAAATTATGATCCTATTTCTTTACTATATTCAATAATTCAAAAAGGCCAAGGTATTAAGTCTGGCGCATTTGACCTAGCTGGGCAACCCTCGCAGATGTTGTGATACTTTTTCATCTTTATGTCATTTTTTATATATTAATGCATATTTTTTTATTACAAGGGAGCGCAGAGGGTCACGAATACCCCGACCTTTAGGTCGGGGATGAAGTGAACCCT
>NZ_DAGK01000017.1:0-26896 GCF_002495725.1 Methanosarcina sp. UBA411
AAAACGCAGTGGGATACATTTTCAGATATTGAATGTGTTTTATTGTTGATTCTATATTATGAGGTGACTTTATGGAGGAAATTGAGCAGACAGGGCAGGAAGAAAACAACGCACAGCCTTTGCCTGAAGAAGATGTCGTGGCTGAAGCAGAACCTGTACCTGAAAAGGAAGCCGCAGCAAAAACCGGATCTGTGCCTGTAGAAACAGAGGAAGAAGTACCTGCTAAAGAAGATTCCACTTCTCTTGTTTCCATTGACGAATACCTGGCAGCAGGTGTTCACATAGGTACCCAGCAAAAGACCCAGGATATGATGCGTTTCGTATACAGGGTCAGAACTGACGGATTATATGTGCTTGACATCCAGTCAACAGACGAAAGAATAAGAGCCGCAGCAAAACTGCTGTCTCACTATGATCCTTCAAGAATCCTTGTGGTTTCTTCAAGGCAGTACGGGCAACACCCTGCAAGAATGTTTTCCAGGGCATTAGCCACAAGATCAATGCTCGGAAGATTTATTCCAGGCTTACTAACAAACCCTCAGATCCACGGTTTCTTTGAGCCTGACATTGTAATCGTAACCGATCCTGCAGGTGATGCCCAGGTTCTGAAAGAAGCTTCAAGCATCGGAGTACCGGTTATAGCACTCTGTGATACCAACAATCTGACTTCGAATGTGGATCTTGTAATTCCCACAAACAACAAAGGTAGAAAAGCTCTTTCCCTTGTCTACTGGCTGCTTGCACGGGAAGTATCCAGGCTTAATGGTACTCCCTTCAATTACGAGTTGACCGACTTCGAAACACCTCTCTGATTCCGAAAAGTAGCCCTGCATACTGCAAGGATATATAAAAATGGCCCATATCTTATATGGGTGATTAATAAATGAGACAGCCAGCAGTTGCAGGGCAGTTCTATCCCCTGCGTCCTGAAAATCTGGAGAAAGAACTCAAGCAATGTTTTGAAGGTCTGGAGATCCGGGAAAGAGATATCCTCGGGGCGGTTTGTCCGCATGCAGGATATGTTTATTCAGGGAGAGTTGCTGCACATGTCTATGCAGCTCTTCCCCAAGCAGACACATATGTCCTTTTTGGGCCCAACCATACAGGATATGGTTCACCGGTATCGGTATCCACAGATACCTGGAAAACCCCCCTGGGAACTCTCGAGGTTGATCGGGAACTTGCCGAAGGGCTATCAGGAAGTATTGTTGATGTGGATGAGCTTGGGCACCGATACGAGCATTCGATTGAGGTTCAGCTTCCTTTCCTTCAATACCGCTTCGATCAGGATTTCAGGATTCTTCCTATTTGTCTGGGTATGCAAGATGAAGAAACCGCAATTGAGGTAGGAACCCTTATTGCGAACCTTGTTTCAAAAAGTGGAAAAAAAGTAGTCTTCATTGCATCCAGCGATTTTACTCATTATCAGCCTGCTAACCTTGCAAGGGAAACGGACAATGAAATGATAGAAGCTATCGTCGATCTGGATGTTTCAGGAATCTATGAAAGGCTTTATAGAAGAAACGCATCTGTATGCGGATATGGCCCTATTTCTGCGATGATAACCGCCTCAAAGAAGCTTGGTGCAACCCGGGCTGAACTGCTAAAATATTCGAACAGTGGAGAAGTTTCAGGGGATATGAACGCAGTTGTAGGATATGCCGCAATTGTTGTGGAGTAATAAAAATTCTGCGGAAAAATGGAGCATACTTATTTTTAATTACTACTGGGGAGATTTACTTATATCCGAATAATTTTTTTTATGGATTTTTACCGTTACCTACATATCATAGGTTTGTAAAACAGGTTAAACATCAAAACGAAGTATTTTAGCATTCGAAAACAGATTGACACGCATTCGAAGATAAAATCATCGTGCATTCAAAAGCAAAATGCTTTTTAAATAAATTTGCTTTAAGATTTAAGTATAAATTCGTTGTTTTACAATGCCTTATTCAAGTTTGGGACTTTCAGAGGAATAACATGGTTTTATATTCTGCTCCCGGGAAAATTTATCTCTTCGGAGAACATGCAGTTGTTTACGGAGAAACTGCAATAGCGTGTGCTGTTGAGTTGAGGACCCGCGTCAGGGCAGAAATTAGCGATTCAGTAATAATTCAGTCGCAGATCGGCAGAACAGGAATTGATTTTGAAAAGCATCCCTATATCTCCTCAGTTGTAGAAAGAATAAGAGAAATTGTGCCGGTAAAAGGCGTTTTTCTGGAAATTGATTCTGATATTCCTGTAGGTTCCGGGCTTGGGTCGTCTGCAGCTGTGACGATTGCCAGTATAGGGGCCCTCAATGAGTTATTTGGCTGCGGGCTTTCTCTTAACGAGATTGCAAAACTGGGTCATGAAATCGAGATTAAGGTTCAGGGGGCAGCAAGCCCTACCGATACCTACGTTTCTACTTTCGGAGGGGTTGTTACCATCCCAGACCGCAGGAAGTTAAGGACCCCAGAATGTGGTATTATAATAGGAGATACAGGAGTTTTTTCCTCCACAAAAGAGCTTGTATCAAATGTCAGAGAGCTCCGTGAAAGTTATCCAGATCTTATTGAGCCTCTTATGGCTTCTATTGGCAAGATCTCGAAAATTGGGGAATCCCTTGTCATTGCAGGTGATTATCCTGCCATTGGCAGGCTTATGAATGTAAACCAGGGGCTTCTGGACGCCCTTGGAGTAAATATTCTCGAGCTTTCCAGACTAATTTACTCAGCCCGCGGAGCAGGAGCTTTCGGGGCAAAGATTACAGGAGCTGGAGGGGGAGGATGCATGATTGCCCTTACGTCACCTGATAAATGCATACAAGTCGCAGAAGCCATTGCAAGCGCAGGAGGCAAGGTGACCATCACAAAGCCTTCAGAAAAGGGCCTGGCGCCCGAGCTAGAATCTCGAATCCAAATCAAGTAAATGTACATCTAAATCCGTATTGAGCTAAGAAATCGAGATCAAATTGAAGGATCTGTACCAGTTAAATAATCCAGACCTCATTGAAACATATCTCAAGATTTCCAAGCTTTATTTCACGATTTTGTACTTACCAGTAGAAGAAGTTTAAAAAGGTATTAAGTGATATGGCATGAAGGTCTCAACCGAGCCTGTTATCCTGAAACTTGGGGGCAGTGTCATTACTGACAAAGCCGCAAATCAAGGGGTTGTAAAAGAGGCTGACCTCCTGAGGATTGCAAAGGAAGTTTCCGAATACCGGGGAAAAATGATAATTGTACATGGTGCAGGTTCCTTTGGACATACCTACGCCAAAAAATATGGGCTTGACAGGGGTTTTGATCCTGAAGGAGCAATTGTAACACATGAGTCTGTCAAGAAACTTGCATCCAGAGTTGTAGATGTATTGAACGAGTACGGAGTCCGGGCTATAGCCGTACATCCTATGGGCTGTACGGTTTGCAGAAACGGACGAATCGAAAGTATGTACCTTGACAACATAAAGCTCATGCTCGAAAACGGGCTTGTCCCGGTACTGCACGGAGATGTCGTCATGGATCTCGAACTCAAAGCGTGCGTGCTTTCAGGAGACCAGATAGTTCCCTATCTTGCAAAAGAACTTAAGATTACCCGACTCGGGTTAGGCTCGGCAGAGGATGGAGTACTTGATAATGAAGGAAAAACCGTACCTGAGATCACTCCAAAAACTTTTGAGAGCTTCAAGCGTTACATAAAAGGGTCGGAAAGTACTGATGTTACGGGCGGCATGCTCGGAAAAGTGCAGGAACTTCTGGAACTCAGCAAAACGTCTTGTATAACATCACATATATTCAATGCCAGGAAAGAGAATAACATATATAGGTTCCTAAATGGGGAATCCATGGGAACCACAATCAGTCCGGACAAAGGGTATAAAGTATGATTGGCACGACCTCAAAGCGAAAGATCGAACACCTGAAGTTATGTGCTGAAAGCCCGGTTGAATCTCGAAAAGTCAGTGCGGGCTTTGAGGATGTGACCCTGATCCACAGGGCACTTCCGGAACTCGATATGGATAAACTGAATACGTCTATAGATCTTCTTGGAAAACGCCTGCAAGCTCCTTTTCTGATCGCTTCGATCACTGGAGGTCATCCTGACACTATTTCTGTAAACGCTGCCCTTGCCACCGCAGCTGAAGAACTGGGAGTAGGAATAGGAGTTGGTAGCCAGAGAGCTGTAATTGATGACCCAGCCCAGGAAGAATCATTCAGGATTGTCAGGGAAAAAGCTCCGAGTACCTTTATATATGGGAATGTCGGCGCTGCTCAGATTCGCGAGTATGGGGTTGAAGTAGTTGAAAAACTCATAGAAATGATCGATGCCGATGCCCTTGCCATTCACCTTAACTTCTTACAGGAAGCCATCCAGCCAGAAGGAGATAGGGATGCCACTGGCTGTCTTGATATGATAACAGAGATCTGCTCCGTACTGGACACGCCAATAATCATTAAAGAAACTGGAGCTGGGATCTCAAGGGAAGATGCCCTTCTTCTCAAGAAGGCAGGTGTGTCTGCAATTGATGTCGGAGGGGTGGGAGGTACAAGCTGGGCAGGCGTTGAGGTTTACCGGGCCAGGAAAAGTGGAGATTCTGTCTCCGAACACCTTGGGGAACTTTTTTGGGATTTTGGAATTCCTACAGTTTCCAGCATTATAGAATCCAGGGTTTCTCTTCCAATTATCGCAACTGGCGGAATTAGAACAGGGGTAGATATCGCAAAATCCATTGCCCTTGGAGCTAGTGCGGCAAGTGCAGCCTTGCCTTTTGTGAGCCCTGCACTTGAAGGAAAAGACTCGGTTGTCAGGGTTCTTTCCCGCATGCTGGATGAATTCAGGATTGCAATGTTTCTCTGCGGCTGTGCAAATATACAGGATCTGCGTAACGCACCTGTGGTTGTTACTGGCTGGACCCTTGAGTATCTGGGGCAGCGTGGCTTTAACGTAAAAGACTATGCCGTAGCAGGAGATGTGTTCTAATTCATAGCACAGAATCCGGCTTTTTACCTGTAATCTGTATTAAAATTCGGATAATACGGTAAAATATAATAGCAGATACGTTAATTAGAAGGGTCATTTCACAACGATATTTATACATAATATGAAAGTAATGTTCGAGAATAAATTGTTAACATGAACAAGTGGATCCTTATTCCAGAATCCTGGAAAACTTACTCAGAACCATAAGGACAAGTATTGGGTTCGACCTGAATTATCTAGAGTTATTAACAATTACAATAGAATTTACTTCAGGTTCATAAACTGCCAGAGATTCTTTACTGAAAAAATCAAGATGAATTCAGGAGATAGTTCCTAGAATTACTATAAAATCGATAAAACAGGGATTAATTTCAAGAATTACTTTTAAATCGATTAAGCTAAAGAGTTCTTTCACAATTACTCAGGCTGAAATTACTTAGTATGAAGGAATTTCATACAGGAATAGAAATAATTATTATAATTGTCGACTCAGGATCGGCTGGTAAGGTTAGAATCACTTGATGAGATTATCATGATAAGAATAATCCAGGGAAGAATGGATTATTGGGAAGGAAGGATAGAGTCATAACAGATTAGAATAAACCAGAGCAAATTGGAATAAAGCCAGGAATAAATTAAAAATAAATCTGAAAAATTTGAATGAACCAGAATATAGCCAGAAATAAATCAGAATAAACCAGGAAAACCAGGAATAAGAATTTCCAATTATAACAAAGCAGGTTGCTGGATAAACTCTTGAAAAATCGGCTGAAATAGAAAACTGAGTGTTTTCAAGGCAATTTAAAGACAAAAATCCTACTTTACAGGATTGGTTGAAAATCAGCTTCTTAAGAAATACTGGCCAGAGAAGAATAATCAAAAGAAGAGTATGTAAAGGCTCCTGTTAATTGAAGTAATATCCAGAATTCATTGATCTGGAAGGATAAAACCCTGAGAAAGAATGTGTATATAAAGGAAAGAGGGTTTGAAGACATCCTGGTAGTTCTGGAGTGCGCTTAACATACATTTGAATATCTGTATACTGAGACAGATAGATAAAAAGAGAATTCTTCTGCAAGAGACGTAGTTGATTCGTCTCATCGGGGGTAGAGTTCTTCCTGCGAGAAGAGTCTGAGTGCTTGGCTGTTCTAAGGCTGATTCTGTGTTAGATTCTATTGTAGCTATACCATTCGCATAATGGTTATAATTTTAAGGTCATCACCTGATCCGTTTTCCGAGGATTAGGGTTCACAAGGATTAAAAAATAAGTAAGAGGTAATAATATGACTGAAATAGGAATTGTTGCAGTCGGAGGTTACAATGAAATGGGTCGTAACATGACTGCTGTTATTGTAGGTGAAGATATTATCATTCTGGACATGGGGCTTCGGCTCGATAGGGTTCAGATCCATGAGGATGTTGAAATTGACAAAATGCATTCTCTCGAACTTATTGAGATGGGAGCAATTCCTGATGATACCATTATGAAAGAAATAAATGGAACTGTCCGGGCAATTGTCTGCACTCACGGGCATCTTGATCACATAGGTGCAATTCCGAAACTTGCCCACAGGTATAACGCCCCAATCATTGCTACACCATATACATCTGCCCTTATCAAACAGCAGATCGAGGCCGAGCGCAAGTTTGAGGTTTGTAACAGGGTTATTCCGTTGAATGCAGGTGGAACTTACCAGGTTACAGAAGACATTTCCATTGAATTCATCAACGTCCAGCATAGCATCATTGACTGTGTGCTTGCAGCAGTTCACACTCCAGTAGGAGCAGTTCTTTATGCCTGCGACTTTAAGCTGGACCGAACTCCTACAATGGGTGAAGCTCCTGACTTCGAACGCCTTAAAGCCCTTGGGAAGGAAGGAGTTATTGCAATGATTGTAGAGAGCACGAATGCTGGACGTTCAGGCAAGACTCCGTCGGAACAAATCGCAAAGGATATGGTTAGGGACGTGCTACTTGGGACAGAAGAGTCCGAAGTCGGAATGATTATTACTACCTTTGCCTCCCATATTCCCAGGCTAAAAGCCATTATTGAAGCGGCTGGGGAAATGGGAAGGATTCCTGTGCTTTTGGGACGCTCGATGGAACGCTACGTAGGGGCTGCAAGAGATCTTGGCTATCTGGAACTACCTTCCAATGTCGAGATGCACGGCCAAAGGAAGGATGTAGATAGAGCTTTCAAACGCATCATCCAGGAAGGAAAGAACAAGTATCTTCCAATTGTCACCGGGCACCAGGGCGAGCCAGGCTCCATACTTGTGCGCGTTGCAAACGGGGAAACTCCGTATACAATTGATCCAGGAGACAGGGTTATTTTCTCTGCAAATGTGATCCCAAGTCCCATGACTCAGGCTAATCGCTATGCCCTTGAGACTAAGCTCAAGATGAGGGGCGCAAGGATTTATGACAATGTTCACGTGTCAGGACACGCATACAGGGAAGATCACTGGGAACTCCTGCGTATGGTAAATCCTGAACATGTGATCCCTGCCCATGGGGATATGCAGATGCATGGACACTACATCGAGATGGCAGAAGACGCCGGGTATGTACTAGGAGACACAGTACACCTTCTCAGAAACGGTGAAGTGTTATATATAGAAGAATAACTGTATAGGAAACCTATTCCGTGCCTCGTGATGTTTATGATATTAATTGATGAGATCAAAAAGAGAAGTGTCCACGTTGACGCCGCAATTGATGAACTGCTTCCGGTAGCCTATCCTGAGGAACTGTACAAAGCTTCTCGCTACCTGGTAGATGCAGGAGGAAAGCGCCTCCGCCCCGCAGTTCTTATTCTGGCAGCTGAAGCTACAGGCTCGAACCTCAAATCGGTTTTACCTGCTGCGGTGGCCGTGGAACTTGTACATAATTTCACTCTGATCCATGATGACATAATGGATAAGGATGATGTCCGTAGAGGAATGCCTGCAGTCCATATGATATGGGGTGACGCCGGAGCGATTCTTGCAGGTGACACTCTTTATTCCAAAGCTTTTGAGATCCTGTCAAAAGTCGAAAACGAACCGGTAAGGATTTTAAAATGTATGGATGTACTCTCAAAAACCTGTACAGAAATCTGTGAAGGCCAGTGGCTTGATATGGATTTCGAAAAAAGGGAGGAGGTTAGTAAATCGGAATATATCGAGATGGTGGAGAAAAAGACCTCAGTCCTTTACGCTGCAGCAGCCAAGATTGGGGCCATTCTTGGAGGAGCTTCTGATGAGCTTGCAGAAGCCCTGTCCCAATACGGACGCCTTATAGGAATTGGCTTCCAGATGTATGATGATGTTCTGGATATGATCACTCCGCAGGAAGTGCTCGGTAAAGTAAGAGGTAGCGACCTTATGGAAGGGAAACATACCCTGATTGTAATCGATGCTTTCGAAAAGGGTGTAAAACTGGACATTTTCGGAAGAGGGGAAGCTACTCAGGAAGAAACCGACGAAGCCGTCCGGATTTTAACCGAATGCGGGTCAATTGATTACGTAAAGAACCTTGCAATTTCATATATCAATGAAGGCAAAGCAAAACTGGATGCCCTGCGGGACTGCCCAGAAAAAGAACTTCTCCTTCAGATTGCCGATTATATGATCTCAAGAAACTACTGAACCAAGTAAATTGCTTAAATAGCAGTTGGCTTCAGGGAAAGTTGCGGCTAATTGAGGCCGCAATAACCTGTATTTTTTCTATATCTTTTTATTGACGAGTTCACCCAAAACCAATTTTACTCTCAAAATCAGTAAGTTTCAGAACTATTTTTCTATAATCTAAAACTCGATTGATTATCCAGAATATAGGATTCAGAGAAGCAATATTGAGTTTTATAATCAATTTGTTATAGACATGAAAAATTAACATTTATGTTTTAGATATAACGACTTAATGTTACTGTTTTTCAGTTTAAGTATGCAATTCCTACTTAAAAAAGACATATGATAAACTTGAAATTTTTTACGTCAAACAATTATTTGCTTCAGTATAATTTTTGATATAATTTATTTAATATAATTTATGCTATTACTATGTTCTGGAGTTGGGGAATAGAGCTGGGGTATCATCAAAACTAAAAGAAATTCCTGGGGGTTGCTGATCCTTCTTCGAATCAATGTGCTTGGGGGAGCATAAATTCGGAGAGACTGTATTGGGGGATACAGCATATACAGCGCCTCTGGGATTCTTCTTGCATTAAATTTCTTTATTAAACTAAAAATGGAGACACAAGGGGTTTTTATTCATGAAACATCTAAAAATTTGTCCAAAATGCCACACTAACCTTAAATTGCGCTCAGACGGCGAGATCCAGTATTGTAATATTTGCAAGTATTGGACAAAAGCAGGTACTGCAAGACTCGATTCAATAATGATTTATGGATGATTGTAAATGAAGATTCTGCGTGAATTCTACGCAAAATGATAATATTAACCTTCACAAAAGGATTTTTCCAAAAAAGTTCTATAAAAAAGAGTAATATAAGCAGGATAAAATCCTGCCTCTTTTTGAATTAGTCTTAAACTTTAAGGAACTTTATTATTTTCTTGACTCAATTGTGCTCTGGGCAGCTACGAGTCTTGCAATCGGAACTCTGTAAGGAGAGCAGCTTACATAGTTAAGGCCTATTTCATGAGCGAAATGAATGGATTTTGGCTCTCCGCCGTGTTCTCCGCAGATACCCATTTTGAGGTCGGGTTTGACAGAGCGGCCTTTACCTATGCCGATTTTCATTATTTCGCCAACGCCTTCCTGATCCAGAACTGCAAATGGATCGTGCTCAAGAACTCCTGCCTTCTGGTAAATTGGCATGAATTTGGACACGTCATCACGACTGAACCCGAAGGTTGTCTGAGTCAGGTCGTTTGTTCCAAAGGAGAAGAAATCGGCTTCCTGTGCAATCTGGTCTGCGACAATTGCAGCTCTGGGCAGCTCGATCATTGTTCCTACTTTGTAATCGATCTTTACGCCTTTCTCGGTCATGACTGCCTCTGCCATCTTGCAGACTTCTTCCCTGGTAATGGAAAGCTCTTTTACAAGGCCCACGAGCGGAATCATGATTTCAGGAACGATCTGCATTCCCTCATTTGCAAGTTCACAGGCTGCCTCCATGATTGCACGTACCTGCATATCATAGATTTCCGGATAGGTTATTCCGAGCCTGCATCCCCTGTGGCCAAGCATAGGATTGAGTTCCTTAAGGGAAACCACGCGCTTTATGACCTTCTTTACCTCGTCGATCTTTCCGCAGTCTCCTGAAGCTTCGAGCTCCCTGAGCTTTGCATCCAGCTCTTCTTTATCAGGAAGGAACTCGTGGAGGGGTGGGTCAAGCAGCCTAATAGTAACAGGCAGGCCTTCCATGCTGCGGAAGATTCCAAGGAAGTCTTCCTTCTGCATAGGAAGTAATTTTTTGAGGGCTTTCTTCCTGGACTTTTCATCCTCGGCCATGATCATTTCCCTTACTGCGGGAATCCTGTCTTCCCCAAAGAACATATGTTCAGTTCTGCAAAGTCCTATACCTTCAGCGCCGAGTTCACGGGCAAGGCCTGCATCTGCCGGATTGTCTGCGTTTGTTCTCACTCCGAGAGTCCGGATATCATCCGCCCACGTAAGAATCTTCTTCAGATCGTCACTGATTTCGGCATCAATCAGCTCTACTTTCCCGATGATTACGCTGCCTGTACTTCCATCAATGGTAATATAATCGTGCTCTTTGATTGTGCTACCATTTACCATGAAGAGGCCGCTTTTTATATCAATTGAGATATCGCCGCAACCTACAACGCAAGGCTTACCCATACCTCTACCAACGACTGCAGCATGAGAGGTCATTCCTCCGCGCACGGTAAGGACACCCTGGGCAGCTGCCATTCCTCCGATATCTTCAGGGGAAGTTTCGGTCCGGACGAGAATTGTCTTTTCTCCCTTCTCAGCCATTTCCTCGGCTGCTTCGGCAGTAAATACAACTTTTCCTACAGCAGCTCCGGGCGATGCAGGAAGTCCCTTTGCAATTACTTCCAGTTTTGCGTCGGGATCAATTCTCGGGTGCAGGAGAAGGTCGATATGTTCGGCTTTAACCCTTGTGACTGCGGTTTCCTTATCAATCAGCCCTTCTGCTACCATGTCAGTGGCTATTTTCACGGCTGCAGCAGCTGTGCGCTTTCCTGTTCTAGTCTGCAGCATGTAGAGTTTTCCTTCCTGGATAGTAAACTCTATATCCTGCATATCCTTGAAATGAGCCTCAAGCCTCTGACAGATATCAACAAGCTGGTTATAGGCTTCCGGGATCTTGTTCCCAAGAGTGTCAATGAAGTCCGGAGTCCGGATGCCTGCTACAACATCTTCGCCCTGTGCGTTGATAAGGTACTCTCCGAAAAATTTCTTTTCTCCTGTCGACGGGTTTCTTGTAAAAGCAACTCCTGTGCCTGAGGTATTACCTCTGTTCCCGTAAACCATAGTCTGTACATTGACAGCTGTGCCCCAACTGTCATCAATCTCGTTAAGCTTTCTGTAAGTGATGGCCCTTGGATTATTCCAAGACTCAAAAACAGCATCAATTGCCATTTGAAGCTGGACTTTAGGATCCTGGGGGAAATCAAATCCTTTTTCGAGTTTGACTACGCCTTTGAACCTTTCAGCCAGCTCTTTCAGAGCTTTTGCATCGAGATCAGCATCGGATTCGACATTAAGTTCTTTTTTCTTATCCTCAATAAGGGATTCGAACTTGTCGAAGTCAATTCCTAGAACCACATCTCCAAACATGGAGATAAATCTGCGGTAACAATCGTAAGCGAACCTTTCGTCATTGACCTTATTCGCGAGTCCGAGAACAGATTTGTCCGTGAGCCCAAGGTTAAGGACGGTATCCATCATCCCCGGCATGGACACCCTAGCTCCGGACCTTACAGAAACAAGCAGCGGATCTTCTGGGTCCCCCAACTTTTTGCCATTCAAGGTTTCGAGCTTATCGATCGCTTCGTCGATCTGTTTGAGTACTTCTTCAGAATACTTCTGATTTTTCAGATAGAGTACACAAACTTCGGTTGTGATCGTAAAACCTGGTGGTACAGGGATTCCTAAATTTGCCATTTCGGCAAGGCCTGAGCCCTTACCTCCAAGTAAGTCTTTCATACTAGCTTTGCCATCAGTTACATCCTTTCCAAAAAAATATACGAACTTTGACAATGAGTCTCCTCCCTAGAACGAGATCATTTATCGGAGTTAATGACTGTAATGACCATAGTTATGGTCTGATTGCTGCCAAGAATGTCCATTTAATATATAAGGTTGTGGTTTCCCTCTTCTAGATCTTATACTCTACTATATTAAATTAGTTAAGACTAACATATAATATACGTCTTGCGATATCTTTATATATAATGAACATAGACTACATATGCTTTTCAGTCTATAATATATATTCTTATTTATGGCTGACAGAATAACATGCTCAAAGCCAGGAAATTTTTGCCCTGAGCTGGAGAGAAATAACTATTAATCATTCGTGGCTGATATGAAACGACTCGGTAAAGTGCTGCACAGAACAGGCGTTAAAAACCTGATAATCAGAGGGGATGAGTTAAAACCCGAGAATGCCTCAGGTAATCTTCCTAAATTGAATTCGGTCGTTGTAGATAAAGCCCTGAATCGGATTGGGACGATCGTTAATGTTTTCGGACCTGTAAATCATCCATATTTTTTAGTGAAGGGCTTTAAGCGAGCTTCTGATTCAGAATTTCGAGCTCTTGTTAATGAGAGAGTCTATATTCGGTGAGATCTCTGACATTGAATGCGCATTTGAATTCTATATTATGGTTTAACATTAACTGGTTTATATATTTTTTGTTGGTTACCCGTGATATTTCTTATCCTTCCTTTTAGATATCTACTGTGACTTCAGTGGTGCAGCCAAAATACTGGAAAACATAAACATATAGTCATTTTAATTTGTAAGGTGATATGATATGGTAGAAGTCGAAAGAGTTCGCTATTCGGACACTCTTGAAAGAGAAAAAATACGTGCCATGATCAAAGCTCGCAAAGAGAAACAAAAAGAGCAAAATTTTGAGACCGAAAAGGCCGTGTGTCCAGAATGCGGCAGCAGAAACCTCGTTCACGACTATGAGCGAGCCGAGCTCGTGTGCGGGGACTGCGGACTTGTCATTGATGCCGATTTTGTGGATGAAGGCCCAGAATGGCGAGCTTTCGATCATGATCAACGTATGAAGCGTTCCCGTGTGGGTGCGCCCATGACATATACAATACATGACAAAGGGCTTTCAACAATGATTGACTGGAGGAACCGCGACTCCTATGGAAAGTCAATTTCTTCCAAGAATCGTGCTCAGCTCTATCGTTTAAGAAAATGGCAGCGTAGAATCCGTGTAAGTAATGCAACTGAAAGAAACCTCGCATTTGCACTATCTGAATTAGACAGAATGGCTTCTGCTCTTGGTCTTCCAAGAACTGTGAGAGAAACCGCAGCTGTAGTCTACAGAAAAGCTGTGGACAAGAACCTTATCCGTGGAAGAAGCATTGAAGGTGTTGCCGCAGCCGCTCTTTATGCAGCCTGCCGCCAGTGCAGCGTTCCAAGAACTCTTGATGAAATTGAAGAGGTATCCAGGGTCAGCCGGAAAGAAATCGGAAGGACCTACCGCTTTATTTCCAGAGAACTCGCATTAAAGCTCATGCCCACATCTCCTATCGACTACGTCCCGAGGTTCTGTTCAGGCCTTAACCTTAAAGGAGAAGTCCAATCCAAGAGCGTTGAGATCCTGAGGCAGGCTTCCGAAAAGGAACTCACAAGCGGGAGAGGCCCAACAGGAGTTGCTGCCGCTGCAATTTATATTGCGTCCATACTCTGTGGAGAACGAAGAACTCAACGAGAAGTTGCGGATGTGGCAGGTGTTACGGAAGTCACCATCCGAAACAGATATAAAGAGCTTGCAGAAGAACTGGATATTGAAATTATCCTCTAAAATTTCCTTTATTTTCTTTTTCCAGTATTTTTTATGTTATTACATAGATAGATTCCCTATTTTTGCATTTATTTTATTTATTTAGGTTTCCCTGACGTGCAAAGGTTTATTTTTGAAAAGGAATCATAGAAATATAAAAATCTGATCTATAATGATAACAGTTGAAATTTTAGAGGCTCTTCTGTTAGGGTTCTCCGTAGGGCTTACAGGTGCACTCGTTCCGGGCCCAATGCTTTTTGCAACTATAGAAATTTCGCTAAAGAAAGGCTGGCTTGCAGGCCCACAAGTGGTATTTGGGCATATGCTCGTAGAGGCTGTGCTCTACTTGCTGATTATCTTAGGGGCTGCTTCACTTGTGGCCAGTAGCATGATTTCCGTAATTTTCCTTCTAGGAGGGCTTTCACTTCTGATATTTGGGCTCCTTACCTTAAAAGATGCCAGAGCCACGACTTCTTCTGCACAGATTTCTCAGAATTTCTCAAGCTTGAAACTGATTTCCAACCCTTCTCTGGTAGGCTTAGTTACTTCAGTTTCGAACCCATATTTCTGGATCTGGTGGCTGACAGCAGGCGGTGCCCTGATACTTAAGGAATATGAACTGGGAATTATAATCGCAATGGCTTACATGATCGGGCACTGGGCCGCAGATCTGGGATGGTTTACTGCCGTATCTGGATCATTCGGGCGTGGTAAAAACCTGCTCTCCCAAGAAATGCATAAATATATCCTCTACACCTGCGGGATATTCCTGGTAATCTTTGGGTTATACTTCATGCTGAATTACAATTATGCAACTCAAATGTCCTGAACTTCAGATTTCATGAATTTCTTTTTGGGTTGCTATCTGCGAATCCATTTGTTCTTATAAATCCTGGTCAAAAACTAAAAATAAACTTATACCAAAAAGCGGTTCTGTAGAAAACCTATCTAAAAAGACTCCAAAAGGTTTGAAGGAAAACAAGCAAAATTATACCATCTTGTTCATTTTAAATTAACGAAGACTTCTTATCTAAGAGCTTTTATACAAAGCCCAAGAAACTATTTTTCAGGCAAAGCTATTAAAGCATATTTTGTAAGTGTGCTTATTTTCAACCCAGAAAGTAATTGAATTATCCTGCTCTATTTTATAACTAAGGAATTTTTCGGATGTATTATCGTAAACCCGTGTGTTTTTTCCAGCATTTATATTTACATTTACAAGGGAAATAGCACCATTTGTGCTTGCATTGAATATGATAGAATCTTCAGTATATTGAAGGTTCTTAAAACTGGCATCATATGTATTTCTACTTATTTGACCATACTCATAAAAAGACACTATGGAGACATTATTTGACTCATAATTATCTATCCAGTTTAGAAACTTTGATCGGCTAATTGAATATTTTATAGCTGGATCATTATCAAGTTCATGGGTAAAAACAGGATGTACCATACCTGCTCTGGATGCCGGTTCCCACCATTCCCATGTGTTATCGTCCAGATTCCCAACAACTTTTTCTGCGTGGATTCCAGATTCTCCATTTCTCCAGTACATTCCCCATTTTTCATATGCATAAATTGCATGTTTAACAGTGTCTCTATTTCTCAAGGAACACCAGCTTGTTGGCTTTTTTCCGATTTTCTCATAAACGTATGAATATCCTTCATCCATTATTTTATATGCCTGTTCAAGTAGAAAACTATTCAGTTCCTTAGAGTAATGTACTCCTACGTCCCAGGAATGACTGATGACCAAACTGCGCAAGTACTCAAGATCCTTTTCACTGCACTGCTCAAGGATCTCTATATCAAACCAGATCGTCCCGTTATTATTTTTGCTGTTAAGATAGCGTATGCCCTGCTCCGTTGTATTCCTTACATGCGGCCCATCAAGTCCAAAAGCCAGCATTTTATTGTTTCCAATTGCAGTTATGAATTTTCTATCTGCTATTTGGTTTATACTGTGTATATCAACATCCAGATACGTTCCTTTTCCCAGAATAAATGAAGTGAACTTGATATACCCATTTGAAAAATCGACATACGGTAATTTTTGTCTTTCAAGGTTATAAAATGGAGTAATTATATAGTTACCATTTTTTGTGGAGATCGTATTTGTTTTACTGCATCCATCAAATAAGATCTCAAAATAAGATTTTTCAGCTGTATTCCCGATGCATAAGGTTTCAGATCTGACATCTTCAGAAGAATCTTTAAAATAACTTTTCAATATAATATTATTATTTATTTTTTGGATAATCAACTTTGAACCCGGGCTATCAAGTTCAACAAAACTTTGAGGATCGTCCGTATTTATATCCATTGAGATTTGATAAGTACATTTAACCATTGGTATAAGACTACAGATGTAAAGTGATCCAGTTTGCCTTGGCTGCTCTCTATAGTGAATTAGTGGTATGGAAGCAGCTTTACAGAATCTATGAGTTTTTGAAGATTTCATTAAATCTACTGTATGCCCATTTGCTACAAATTCAAAAATAGTATCTGCAACTGGAAATAAACTATAAGGAGATAAACAGGAGCTTCTTGTGACTTTATACTTTAGTGATTTTGAGGCATTGAAAGAAATCTCTGATCTAAGAATCCCGTAAATTGCAGAATACAGTTTGTCATAAATCTTATTACCCTGATGTTTTGCAATAAAAATATTATTTGGAATACCGTTAGCTTTAGAGTAATTTTGAGAAAATAAGGTGAGAATACCCTGATCAATATTATTATAGACTTTTGGAGTACCGTTACTAGGAAAAGCTTTAGTTCTCCCAATACATGAACATAATGTAGATAGTGTTGGGAAAAATATATTAAGACGATGACGTCTGTTCACTAAACCACCACATCAATTTTATGTCCAACTCTCAATTTGACTTGACTTTATTTAAGTCGATGCCCATCTGAACGCATTTAAGTCTTACGCATTATTGCATGATATTTGTACTCGTAATACATCGATTGCACATAAGTCATTTTAAACCCATGTTTATTTGCAATTTTTTCGATTGTGTAGGGATTGTGAGAAAAACCGAGAATATCTTTTGGACGATTTTTAAAGCTTGCCGATATCATAGTCCGAAACTCGAAACCTATTTTGCACAAAATTTTGAAGACGTTTGTGTCTCGTGAGAATACCCCTATCTTCCATAATGGGTATAAGCGAGAATCCAGTATGTCAAAAAATACTATTTTTCCATCTTTATTCAGATACTTTGATGCTTCAAAGATAAATGTATCAATTTCTTGAAATGTCAAGTATTGAATTACACCGGCTGCAGTTATTCGATCAAAGGAAGAATCCAGATTCTTCCAGAGTGTTTCATGGTCAGCAAGGATTAGATTTATGTTTTGACACTTTTTTTTCTCGATCCTTTTACTTGCTTCTTCTAGCATAGATGGGGAAAAATCCACTCCTACAAGCTGTTCATATTCCAGAGCATAGTAAGTCAGGAGTTCTGCTGAGCCACACCCGAAATCAAGAAGCGTTTTGCCTCCATCAAGATGGAACAATTTTTCCCTGGCTTCCAGAGAAAGAAACTCCTCAGACGAACATCTGTGTCCTCCGTGTTTCTTATCCTTAAAAAAAATTTTCCAGACATTTTTTGGTTTCGACATGCTTTTCTTACTCCTAATTTTGCTCTTTTCTATACCTCTCCCCAGATAATTTGTAACTTCCAGATTAACAGTTTTTTAGCTATTTGTTAAGCTGGTTAGTAGCTGCAAAAAAGACAAAGAAGTCTCTATTTCACACATATGAGTATAAATATATATAAGTTTTGATTAATTATGATATCAGTAACATAAAATTAACAAGACAACTAAAGTATTACGTCTACCCTAACAAATTTGAATGTAGTCACATCTGCTCGTGAATCGCATATCTTTTAATATTAGTTCAAATACACTTAATATAATATATAATTTTATTTCACACTTGTTTGAAAATAACCCAATAATACAATATTTTAATCCGCTTTTTCTTTAATTTGTTGTCTTCTTAAAGGCACTTCTGATTTATAAAGCCGCGAAAACAGGTAGACTCCTCCGCTGAAAGTAGATAGGAACAGAACCACAAGAGTCCTCATATTTCTCACAGTTTTCCAGCTCCACCTGTTAGCTACGAATAAGGAGCTGAGAGCCAGAGTTATAAGCCCGAAGAAACCGTGAATATACAGAATTGCAGGAGCTGCTCTGGCAATTATAAGCCTTACTCCAGAGTACATCATATACAGTAAAGATAAGGCTCCCAGGATGTATCCAAAAGTGTTTATCTTCCCGTGTCTTGGGATTCCTTCTTTTTTTGAACAGCTTAGCTTTAATGCAGTAAATCCAAGTATATAACTCAACAGTGTCGAAACCTGCAATTTAAGCGAGATTTTCCTGAGCTGGTTAATGCCAATTCCCATTACCAATTATAGCACCTCTCAAAATAAAGTTGCATTTTTCACCTTATTTTCAAAATAAGATCCACGCTTAAAGATTCCTTTGGAAACAAAGTTTCTGAGAAATATTCCATTACCGGAAACTTACTTAGGCTTTTTCAGGCTTCGCCAAAAAAATAACAATCGGATAAGTGGCTAGATAAGTAGCATAGTAAATAGCCAGACAAATTTTGAGATAGCTTATTAATAGAAGGATAACATTAGGCTTCCGAAAGGTCGATTTTCCATGAGAAGGCAGTGCATAAAAGTTCCTAAAAAGAAAGGAGAACCTGTAAGGAGAATACTCCTTGAGCTTGAAATTCTGGATAACTCCGTAAAAATAGGTGCAGACCAAGCATTTCTTTATCTTCCCCTGACAAGAGAGCCTGCCCCTGATGAGCTACAGAGTATTCCTGAAGGAATTGAGCTTATTGAGTTCGATTTCGAGCCCCAGGAAAAGAAACCTGTTCCAGAAGACCTGCTCGGTTTCAGCCCTGTTTATGAAGTTATAGGAGATATCGCCCTGCTGGAAGATTCTGAGCTTGATAATAAGAAAGCCTCAAGAATTGCCGATGCTCTCCTTCGAACCTTGCCGAATATAAAAACCGTACTCAAGCCTCTCACGCCTGTTATAGGGGAATTCAGGGTTAGGGAATTTGAGGTTGTTGCAGGTGAGACCAGAACAGAAACAGTTCACAGAGAATACGGCTGCCGCTACAAAGTCGACCTTGCACGGGCTTATTTTACTCCACGTCTCTCAACCGAGCGCTCAAGAATTCTTTCATGGGTTAAGGAGGGAGATACCGTTGTTGACATGTTTGCAGGAGTCGGCCCTTACAGTATCCTGATAGCAAAGAGCAAGAAGCCTTTAAAAGTCCTGGCAATTGATAAAAACCCGGAAGCTGTTCGTTATCTTAGGGAAAATATAATTCTTAATTCTGCGAAAAATATCAAAGCAATCGAAGGCGATGCCAGGGAAGAAGCAAAAAAGTTTGCAGGGACTGCCGACCATGTAATTATGAATCTGCCTCATAATGCCTTTGAGTTTCTAGACTCTGCGGTTCTCCTGACAAAATCTGGCGGAATAATTCATTATTATGGAATAACTCCTGAAGATAACCTCTTTGAGAGCTCCATTGAACTTATAAGGACAGCTGCGGAAAAAGCAGGAAAAAAAATCGAAATTTTGGAGAAAAGGGTAGTCCGTTCGTATGCTCCTCACCAGTATAATATCTGCATAGAGGCCAGAGTTATTTAAAGGAAGTCAGAATTATTTCAGGGATAACAGGATTTACACAAGTGTTGCAAAAGCAAATAGTCCTTCCCGAGCGAAATAATTAAATTCTTGATCGCTATTTTAAGTCTGCTTATCTTTCTCTGTTCATTTGCCGTCGTGGCTTAGCGGTATAGCGGCTGATTCGTAATCAGCAGGCCGAGGGTTCAAGTCCCTCCGGCGGCTTAATAAAATTTTTCCGTTTAGTGCCCTCTTTTTGTGGATTGGCAGAGAATGAGCAATGATTTTTATAATTTGAGTATTAATACAAGATAAGAGTCCTTAAAAAATTCGGACATATCGGCTTTGTAGAAATCCTTAAATTTCTTTTTTAGATAAAAAAAGATATAAAAATAAAAATTAAACTGTTGCATATTACATACACAAAAAAGTTATAAATACAATTTGCATAAAGTTAAGGATTTCTACAGAGCCTTAATTTACTATCTATAAGTAATAAAGCATAAAATTCATACAAAGAACTTCTACGGCTGCCTATGCCACATGCAGAACCCCTTCAGCATTATATTACTTTTTACATGAAGTCTCCAGAATACCCATAAGAAATTTATAATTAAGATTATAAAAGGGGCTTCTCAAATTTTCACAGCGAATGTTCCTTGTTATTCTTTTTTGTAATAACAAGAGAGAAAGGAAAGCAGAGCATACGGATAGCAGAAACTGTTGCAACAGTTAAAAGCGACAACACAAGCACAAATGCAAGTAAGGTAACTGAAGGAGATGAAAAACGCTCCAAGATTTGAATTTTTATTTTGACTGGTTTCTCTATTGTATACATACCTTAAATGTCATGTAACTTTCTCTTAACCATTTTTTGAGAAGTTTGTTGGTTTGTAGAGAATTACAACAATCTCAAATAAAAATATAAAATTTTGAATATTAAAGATATATTATAATTTCAAAAAATCAAAAACGTTTCTTAATATAAAAACTCGACATATTCTGCTTAATATTGATGTCGAGGTTTTTCTTGTGTGGAATAGAAAAAAAAGTATAATGATTTTACTTGTAGCTTTTATATTAGTAGCAAGCTGTGGTATAGGCTCTGCATACACTGAAACTAGACTCTCAACAAACACAGCAGATCAGACAAACCCCTCTCTTTGGGGAAATTATATTGTTTGGCAGGATGCAAGGAATGGCGGAAGTGATATCTACCTAACAGACATGGCAAAGAAAATACAAACGCAGGTTACAAAAGGTGTTGATGCTGAAAATCCCTGTGTATCTGGAAACAGAATAGTATGGCAGGATAAACGGAATGGAAATTGGGACATTTACATGTATGAGATTTCCAGCAAGAAGACGACCAGAATAACCACTAACACTTCAGATCAAACGAACCCAGAAGTATACGGTAATTACATAGTTTGGCAGGATACTAGAAACGGTGGGTATGATATATATCTGCAGGATCTCTCTACTAAAGAGCAAACTCGAGTTACATCTGATATTAATTCATTCGACCCTGCGATCTATAGTAATAAGATAGCGTATGCGAATGAAAACGAGCAGATTATGCTATACGATATCTCCACGAAAAAGACAACTATAATGCTAAGCGGTGGAATGATACCGTTTGACCTTTCAATATATGATAACAGAATCCTTTATAATGACATGTTTACTGGAATATATACCTATCTGTATGATTTTGGTACGGAGGAATGGGTTACACTACCATTCGATTACGTTGAAGATCCTGTCATCTATAATAACAAAATAGTATATACTGATAGGCGCAATGAAAATGCCGACATTTATATGTGCACTCTCTCAGAAAGTGAACCGACCCCATTACCACCTGTCGCAGACTTTTATGCAACCCCCAACTCTGGAAATGCACCACTGACAATCAAATTTACTGACAAGAGCACAGGATCACCAACTTCATGGAAATGGAGCTTTGGAGATGGTTCTGATCTGGTAACTGAGTATAATCCGATATATACTTATTCAAAACCTGGAACTTATACTGTGAAGGAGACCGTAAGTAATGCAGTAGGCAAGGATACTGAAATTAAAACAAATTATATAACTGTTACATCTCCTTTAAAAGCTCCAGTTGCTTCATTTTCGGCATCTCCAACTTCTGGAAATGCTCCACTGCAGGTACAGTTCACTGACAAAAGCACAGGATCGCCAACTTCATGGAAATGGAACTTTGGAGATGGAACATATTCAACAGACCAGAATCCGGCACACACGTACAGCAAAACAGGAAAATATACTATCTCCTTGACTGTAAAGAATGCAAAAGGAAGCAATACGGTTACAAAGTCCAGCCACATAAATGTTGCAGCTCCTCTGAAAGCTCCGGTAGCTGCTCTGTCCGCCTCTCCAACCTCTGGAAACGCCCCATTGAAAGTTCGGTTTACGGATAAAAGTTCCAACAGTCCAACATCATGGAAATGGGATTTTGGAGACAAATCGTCTTCGGCAGAAAAGAATCCTTCACATACATATTCCACAGCAGGAACTTATACTGTGAAGCTGACAGCAAGCAATGCAGCAGGTAGTAATACAGTAACGAAAAAGAGTTATATAACTGTAAAAAAAGGATCCACCTCTTCAGATATCTATATCAGCAACTTGCGGCTCGGTGCTTCAGGTGAAACGCCAAACCAAGAGTATGTTCAAATCACAAACAAAGGAATAACAAATGTAAAAATGAATGGCTGGAAGATTACAGACAATGGAAGCAAACATACCTACTATTTCCCCTCTTCTTATACCTTGAACTCTAAATCTACAGTAACACTCTACACTGGAAAGGGAACAAACACTGCAACTAAACTATATTGGGGAAGAAGTTCGCATGTATGGAATAACGAAGGAGATACAGCATATTTATATGATGCTCAGGGAACGCTGGTTTCTAAATTGACAAAATAATATGAGGATCTCCTCATTTTTCTTTTTAAAAATATTCATTTGAGTTCAAAATCAGTTAATTGTGACTGTGTTGTAATAGCCTTTCTTCAGGATCTAGATCTAAGTAGAACCTATCAAAAATGGATGACATTTTTTTGCCTAAATTTCCGGGAAGCCGGTATAGAAATTTTTGATTTATGAATTTCAAAGGGATATTAATAGGCATGACACCGGATATAAGTCAGATTACAGGCACTGTTATAGATTTGTAATAAATAGAGCTTTTATTCATAATATTTGGCACATAACAGGAATAATACTGTTATTATTTCACGTTGAATATTATTATATTGCCTCTAAAAAATATATTATCTTGGGTTTTTAGGATAAAATAAGTCCTTTATACGGGTTATATATTTGGAGCCTCCAAGTTAATTGTTCTGTGGGAAAATTACTGAACATTTCTGACCTGTTTTATAGCTTCTGACCTTTCTTTCGACAAGAATTAACTAATACAGAGATAATAGTATCAGGCGGGATATTCTGGCCTGCCTCCAATCATCTCTATCAAATTATAGACTAGATGCCTACCTTCTACATCAATATCCCTAAACTAGTATTTTAGCTCATTTTGTGTCAATTCCAGTGGCTAATTAGAGGTGTTTAAAATAAAGGTCATTGATTACATGAAGATATTATTTTTCATTGCAGTTGTATTAAGTTTTACTGGAGAGTTGGAATCATTTTCAGATACAACTAACTTAAAAATCACTGAAAATATTAACCAAGGTAATATCACACTATTCTCACAAAATTATAGTGAAATAAATAATGTCCCGAACAATATTTTCATTGCCAAAGTTTGGAATAATACAACTAAATCTGAAAATGAAAATTCAAAGGTTCATGAAAAATATAAATCTGAAATTCTTTTTGATAATAATTCGAAAGAGTTGAAGTATACAACTACAAGAAAATCACCTCTATATCCTCTATATGTTTGTGATCTTACGCCTATGGTTAAATGTAGCTACGAAATCTCAATGGGCATAAAAACAGATGATCCACAAAGTTTTGTTGAACTTGACACTCCGGGCTCAAAAATGAGAATTAAAGAAATAGATAATAAAACTGCCTTGAATAGTTATTTCCGGACCGATTCTGGCAATATAGACTCTAAAAGCATATTTATTGGCAATGCTAAAGAGACTTTTAGTTTCAAAATTATATTTGATGGAGAAAATAAAACAAATACGATCTGCACAGAAGATGGTAACTGTATAGTTACTCCATTTTATAACCTTGAAAGACAAAAATTGCCGTATGTAGACTTTTCAAATGGGTATATCAAGTTCACATCTTTTGTTATGGGAGGAGGAACATATCTGGATGTTGATATACACACTATAAACCAGAAAGCTGACAGAAAATTCATAACTTCAATTGGAAATAGCAAAATGATAGCATTCGGAATTGATGGGCCTCATCCGATAAATACAGTTGAACAGGGAATTAATTATCTGAACAGTAAGGATAGCAGAGGGACATTATGGTTTGACGTAAGATCTATTGACGAATGTAATGAGACGGATCTTGAATACCTAAAGAATCTGGTTAATAATGACTCTTGGGAAACAGGTATACATTTCTCTAAAGAACTGAATAATTTACCCCTTGAACAGGCGTATAAAACAATTGACGAAGAATATACATATGTTTATGAGAAAATTGGAAAAAAGCCAACAAGTTGGTGTTCCTTAAGAAATAACGATAACATTACTCATGCAATTTACGCATATAAAAAATGGGGAATGTACTGGAGAAACGGAGACTCAGGAGTTCATACTGAAAAGATTGTTGGGAACCTGTACGATAACACATGGGAATGGTGGGAACCAGCATCCTATGCCGGAATGTCACACCCAGTATTTACCCATGAACTGGATAAGAATCCTGCTATCAAATATTCAATCAGTTACCCCAAATTTAAGATATGGGTAGATAATTATTATTCAAATAATGTATCCATAGAGTCTTTTTACGAATATAGTCAAATAAATCGTAATACATATGATGCATATTTTGATAATATAAGTTCCAATGGAAATATCATCACATTCAATGCATATACAAATGGTATCAGATCTTTAGTAAATGTGAATGTAACTGCTGGAAGCGACACACAGGTCTACGACCGTACATCAAATGAGTCCTTGAATTACATCCTGGAAAAAGATAAATCAATTACTTTCTGGGTTGAAAATAATCATACTTATAATGTGTATCTGAATAACACGATACTTCTGCATTGAAAGCAAAAAAATTGAGTATGGCCACCCTACCCTAAAAAGGCTGTCTGGTAATTCAAAATAGGCATGATACAGACATGTTCATATCAATTACCTTTACATTCATCTTTCACATTAAATATATTATATTGTCTCTAGGAATATATTCTCTTGGTCATTTAAAAGGTAAAAAAGTTCTTTTATACGGATCATTTATTTGCAGTTTCCAGAGACTTGGGATTAATTAGAAATTGATGCACCAGGAGTTTTGGCAACTAAAGTTTTTATTTGATCAACAAAATATATAATTAACGTTTATAACATAAATTTACTCAATATTCCTTGAATATGATAATATCTTTACAGAATATCTATTGATTTTTGTTTTTGTCACTCAAGAGAATTCGAATTAACAGAAAATAACTTTTTATAAGCTTATTATTTGTGCATTATTGACACGAATTACTATTTTTTGCTGTTAGTTTTATACTTATTGCCCTTAGTTTATAAGTAGTATTCATATATCCTGAGAAAATTGATGAAACATAACACTTTTTGCTTATGACACTTTTTGCTTACAATTCTAGTAGAATATTGCAATCCATATGACTTTTAAGATCTAACAGTTATCTTCAATCCCTTGACTAAAAAATTAGGATTTAAAATATAATAATAACTATTCGATAATATTAAGTAACATTGACTAGCTTAATAAATTGGATTTATATATTTAATCGAGGATTTCAAAGTTAATTCTTAACTGATCTATCAACGCTAATCTCAGATCAATGACCGTATGGAACTTAAAGCCTCCTTCTTGGGATTATTGTTGAGATGAAGCATTGAAAATGATTTCTGTGGGTGTTTCTGTGTTAAAATTAAAAAGTCGTTTCATAGCTTTATTACTTGCCGTTTTTATATTAATGGCAAGCTCTGGAATAGGTGTTGTAGCAGCTGATTCAACTGGAGATAATTCAACCATTGTAAATTCAGATGAATATAATATTGAAGAGGAAACTACTGTTGTTGATACTTCTAATGATAATATCGAAGACTCCATTGTAGAAGAAGACACAATAGTAGCAGACGGTTCTACTGTAGTCGATAATACAGTAATATCAACAGACGATGATACTACTTACATATCTTCAGATGATGATACCGCGTATGTAAATACAGATGATGATACTATTATAGCAAACAATTCTTCTGTATACGATGACGTTACGTATATATCATCAGATGACGACACAAATATAAATGACTCATCCTATTACGAATATTCCCCCGAATCACAGACTAATATCCAGTATGAAGAGACAAATCAGGTATATATAGATAATAGTCAAACTGTATCTGTTGATGTTAAAAATGACAATTCAGTTGTCAACAATATATATTTTGAATCAACAAAAGATTCTGGTAAAGCAACAGTTGTTGTTGAGGACCTGAAAGATAAGACTTGTTTAACTGAGAAGCCACCTGCAGGCACTGTATACAAATCTTTTAATATATGGATTGACAACGGTGGTGCTGCAAACAATATTGAAAATGCAGCTGTCAACTTTAAAGTTGAAAAGTCCTGGCTTAAAGCAAATAGTCTGGACGAATCATCCATTGTCCTGAACATGTATGATAAAGGAAAGTGGGTAGAAGTACCAATTACCATAACAGGACAGGATTCACAGTATGTGTATTTTACAGCAGAAGTGTCAGAATATTCTTCATTTGCAATTACAAGTAAAACTGTGGTTGTAAATACACTTCTTGAACAGTCAGATTCAAAAGCTGAAAATAATTCTGAAGAAGAAATAGATGGTGCAACAAAAAGTGAAATAATACATCTTCTGGAATACATTATTGAATTGCTTAAATAAAGGGAAGATTATCTTCCCACTTATTTTTATGATTTTTATAGCAAAAAGAAACACACGACTTTAGCTTATTTTTCTTTATTATATGTCTTATAAATCTATTTTGGGATGGTAAACTACTGTAGCTGATATTATTTTGATGTTGTATGCATGATACCCATTTTAATTTATATATTTATTTATTTATTTATTTAT